>WFSA01000288.1 GCA_015486215.1 Anaerolineae bacterium | reverse complement strand
TTTTTCCCCATTCCCATAAAAGAAAGATAGTAATTATTTGGGTGTGTTTCAAATGAGTTGAGCCAAAATGATTGTCACGGGGCGAACGGACTTGGTTTACCCAAAACTTTGTGCCCCGTGACTGTCACTTCTACTGAAATGAAACACACCCTAATTATTTTTCATAAATGGCCTAAAGCAAATTTAGAAAAGAATAGATTGACTCGACTGACGCAATTTGTTCCTTTCTTAATTTGTTGTACTCACCCCAAAATGTCGAGATGTTACGTTTTGTACCATGTACAAGAAATCTGCGGATTATTCTTCTCTGGTTTACCCTGAAAATCTGCGTCCAATTACAAAGAATTGATCAAGCCGCCTCTTCCAACAGCACCTCAACCAAATGATGCACCGTCGTTACTGGATTATCATAAGCAGGTCTATGATGATTTTTGTAGCTACCCAATAATTTCGTCGCATTCTTAATCGCAGTTACTTGCCTCTCCTCCAATGTCGCATAGATATTGGGGTCTTTTTTTGTATAGTCGAAACCAAGTCGAGCCGTAAGCCTTTTTCTGTAGCTGCTGCGTGACATTGCCGTGTGGTGATAATCGAAATGCAATAGATACCACAATTCAAACGCCTCATTAGAGTACGCCACCTGTATCCCATTCTCACGTGCAAGGCTCAACGCATTGTTAAAATTTTGAACAGGAAAATCGTCTTTATCCATGACAACCCATACTTGATCGTAGTTTCCCTTCTCTTTGCGTTTGATGGCACGCCTGACTAAATTGATCGTATTGTTTCCCTCGCCGACGACATCATAAACCTCTTTTGCAACCCGAAACGCCTCAAAATAGTGCGGCTCTGTACGCTCCCCTTCGCAGATAATCAAGAATCGTTTACGCAGGGTACGGCCGTTTACACGCCGTTTCAAATGCCCTTTGCGACCACGTTTAGCACGATGGCTCTTACTCATAGCTCTCTCCAATCAGCCGTTTTATATTGCCGATATAGGGGATAGCACCATATTTTCCAGCGACATAATCTGACTTAAAAGAAGCATCATTCCGTATACCCATCTTGTACTCGACTAACGAGTACATATCCGTCGCCCCATACCGATCTTTTTCGGTAAACCAAATTTGATCCCGTCGAAAAAGATGGTTATCTAACAAATTTATATCATGGGTCACAAATAGCAATTGTGCATTACGGGGATTGGTGATCGTCGAATTGAATAGCTCAACGATATATCGTGTCATAAGCGGGTGCATTCGCGCATCCAGTTCATCTATAAAAAGGATTTGACCATTTTGCAGCGTATGCAATAACGGCCCAGAAAGGGCGAACGCCTTCTTTGTCCCTTCTGATTCATACTCATCTAAATCAAATTCAACCTGACCGATTTTTTTATTTGATTCGCCATAACGATTATGTACAGTTTTGACGGCCGTTACAAACCAATCCGTAGTCAATAGCGCATCCCTCACCTCTTGGGGCAGGTGATCCGTTTGCTGTAATGTGGATAAAAAAGATAAATCCGTTTTTGTCTTCTCCGCATGAACAGCAGATATACCCAAATCCATATGCTTTGTGAATTCCATTATTTGGCGGCTGACTGATTGGTTTTCGACCAGTTGGTTAATGGTAAAGCCCAGATAACTTTTATCATCTAATCCGGATATAACATTGATACTCTTAAACCAGCTAATAAGCTGTTTTGCAATATCTACATTCCATTTATCGGCCACAGAAAGGAATAAGGCGTTATGTCTAGTCTTTCTAGCAACTCCTTTGCCCCCTTTGAACCCCGCTCTAACTTTAATTGAATCCTCTTCCCGCCAAAATAGTTCGGACTCTCGTTTAACCGTCCGATATAACCACTCTGTATGAACACGGGTCTGATCGACTTCAAACCCATATCTATACCGTACATTGTCCAGCAGAAATACGACTTCAATATAGGTCGGTTTATTTTCTGTTTCTGTGCTTAATAAAAAGGGGGTGATGTCAATGCGATCTTCCGAATTTGTATTTGTTGAGTGCAAAACGAAACGCTTCATAAAGGTAAAAGCACGTAAAAAATTACTTTTACCGCTCGCATTTGCACCGTAAATAACGGCCGATTTTAAGAGGGTGATGCCGCTGTCATTGAATAGATTTTCCGTATCCAGCTCTTTATTCTTGGCTGTTATATTGGCGGCAACCATACTTAGCGTTATCGGTTCCTTAATTGAACGAAAATTCCCCACGCTGAAATTAATTAACATTTTTATCTCCTTATCATTATTATCTGAATAATAATCGTAAATATACTTGATTATTACTCTATCTTCTATAATAGTGAGTATCTAACTTGATCGTAACATAACATGAGTTGTTTATATGCGCTACTACATACTTGATCGTGGAGCGATTGTGTACTCCAAAATTGGACACTGATTGCACAGATGAACACAGATAAAAAGTATCCTCTCAAAAAAGCGGGGAAATTATTTTGTTTTTAATATGACTACAACGGATTATGAAAATGAACGGGTATTTTCTCGACTGCACCATCCGTTTATTTCTTCCATCCGTTGTAGTCACCCCGAAATATTGAGAAGTTACGATCATTGCTAGGTTTGGTACAATTCCCCCATGCAAGAGAAGGCACAAATCAGCGGCGCAGTAGAGCGCATCACCTATCAAAATGCGGAGAACGGGTACGCCGTTATTCGGCTCAAGCCCGATTCGCGGAGTATGCTGCCGTATAAATATGCGGCTGGCCGCAACGAACTGATCACCGTCGTCGGCAATCTGCCCCAGCTTAGTGAAGGGGAGTGGCTCAAATTGACAGGACGATGGGGCAGTCATCCCAAACACGGCCGTCAATTCCAAAGCGAACTATGCGAAAAATCCCGCCCCGCGACCGTTGAAGGGATCAAGAAATATCTCGGCTCCAGCCTTATCAAAGGAGTCGGCCCCAAGATGGCGGGACGCATCGTTGACCGCTTTGGGGCAGAGACGCTGCAAATTATTGATGATGATCCAGAACGATTGCGCGAGGTGTTGGGCATCGGCAAAAAGCGGGTGACGCAAATCAAAAAGGCGTGGATTGAACAGCGTGCCATCAAAGAGGTGATGATTTTTCTGCAATCACACGGTATTTCGACAACGCTGGCGGTGAAGATTTACAAAAAATATGGGGATGAGGCGTTGAATGTGGTCAAAAATCGGCCATATCAATTGGTGACCGACGTGCATGGCATCGGCTTCAAAACGGCCGACAAAATCGCACAAGCATTGGGGCTGGCGCATGACGATCCCAGCCGTATCGAGGCGGGCGTGGCGTATACGCTCAACAAAATGGCGAATGATGGGCATGTGTACATGCCGCAAGAGGAGTTGGAGCCGGAAGCGGAGAAAATTTTGGAGGTGAAGGGAGAGAAGATAACGGCCGTTATCTCCCAATTAGAGAGCAGTGATTTCATCAAACGGGAGACGCTGCAATACCCGCCCGCCGATCAAAAATCGGAAAAAACCGTCGTCCGCGAAGAACGCGCCGTCTATCTCACCCCGATGTATTACTCCGAAATCGGCGCGACCAATCGGGTGAAGGCGCTGCTGGCGCATCCGACCAGCCGATTGGCGATGTTCAAACGGCCGTTTACCATCCCAGCCCAATCCCACATGAAATTGGCCGACCAGCAGGCAGAAGCGGTAAAAACGGCCGTTCGCCACAAAGTAACCATCCTGACCGGCGGGCCAGGCACGGGCAAGACGACTACCCTTCGCGCCCTGCTTGACCTGCTCAACAGCCGCCGCGCCACCTACGCCCTCGCCTCACCGACGGGGCGCGCCGCCAAACGGCTGGCCGAAGCGACGGGGCGCGAAGCGAAAACGATCCATCGCCTGCTCGAATTCAAACCCGGCGAAGGGTTCAGCCGCAACAAAGAGCATCCGCTCAATGTGGATATGGTCATCATCGACGAAGCGTCCATGCTCGACCTGATGCTGGCAAACAGCCTGCTTAAAGCGATCCCCGCCGATACCCATCTGCTACTGGTGGGCGACATTGACCAACTCCCGTCCGTTGGCGCGGGCGATGTCTTGGCAGATTTGATCGCATCGGGGGTGACGGCCGTTGTGCGACTACAAACGATTTTCCGCCAAGCGGCCGGCTCGCTCATCATCCACAACGCTCATCTCATCAATCAAGGGCGGATGCCAGAGACAAAACCGAACGCGACTGATTTCTTCATCTTCGTTAAAGATAATCCTGATGAAGCGGCCACTCTGCTGGTAGATGTGGTGCAAAAACGCATCCCGCAAAAGTTCGGGCTGGATGGGTTTGAGGATGTGCAGGTGTTGTCGCCGATGTATAACGGCAGTCTGGGAGTCCGCAACCTCAACCAATTGCTACAAGCCGCGCTCAATCCGCCCCATCCGCGCAAATTGGAACGCCGTCTCAGCGGCACGCTCTTCCGTGTGGGGGACAAGGTGATGCAGACGAGCAATAATTACGACAAAAATGTGTACAATGGGGACATCGGGCGCATTGTGAGCATGAATTTGGTGGATCAAACGGCCGTTGTCTCCATTGACGGCAATCCCGTCATCTACGATTTTCTGGAGATGGACGAACTCGTCCACGCTTTCGCTATCAGCGTCCATAAAAGTCAGGGCGCAGAATACCCGTGTGTGGTTTTGCCGATGGCAACCCAGCATTATATGATGCTACAACGGAATTTATTATATACGGCCGTTACCCGCGCCAGAAAACTGCTCATCCTCATCGGCACGCGCAAAGCGATCCGCATCGCCATCCGCAACAACGACAACAATAACCGCCACACAGCGTTAGATTTACGGCTGAAGAAATGATGAATACTGAACAATGAATGTGACGCATTCATTATTCAGTATCTTTTCAATAAATCGTGGACAAGACTCGACAAATTTTCCTATGAAATTTGTCAAGTCTCCTCAGAATACTGAGAAGATACATTATTCATTATAAAAAACGCCCCCTGTCCGGGTAGACAGAGGGCGTTCGCAGAGGGGATGTGCTCAACATGATAAATAAATTATCACATCAGAACAGATAAAGTAGGGGGCAGTTCTGCTACATCGAACCGCCGTTGGCGCTTACCGCCGCCGTAAAAATGCAGGAATATCTAAATTCGTCGGCGAAAATGTCGATCTTTCTTTTTCTCGGGTGACAGATTCACGTACAGGTGGTTGATTTGGCACACCGACGGAAACGGTTTCGCGTACAGATTTGGATGAGGGGGTGACGGGAGCTTGCTGCCGTTGCTGGGTGTATAACATCTGCCGACGGGCGGGAGCGTGGTCAAAACCAGTCGCCACAACGGTGATGCGTAATTCATCACCCATCTTTTCATCAATCACCGCGCCAAAAATCATATTGGCATCGGGATGGGCTGTCTCACGGATGATAGCCGCCGCTTGATTCACTTCGTATAAGCTCAAATCGGGGCCGCCAGTTACGTTGAATAAAATGCCGTGTGCGCCGTCAATGGTCACATCCAGCAGGCGGGAACTGATCGCTTGCTCAGCGGCAATACGGGCGCGGTCTTCACCTTCGCCATGCCCAACAGCCATCAAAGCCGCGCCGCCTTCGGTCATAATTGTTTTTACATCGGCAAAATCAAGATTGATGAGGCCGGGAACGGTGATCAATTCGCTGATACCTTGAATGCCTTGACGGAGAACGTCGTCGGCCATTTCAAAGGATTCTGTCAGGGAGACGCGCTTGTCGGTGAGTTCCAGCAGGCGGTCGTTGGGGATGATGATGACGGTATCGACATGCTCTTTGAGCTTTTCGATACCTTCATCCGCGGCGCGGGTGCGGCGGCTGCCTTCAAAGAGAAACGGCCGTGTAACGATGCCAACCGTCAACGCGCCCAACTCTTTCGCAATTTTGGCGATGACGGGAGCAGCACCAGTGCCGGTTCCCCCGCCCATTCCAGCCGTAATAAACACCATGTCCGACCCTTCCAACACTTCATACAGGTCCTCCATTGATTCTGCCGCCGCTTTTTCCCCTTGTTCGGGGTTGCCGCCAGAGCCTAACCCTCTGGTCAATTTTTCTCCGATACGTACGCGCACTTCAGCATCAGAAAGTAGCAATGCTTGATTATCCGTATTAACAGCGATGAAATCAACGCCGCCAACGCCTTCAGCGATCATACGGTTAACCGCATTACAACCACCGCCGCCAACACCAATAACGCGCAGGCTGGCTGTGTTTTCTACCTCTGGTGTCCTTTGCATAATAAAACCCTCTTTTTTCGTTTTCGTACTACCCAATACAGTCGTTTTTCTATGCTGAATATCTCCATCTTCCCAAAAGATAAATCTTCGTTGAATGAACGTACCCGTCGTCATTTTTATAGAAGAGTTGCTTTATTTCCCGGTCGCGGGTCATAGCCGCTGGCATACTGTTCTAGCATTGATTTTTCGACTAACCATTTGTTACCAAATTTGATGGCTGGTATTTTCCCCTGACGAATAAGGCGACGGACTGATTCTGGATGAATGTGCAGGCGTTCACCGACCTCGGCAACGCCTGCGTAATTCTTCAACAAATTCTCTTTTCCCATACTCAATTCACCTAATGCGGGATAATACAACAAATTATATGTTGAGAAGATACAACAAAACTTGGGGAGTGTCAAGAGTAAAATTGACTTTTGTTGTGTTTTTACAACAAACGGGGGAAGGGTGACCTCTACAGGGCTGTTTTACTCTAATAGCAGCCCCGCGATGGAGACGATGGATTCGTTTTTTTCATCGGCAGGGCAATGTTGGTAGGCGACTTGTTGACCGTTGCTCCCTTCTTTGAGATAGCGCAGCATGAGATAGAGGGAGGAGTAGCCGCAGATATTATTTTCGTCACCGATCGCGGCGATGCTGTGATAGAAATCGGCATCGTCTCCCCTGTTGACGGCCGTAATTAATTGTTCGTCAAAAGCGGTGACAGCGGCACGAGCGGCTTCGTCCATCAGGCGGTTTGGCTGATCGAAGGCGGGGCCGACATGGGCGAAATCTACAGAGGCGACGACGAGAACTTTCTTGTCGACGGTCGCTTTTTGGAGCGCGTCAACGGCCGTCATCAAAAATTCATCCTGATCAGGCATCCGATCATCGGCGATAAAGCCGTGAAATGAGCCGCAGAGGATGGGGATCATCGGCTTGGGGTCAACGCCCGCTTCTCTGTAGATATGGTGTAGCCAAACGGCCGATAGTTCAATCGAATGTTCTTCGCGGTGATGTAGCTCTTCGGCGTAAATATCGGTGCCAACGGCCGTTTCCAGCGCGTCAATTAACGCCAGATCGGTCGGGATGATGCCGTATGGGGTTGCGTATGGCAGACGGGTGAGGGTGAATGTCCCTGCGCTGCCCTTGTGGTCGGTTCCCAGCATGATGATGAGATCGGCTTCGAGAACGGCCGTTTTTGCCCGTCGCCACACTTTTGAATAGACCGCTCCGCCGCGCTGATAATCAATATGGGGCGAGACGATAGCACGGCCGTTCCACGCCGGCTCCTCGTCCAGCATGTCCCCTTCGCTGAAGGCGTTGAGAAAGGCGGCTAATTCGTCGGGATCGGCGGGGTAGCTGCCGCCGGCGTGGACGGGCGGGCGGTACGGCTGGGCGCGATAGGCGGCTCTTTTTTCTTGGAGGGCTTGATGAGAACGGCCGTTTTCCAGCAGATAAGCGTCGTCCAGCGCATCTACCAAATCGGTGATGAGACGAATATCCATATCTGCTCCCACCGCTTGGCAAAGCAAAGTGTGGATGGCGGAAATGGTGTAACGGCCGTCGAAAAAGCTCAATATCTGGGCTAATGGCAGCGGCAGAATAATCTCCCGCTCTGATAATCGCATCGGATCGTGCAGATAATACATATCCTGCTCTTGATAGCGCACCAATTGAGGGTGGATGGCTCTTAATTTTATTGTTTTGCTCATGTATCTTCTCAATAAATCGTGGACAAGGCTTGACAAATTTCATCAGCACTTTATTTTATACGAGTACCATTAGGAAAATTTGTCAAGTCTCCCCAGAATACTGAGAAGATACTTGCTCATTAATATAATTTTCCGTAAGAAGTACAGCCCAGAGCAGGGTTAAGAGAAAACTCGTAAATAACTGTGGGCAAGGTGACAGGCACTTGCCAAGTGCCTGTCACCTGAAAGTCCAAAGTTAAAAACGAACCTTCCCTAAGGAACGAGGATTTATTT
The DNA here is from genome assembly GCA_015486215.1 of Anaerolineae bacterium. Classification (GTDB taxonomy): domain Bacteria; phylum Chloroflexota; class Anaerolineae; order Promineifilales; family Promineifilaceae; genus S016-13. The sequence goes on along the minus strand of WFSA01000288.1, from coordinate 2,615 downwards.
AACTACCAAAGTTGTCATTAGTATCCTCCCAGTATTCTGGGGTGATTACGTAACTTCTCAATATTTCGGGATGACGACAATAGATGAAAGAAATAAACGGATGGTGCAGTCGAGAAAATATCCGTTCATTTTCATAATCCGCTGTAGTCATACTAAAAACAAAATAATTTCCCCGCTTTTTTGAGAGGATACGTGATTACACCGAAATACTGAGAAGATACCCTCATTCTTAAATAATTTTTCCCATCACCCCGTCAGCGGTCGCTTCCGTAATCTGCACTTGCGTGATTTTGTTGAATAAATCTGCTCCGCCGATGGCGTGAACGCGGATGTAATTATCGGTATAGCCCGCCCATCGCAGCCCCTCTGGAGATGCCCCGTTACTGTTTTCCCAGAGGACGGTCAATGTTTGCCCGACGTATTGTTGGTGGAAGGCGGTACTTAACTTTTGGCCGAGTGCGAGCATGCGGCGCACGCGCTCTTTTTTGAGTGTGCCATCAATTTGATGTGACATTTTGGCGGCGACCGTTCCCGGCCGTTGGCTGTAGGTGAAGGCGTGCAGTCGCCCGAACCCGATCTCGCGCACAAAATCGAGGCTGGCTTGAAAATCTTCATCCGTTTCATTGGGAAAGCCGACGATGATGTCGGTTGTCAGGTTGAGATGGGGGATGGCGGTGCGGGCGGTGCGGGCTAAGGCGTGGAAGGAGGCGCGGCTGGTGCGGCGTGCCATGCGGCGCAAAATTTTGTCGCTGCCAGATTGTAAGGGCATGTGCAGATGGGGCAGCAGGCGGGGATTTTGCCATAAATCGAAAAAATCGTCGGCCACTTCCCACGGTTCCAGCGATGAGATGCGTAAGCGGGGGATGGCGGTATGTTCCAAAATGGCGCGAATGAGGCCGCCTAAATCGGCTCCATCTCCTAAATCGCGCCCATAACTGCCCAAATGTACACCTGTGAGGACGGCTTCTTGATAGCCTGCGGCCGTCAATGCCCCAATTTCGGCAACAATATCTCCCAGATGGCGGCTTACGCCGTCTCCCCGCGCGGCGGTGGTGATGCAAAAGGTGCATGTATTGTCGCAGCCGTCTTGCACTTTGATGAAGGCGCGGGTGTTGCCTGTTTGCAATCCGCCTGCTGTGCGGTTGAGGAATTGGCGCAGGATTGGCTCTTGGTCGTACACGGCCGTTTTCTTCGCGCTTGGATCGATGAGGCGGATCAATCCATCTTTATCTTTGTTGAGAACGATTCGTCCCGCCCCTTCAACTTGCGCCAGCGCATCGGGGGCGATGGTGGCGTAGCAGCCAGTGAGCAGTATCTCGGCATTTTTGTTTTGGCGATGGGTGCGGCGGGTGAATTTGCGGGCATCGCTGGCGGCGGCGGTGGTGACGGCGCAGGTGTTGACGATGATTTTGTCAGCAACGGCCGTTTCTCCGACCAATTCATGCCCTGCGGCCAACAGTTGCCGCCCTAATGTTTCAATCTCGCTTTGATTGAGGCGGCAGCCGATGCTGTGAAGATAAATTTTCATAATTGAAAATGGGGTATCTTCTCAGTATTCTGGGGAGACTTGGCAAATTTTCCTAATGATACTCGTGTAAAATAAAGTGCTGATGAAATTTGTCAAGTCTTGTCCACGATTTACTGAGAAGATACAAAATGGATAATGAATAATGGGGGATGGTCATCCCTTCGCCCATTGTCATTCTCGTCTGCACGGGAATGACGCGCATGGGGTGGTCGAAACGATGACCAATCCCGAATAATGGATAATTATCCATTATTCATTATCAACTATCTATTATCAAGACGGAAGCCATGCCCGCGTATGGTGATGATGTAATCGTGGTCGTCCATGCTGCTCAGTCGGTCGCGCAGGCGGCGGACGAGTGCGTCAATCGCTTGTTCTGTCACCCCCAAGCCGCCTGTGTCCGGCCATACTGCTTCTATGATGTCGTCGCGGCTGCACACTGCGCCGTCGGCTTTGTAGAGCAGATGCAGCAAGCGGAATTGTGCTAACGAGAGCGGCGGATCCATCTGTTCTCCTTTGACGGTGACGGTGCGCCGATCCACATCTAAGATGAGATCGGTGATGGGGACGGGGGGATCGAAACTGAGCGGTACGGTCGCATCGGTGCCGACAAAGACGATTTTGACGGCTAGGGCGATTTGAATTTCGTCTCCGTCTTGCAGGGGGACGATCTGGGATTCCACCTTTCTTCCGTTTAGGTGTGTGCCGTTTTTGCTCCCTAAATCTTGGAGAAGATAACGGCCGTTATCTTGCAAGATATTTACATGCAGACGGGAGACTTGCCGTTCTGGTAATGTCAGATCACACTCCCCGCCCCGCCCGATACTGTAGCGGTCTTTTGTCACTGTCCAGCTTTGGCCGGCCAACTCGCCTTCGCGCATAATCAATACTGGTTGTTCGCTCATTTTAACCTCATTCATTATCCATTATTTGGTATCTTCTCAATAAATCGTGGACAAGACTTGACAAATTTCATCAGCACTTTATTTTACACGAGTATTATTAGGAAAATTTGTCAAGTCTCCTACGAACAAGACTTGACAAATTTCATCATTATTTTACACGAGTATTATTAGGAAAATTTGTC
>WFSA01000287.1 GCA_015486215.1 Anaerolineae bacterium | reverse complement strand
CTGCGGATTTTTTGATTGGGGTGTGGGGGAATCTAAGATTGCCCTGTGGGTTTTGGGGGATTGGATTTTGGGGGGAAACGGCCGTTTGTGAGTAACAGATCCGCAGATTACGCTGATTAACGCAGATTTTCTTCAACATAATCTGCACGAATCGGCGAAATCTGCGGATTTTTTGATTGGGTTTTGGGGGAATCTAAGATTGCCCTGTGGGTTTTGGGGGATTGGATTTGGGGGGGAAACGGCCGTTTGTGCAGAGTATTAGGAAGTGAAGTGGTAAACGGCCGTTTACACAGCCATTGCCATTGAGCGTGGTGAAATTGGCTCAAAATATAATCCCATCATTTGATCGGGACGCAAGCCTAAAGAATTATATACATGGCCGTCACCGTCACTAAACTCAACTTCAAATGCTGCACCATCTGCAAATATATCAACAACTGTGCCGACCTGTCCACGCCATAAATTACGTTCTGGCAAATCTTCTGTTAACGTGATGATGTCTAGCAAATCAAAATTTTCTTTCATGAGAGTCTCCTACAAAACATAACAGGTTGTCAATCGGGGAATATATGAATCGTGTGCAATAATCCACCCCGTGCGAATCAAAGCCGCTTTATTCTTCCATTCTAACATAAAATCAATTCGGTAACGCTGTCCATACATATCAGTTTCTGATGGTTCAGCCTCGTGTGTTTGGGCAATGCATAACAAAATATCGCGCAATTCATTGGCATGTCTTGCATTCATTCCCAGATATGCTTCAAATTTGCGGGCTTTGTGTTTACCTGTGCCATGATCTGGATTAAGCGCATACTCGCGCAATTTGCGAATATCTACAGTTGCGTGTTTGGCATTGGGTAATTTCATGACGAAAAAATTATAACACAGGTTAGCTTTGTGGGAGAAACGGCCGTTTGTGAGTAACAGATCCGCAGATTACGCTGATTAACGCAGATTTTCTTCAACATAATTTGCGCGAATCGGCGAAATCTGCGGATTTTTTGATTGGGGTGTGGGGGAATCTAAGATTGCCCTGTGGGTTTTGGGGGATTGGATTTTGGGGGGAAACGGCCGTTTGTGAATAACGGCCGTATTTCAGCGTAACGGCCATCTGCAAATTTGTGCAAGATGCTGGAGATGAAGGTTTGGTAGGGAATGCCTTCTCGCAAAGCGAGTTTTTGGATGGTGGAAAGGTCGCGGCTCGCAAGGCGGATGTTTATTCTTTTGTCTTTTTTCAAGGTGGCAGCAGCATATTCTCTGTGCTTTATCATCTCTTCTTTTGCATTTGGGATGGGTTGTATCGCACCAGATTCAAATGCTTCTAAAATTTCTTGTTCTTCTTGATCTAATGTGTAAGTAGTCATGATCACCCTCTCAGATATTGTTTAGTCGCTTTACGGCTGGGAATAATTGTTTTCAGAAAAACATTACCCTCTGATTCTACAAATGGGACAAGGTAAGCGTATCCGTTAATTGCCACGACTGAAATCATCTGGTTCGGATAGCGTTGCTGGTTTGGGTGAGGATAAACGTCTAATTCATCCCCTACATTAATATGAAAAATAACTTCTTCAAAGGATATGTTTCTTTGATTTTTGAGTTTTTCATTCTTATCTCGACTCCAATCGTAGCTTTTCATACATTAAATTGTACCATATTGTGTGCCGATTACGTTCATAATCTGTAAATATGGGGACACAATCAGGGAAACGGCCGTTTTGCTTGAAAAGCTGGCTGGCACGTGGAATCTGAGATTGCCCTGTGGGTTTTCGGAGATTAGGTTTTTGGGGAAACGGCATGTAATGAGCACCGCCGCTGCCGAGTACGCATCTTCTGGATACGCCTCCATCACCTGAGTCCACAACGCCGTCAGTGCACGGGCGATATTGCGCTGGGTTTGATGTTTGACGACTAACGGACAATTGACCATTGACAATTAAAAATCCGCCACCCCAGCCCACCGCGCCTTCGTCACCTTCACCAACCCCGCCGTTTCCACCTTCAAATTGATCCCCCGCACCCCCGCGCTGACAAAAATTGCATCCTGCGTTTTTGCTGACTCATCAATGTAGATAGCGAACCGCTTATTGAGCAGCGCCAATGGCGAAATACCGCCCACTTGCAACCCCGTCATCTTCTCTGCTTCCGCATGTTTTGCCATCGCCAGCTTTTTTGCACCGACAATTTTCGCCAGCTTTTTCAAATTCAACTGCGCGTTTGCGGGAATCATCACCAGCATCGGCTTGATACGTGGCTGTTTGGGGGGCGCAGGCACGACCAATGTCTTAAAAACCTGCTCAGGCGGCACGCCAAATATCGCCGCGATTTTAACCGCATCACGACTGCCGCTGCCATAAGTGACCGCTTCATACGCCACTTTTTGGCCTTCCAGCACCTTCATCGCCAATGTCTTTTGCATAGGAGCGGGTAAATAACGAATAATGAATGGGGCATGCTCCATTCATTATTCGTTATTCAGTATCTTTTCAATAAATCGTGGATAAGACTTGACAAATTTCATCAGCACTTTATTTTACACGAGTATCATTAGGGAAATTTGTCAAGTCTCCCCAGAATACTGAGAAGATACGTTATTCATTGTTAATTATTCCACTGAGGCCAATTTGACGCAGAATGCTACAACTTCCATCGCCTGTTCCACGTCGGCGACGGGGGGGCGGCTGGGAGAGAGACGGATATTGCAATTGTTGGGATCGTGCTTGTGCGGATAAGTCGCTCCTGCAGGGGTGAGGCCGACACCGAGTTCGCCTGCTAATTCGACAACACGGCTGGCGACTGGTTTGGCTGTGTCCAGACTGATGAAATAGCCGCCTTTTGGTGTCGTCCACGTCGCCAAGCCACTGTCGCCCAGTTCGCGGCTGAGGACGGTGTTGACGGCATCGAATTTTGGTTTGAGCAGGGCGGCGTGCGCGGCCATTAATCCTGCAATGCCGCCAGGATAATTATTGAGGAAGCGCACATGCCGATATTGTTCTACTTTATTGGGGCCGATAAATTGCGCTCCCATAAAGTGGGCGATGTACTCTATATTGTCCGCGCTGGCGGCCATAAAGCCTAATCCCGCGCTGGCGTAGGTCATTTTGGAGGTGGAGCCGTACAGATAGACGCGATCAGGGTTGCCTGCTTCTTGGCAAGCGCGGAGCATGTTGATCGGCTCATCTTTTTCGTTGCCCAAATGGTGGACGGAGTACGCATTGTCGGCGAAGATGGTGAAATCGGGAACGGCCGTTTCCATCTTAGCCAATCGCCGCACCACCTCATCCGATACCGTGTCTCCTGTCGGGTTGCTGTAAATAGGGACAAAAAGCATCCCTTTGACCTCAGGGTCAAGGGCAAGTTCTTCGACCGCATCCATATCGGGGCCGTCGCTGTTCATCTGCACGGTGACCATCTCGCATCCGATTTGATCTAAAAAGTGGAAGTGACGGTCATATCCGGGAACGGTGACGATGATTTTGACCTTGCCATCTTTCCAGGGGGCAGGGCTATTTTTCAAGCCGCGCATCATTGCCCAGAGCAACGTTTCGCTTAATAGTTTTAGGCTGGAATTGTTGCCGACGATCATTTCGTCTGCGCTTACGCCCAGCATGTTGCCAAATAGTTGGCGAGCTTCTGGCAGCCCTTTTACACCGCCAGGATAGTTGCGTAAGGCGATGCCGCTTTCGCTGACAAGATCATCAATGGTGACACTGTTTAACATGCCGTTGGATAGATCGAAATTGTCATCACCGGGCTGTCCACGCTGCATTGTCAGGGATAATCCCATCTCTTTATACGTTTTGTACTGTTCTTGTAACTGTTCTTGTAACTGTTCTAAGGTTTTCATAATTATCCATAAAATGTGTAGGTCAAGTTTGCAAACTTGACCTACGGCCGTTCTTCTTCAAGTTGGGCGAGTTGGTAACAGATGACGATCTGTTCGTCCTCTAATTTCGCTAACATGCTGTCATCCCCTATTGCTTCGGCGACGATTATCTCGTCGGCGATGCTTGCTTCTAATCGCTCTAATTCCGCAATCTCCTCATCAAGCGGGTTGACGGGGAGATGCGGCTGACTGTCGTCGGGGTTGATGATGTCGTCAACCCAGTTGAGATCGGGTATGGGGGCGGGCTGATCGTCATCTAGTCGGCTTAAGGGGTCTAAAGCTGCCGTCGTCCCCCCCTTATCCGCCAAAAATTCCTCATAATTTCCCTTGAAAATGTGCAATTTTCCATCCCTATCTTCGGGCAGTTCCCAAATTTGGGTTGCCAAGCGGCTGACCAAATAGCGGTCATGGGAGACGAGTAGAATTGTACCATTAAACTGTTCTAATGCTTCTTGTAACACCTCTTGCGAGGGGATGTCGAGATGGTTTGTCGGCTCATCTAATAGTAAAAAATTAGCTGTTCCTGTCGTTAATAAGGCGAGTGCCAACCGTCCGCGCTCGCCGCCGCTGAGGGCGGAGATTGGTTTGAACACATTATCACGACGGAAAAGAAATTGACCTAAATAGGTGCGGGCTTCTTGGGCGGACAAACGGCCGTTTCCCATCATCTCATCAATCACCCGTTTTTCGGGATGCAGTTGGTCATGCGCTTGGGCAAAATAGCCGAGCGAGACGCTGGCACCGAACTTGAACCAACCGCGCAACACGGCCGTTTCCCCCAATAGCGTTCGCAAAAACGTCGTCTTGCCGCTCCCGTTGGCTCCGATCAACGCTGCCTGTTGTCCCCGTTTTAGTTTGATTTTCTTGACGCTGAACAGAGGCGTGTTCGCATAGCCAATCTGGAGTTTGTCGGCGCGGAAAGGCAGTTGGCCGCTCGGTTGGCAATGGAATTTGACTTGCATTGTCGGCACGGTGGGGACGGGCGGGCTTAAGCGGCTTAAATGGCGGGCGGCTTCGTTTGCGCTAAAGGTGCGAACGCGCCCGCCGACTTCTGACCAGCGTTTATTCTGCAAATTGTGTAATGAGTCGCCGGTTGCCAGCGTCTGTTCGATGGTGAGCAGGTCGCGGGTGAGCCGTTTGAGCTTCCCTTTGGCGATGTCTGATTTGCCGCCGGCGATATGTTTGCGGATGAAAGTGAGTTCTTGGGTGAGACGGCCGTGTTCACTCTCAAATAGTGCCGTTTCCCGCGCTTCCGCTTCCCGCCGTTGACGGGCATATGCGCTGTAATTGCCGCGATACGCTTTCACATTTCCTTCGCCCATCGCCCAAGTATGGCTGATTACGCGGTCGAGAAAATACCGATCATGGCTGACGACGATAAGTGCGCCGCTCCATTTTTTAAGGGTACTTTCTAACCATTCGATGGTGGCGGTGTCGAGATGGTTCGTCGGTTCGTCGAGGATGAGCAGGTCGGGCTTTTCTAGCAGCAGCCGTCCCAGCGACAAGCGTGTCTGTTGTCCGCCGCTGAGATGAGAGAGGGGCGTTTGCCACGCGCTTTCAGGGAATCCCAGCCCCAGCAACACCCGTTTGATGTCGTGCGGATAGGTGTAGCCGCCGCCGTGTTCGTACTTTTCTTGCAAACGGCCGTACTCGTCCAATCCATCCATCGCTCCATCAGCCATTGCGGCTTCCAACACGCGCATCCGCTCCTCTTGTTCGTGCAACGAACTGAATACGGTGAGCATTTCAGCGTAAATGGAATGTTCGCGGTCGGCAAATGTCAGGGCAGCTTCTTGTTGCAAATAGCCGACGGCAAGGTGGGGGGTGATATTGATACGGCCGTTTGTTGGGCGTTGTAAACCAGCCAAAATACGGAGCAGCGTCGTTTTGCCGCATCCATTTGCGCCAACAAGCCCCACACGCTCCTTCGCTTCCAACCGCAAATCAATACCGCTGAATAAATCAACGGCGCCGAATGATTGACGAAGGGAGGCGGCGGTAAGAATAGACATGAGCAGGTGTGCAAGTGGGTAAGTCTGCAAGTATGCACACTTGCAGACCTGTTACTTGTACGGAATAATGCGCTTGTGGCCTTTGTCTTCGTAAAACGCGCCAGGATGATCTTTGGCGGTGATTTTTTGTTTGCCGCTCCAGCCGGTGATGTCTACGCGGTAAACGGCCGTTACCTTCAAATCTCTATCTGTCGTGGATTCATAATCCACATCGGGGGTGAGATGAGAAAAATGTTTATCAATGAGCAGCTGCAATCCATGTTTCGCTTCGTCATTGTCGGTGACAAGCGTGGTTTTGCCAAAAATGACCACGCCGTTATATTCGATACCAAAGTTCATCGCGCGGGCATCGGGAAACAATCGCCCCACCTCGCTGACGTTGATGCAGACGAGGCCGTCTTCGCTGACATTGCTAAACGTGCGCCCTTTTTGTGCGCCGTGCATATAGATGGCGTGCCGCTCTTCATCATAGGCAAAATTACGGGCGACGGAAAACGGCCGTCCATCATGCACCGTCGCAAACACGCCGACAGGGGCGCGGTACAGCACATCCATAATCCATTGTTTATCATCAATAGCGCGATCCTTGCGCCGCATTGTTGTATCTGACATATCTATCCTCTATCTCTACCTTTTACCCTTTCAAGAAATTGCGTATCCATTGCCCTGCGATGGCACGGTCTGGGTTGGCATTTTTTAGGGAGGAAACGGCCGTTTCGTACATCTCCTCATCCATATTCCCTTCCAACTGTACCCGAATATCTTCCATAACAGAAGGGGAGAATTCGGGATGCCCCTGCATTCCCAGTACCTTATCTTCAATTGTATACAGGGCGATAGGGGAGAACGCATTACCGCCTAAAAGCTCAGCATTGGGCGGCAATTCTACCACTTGATCTTGATGAGCAAAATAGAGGCGGCATTCATCAGGCGTGCCGTCCATCCACTCTGGTTTATGGCTGATCGTGAACGATTTCTCGCCGAATCCCCATCCTTTCTCTGATTTTTCTACCCGCCCGCCCAACGCCTGTGCCAAAATTTGATGCCCAAAGCAGATGCCGATCAGTTTCACATCAGCGGCGTAACAATCACGAATAAATTGGGAGAGTGTGTCGATCCACTCCAATTTATCATACGCTCCATCGGGGCTGCCAGTGATGATATACGCATCACATTCATTGGGCGCGGCAGGGAAATCGTCTAGGGCGACGATATAATGGGCATACTCAAAGTCACAGCCACTCTCATCAAGAAAGCGGACGTACCCATCGAAAGGGGTTTTCTTCCAATCTACACCGCTTTTTGCGGGATCAATTGCGTTCAAAATACCTATTTTCATACTTACCTCGTTGTCATCATTTTAATTTATGGGGAAGTGTAGGTCAAGTTTGCAAACTTGACCTACATTAACCAGTCGTTGTTCACAATGAATGGAAAACGGAGGGTAGACGTAAAATGCAAAATAAAAAATGTGATAAAGTTGCCGTAGGTCAAGTTTGCAAACTTGACCTACATTAATATGGGAGTAAATGTATGAAACATATGATTATCGTGAACGGGCTGGAAGCTCCGTTGCTTAGACAATTTGGCTGTGATTGTGATCGTTGCAATGATTCAGCCCCGCAAGCCAATACCTCTGTCTCGCTGATTTCGCTCGGTGATGATGGGGAGACGGCGCATCATATTTTGTTTGATGTCGGTGCGGGGGTGACGGATAGTTTGCGCCGTATTCCGTATTTGGCAGGAGTAAAGGCACGGCTGGATTGGCTTGTTCTTACCCATTGGCACCCCGATCATGCGAATGATATGAATCGACTGCTGGTTTCATACCGGTTGAGCCAGCAACGATGGGGGAAGAAGGAAACGGCCGTCTCCCTCTACTGCCGCACTGGCACAGCCGATTGGCTGCAAGCAGAAAAACCGTACCCATATAATAACTTCTTACAGCATCATCTTTCAGATGAAAATAACCGATCTGGAACCGTCTTGCCGCCTGTTCCCATTCCGTTGGATGGGGTGACGGTTACACCTGTCACCGTCACCCATTATGGAGCTGACCGTTGTGTAGATGACAAGACGCAAACCTGTTATAGCTGTGCGGCGTATGTGGTGGAAACGGCACTCACGAAAACAATTCTTCTGTGGGATTTAGACAGTGAGAATGAGTGGATTGTGAACCCGCAGACGGATGTGCCACAAATGAGTGGGGAGAAAACGGCCGTTGCCCTCCTCTCCAACGCCGATTTTTTATTCATAGATACCAGCAATTGGCTCTCTGGCGGCAAGCGACGGACACACCCTTGTTTTGATAATGTGCAACGGTACGCCCGCGCCCTCAATCCGCGTGAGACATTGCTCATGCACCTTTCTGGTCATGGCAGCGAGCGTGGTAATGCGGGGTGGGGCTGGCCAAATGCAAAGTGGCAAACAGAGGCGCAAAAAATATGGGCAGCAGAAAAGTTGCCAGGTATTGTGCGTGTACCTTTTATTGGAGAAGAGTTTGAGATTTAGCGGGGAATAGGGGGGAAACAAAAACGACCGTCAAAGACGGCCGTTTCTATTACTAACTACTAACGGGGGTTGTTACAGAGCAACAACGTTTTCCGCAGCAAGTCCTTTGTCACCCTGAACGACATCGAAAGTTACGCGTTGTCCTTCTTGGAGTGATTTGAAGCCTTCGGCCCGAATTGCTGAATGATGAACAAATACATCATCGCCACCATCTTGTTCAATAAAGCCGTAGCCTTTAGAATCGTTAAACCATTTTACTGTTCCTTCTACCATTTTTTTAATGCTCCTGTGTTACGCGGTTCCGTTACCGAAACCAATTAAAGACAAATCTGTTTGGAAATATAGGGTACAGACGAACCCCACTTAACATTATACACGAAATATCTGTTTCTCCTAAAAATTGCACACATTTGTCGAATCAGCGATAATATGACTGTGAAATATAGTACAATCTTTATTTAGGAGTGGGAATTTGATTGATTCCATTAGCTCAGAAAATGAGAATTCTGCTTTTGGGGTTATTTGATACGCATTCCTCAATTATAATGGTGTGAGCGGTTATTGAAATCCCACTGAACGGCCGTTTACTACAGGAGAAATATAAAATGTCAAGAAAAACCGTAAAAGTTGCTGTGACCGGTGCTGCTGGACAGATCGGTTACTCATTGTTACCCCGTCTAGCCTCTGGTGAGATATTTGGCATGGACACCAAAATTTCATTACACTTTCTCGAAATCACTCCCGCTTTGCCTATGTTAGAAGGGGTTGTGATGGAAATGAACGATAGCGCATTCCCGCTATTAGAAAACATCATCGTCACCGACGATCCCAATATCGCCTTTGACGGTGTGAACTGGGCGATGCTCGTTGGTTCCAAACCGCGCGGCAAAGGAATGCTACGCGGCGATTTAATCCGCGAAAACGGCCCCATCTTCACTGGGCAAGGTGCTGCATTGCAACGCGGCGCATCTGATCTGCGCGTCATCGTTGTCGGCAACCCCGCCAACACCAACGCCCTCATCGCTATGAACAACGCCCCCGATGTGCCAAGCGGCCGTTTTGCGGCATTGACCCATCTCGACCAAAATCGTGCCTATTCCCAAATTGCGGGCAAAGCTGGTGTCACCGTCAACGACATCCGTAAAATCACCATTTGGGGTAACCATAGCGCGACCCAATATCCCGATGTTTCGCACGCGCTCATCAATGGCAAACCGATTTTCGACGTGATTGATGACCATGAATGGTTACGCGGCGACTTTATCACCACCGTGCAAAAGCGCGGCGCAGCGATCATCCAAGCACGCGGCAAATCATCCGCCGCCTCTGCGGCCAATGCCGCCCTCAACCACATTCAGGCGATGGAATCCGTCACCCCCGGCGATAACTGGTTCTCATCAGGCGTTTGCTCTGATGGCAGCTACGGCATTGACGAAGGGTTGATGTTCTCCTTGCCCATCCGCTCCGACGGCAAAGGCAGCTGGTCTGTTGTACAAGGATTAGAGATTGACGCATTCTCCCAAGAGAAGATCAACGCCACTCTGGAAGAACTTCGCAACGAAAAAGCGATGGTTGCCGAGTTGCTCGCCTAATTTCTTAACCATACAATTTAATCGTTAACTTGTGGGGGCGCAACAGCAACAGTTGCGCCCTCTTTTTTTTGATGAACAATGAGTAATGAACATCTCATTATTCATTATTCATTGTTAATCATGAATCTTGTCACTCTGGAAAATATCAGCAAACAGTTCAGCGAACGGGTGCTGCTTGACGGAATAGAGCTGCAAATCAATGATGGTGACCGCATTGGGTTGATCGGCGCAAACGGGAGCGGCAAGACGACGTTGCTGCGTATTGTGGCTGGCTTAGAGCCGTCTGATACAGGCAAGGTGACGGTGTGGGGCGGGGTGCGTTTGCAATTTTTGGGACAATCCACCCAATTGAACGATGACTTAACCGTGTTGGAACAGCTTTTTGAGAGCAGTTCACCCCAAATCCGTCTGTTACGAGAGTATGAAGATGTGAGCCGAAAATTGTTACAACGGCCGTTTGACCCATCCCTGCAAACGCAGCTTGGCGACCTGAACGCGGAAATGGATCGCACGCACGGCTGGAAAGCGGAAGCGAACGCTAAAGCGATTTTAACCCAGCTTGGCGTGGACAATTTTGATGCCAAAGTCGGCAGTTTGAGCGGCGGACAGCGTAAGCGGGTTGATTTAGCCCGCGCTCTCATCGATCCCGCCGATCTGCTCATTCTGGACGAGCCGACAAACCATATTGACGCGGACACAATCGCATGGCTGGAGCGATACTTGGCGACCGTCCCCCGTTCCCTTTTTCTTGTCACCCATGATCGGTATTTTTTGGATCGCGTCGTCAATCGCATCATCGAACTCGACCGCCGTCAATTGGTCAGTTACGATGCCAATTACACGATCTATCTCGAATTGCGGCAAAAACGGCACGAACGGTTAGTCGTCGCTGAAGAAAAACAGCGCAAACATTTACGGCGCGAGCTTGAATGGCTCCGTCGCTCGCCGATGGCACGCAGCACCAAACAGAAAGCACGCAAACAGCGGATTGAGACTTTGCAAACGATCAAATATGACAAGGGAGAGCAGCAAGTCGTCATGTCGTTGGCTGGGCGGCGGCTGGGCAAGCGGGTGTTGGAAGCTCGCGGCTTGAGCAAGGCGTATGGGCAGTTGCGCCTATTTGATGCGCTTGATTTTGATCTCATTGCCGGAGACCGCATCGGCATTATCGGGGCGAATGGGACGGGAAAAAGTACGCTATTGGATGTTTTGAGCGGCAGCACAAAGGCGGATGCCGGCGTAGTGAGCTGGGGGGAGACGGTCAAAGTAGGGTATTATGATCAGCGCAGCCGCGGCTTGCAGGCGGCGATGAAGCGGAACTTGCGGGTGGTTGAGTTTATCCATGAGGAAGCGGCATTGGTGCAAACGGCCGATGGGGAACGTGTTTCGGCGGCGCAAATGTTGGAATGGTTCTTGTTTACCCGCCCGCAGCAACGTGCCCGCCTGCAATCGTTGAGCGGCGGTGAAAAGCGGCGGTTGTATCTATTGAGCATCCTCATCCATCGCCCCAATGTGCTACTTTTGGACGAGCCGACAAATGATTTGGATATTCAGACGTTGACGGTGCTGGAATCGTTCCTCGATTCGTTTAAGGGAAGTGTCATCGTAGTCAGCCATGATCGGTATTTCTTGGATCGAACGGTGGACTTTTTGGCGGTGTTTGATAACGGCCGTTTCGAACCGCGCTATCCATCCCCATACAAACCGCGCCGTTCCCAGCCATCTTTGCAAAAGCCAAAACCGTCCCCGATCTCCGATCCCCGTCCCCCGATCCCCAAACCGCAAAAGCTCTCTTATATGGAAAAGCGGGAATTGGCGGAACTGGATGCCCGCGTGGAGAAGTTGGAGAGGGAGGAAACGGCAGTTAAGGCAGAAATGCACGAATCTGGGGCTGATTATGTGAAATTGGGAGAGTTGACGGCCGTTCACGAGCGCATCACTGCTGAATTAGACAAAATCATGGAACGATGGATGGAACTATCTGAGCGAGCAAGATAGAAGGGAAAATATCTTTACAGTTTAGCGTCGTAAATAGAACGCGGATAGAGCGGATAAACGCGGATTTCCTCACAATTGACATAACATGCGAATTGAGGGGGATGCGTTATGATTATCGTGATCGATCTTTTCGATTTTCGATCACGACAACGATATATCCTCTCAATAAATCGTGGACAAGACTTGACAAATTTCATCAGCACTTTATTTTACATGAGTACCATTAGGAAAATTTGTCAAGTCTCCCCAGAATACTGAGAAGATACACAACGATCACGAATTAAGGCGGATATGCAATCGCCCTGCCCCTTAAAAATCAGGTTTGCCGCCCCCCTGTAGACGTGCTATTATTCTCCGTCCAGCCTGTACAAAACAGGCTGTATTTATGCCTAACCGCATCGAAAAGTTAAAAATGGTGCTTCTATTGACATCATTTTGTTAAAGATTATTACGGCCGTTAATACGGCTTTTATTTTGTTGGAGAAGAGTTATGTCCGATTTATTACTAAAAGCATTTGACAAAAATCATGGCGAAAATTTGCCGCAATTGCATGTTGGCGACAATGTTACCATGCACCTGACCATTAATGTCGGTCAGAAAAACCAACGTGTTCAATTGGTACGCGGAATCATCATTCGTTTACGCAATGGCGGCGCACGGCGTAACTTTACCATCCGCCGTATTGCGGCTAACGGCATTGGCGTAGAGCGCACATTCCTGCTCAACTCACCGCTGATTGAAAAAATTGATGTGCATCGTCATGCGTATGTCCGTCAGGCAAACCTTTATTATCTGCGCGGCCGTACGGGCAAATCTGCCCGTCTGCGCGAGCGTCGGACGTACTAACTTGCAGAGTGTTGATCTGCTGTAACTATCTGAGTTCGATTATGAGAACAGACAAGGTGAAAGTCGATTATGACTTTCACCTTTTTTTGTAAAAATTTAGCAATTTTTGGGCGACTGAGCGAACCGCCCCTATGTGACGATCTATGAACAAAAAACCAATTATTGCCTGTGTTGCTTACCGTATGAATATGTCCGTCAATAATCAAATTGCGATGGGGCTGTTATCCGCTTATATACAAGCGATTATCAACGCGGGCGGCATTCCGCTGATGGTGCCGCTGGGGTTGGGCAGTGACGCATGGCCGCAAATTTTTGAGGCGGCTGACGGTATTATGTTGCCCGGCGGCGGGGATATTGATCCTGCATTGTATGATAAACCGATTGAAACGGAACTGCGCGGCGTTGATCGGGAACGGGATGAGTTTGAGATATGGCTGGTGAATGAATCCATTGCTCAAAAGAAGCCGTTGCTGGCGATTTGCCGCGGGCATCAGGTGTTGAATACCGCGTTGGGCGGCACATTATGGCAGGATGTGACCAGCCAACGGCCGTCACAAATTATCCATGATACACGCGGAAAACCTTCCCGTTCACATCTCGCCCACATAGCGATTATAGAGCCGAACTCTCAGCTGGGACGCTGTTTGGGCGAACGCGAAGTCGGTGTCAACAGCATTCACCATCAGGCGATTCAAAGATTGGGGAAGGGGCTGCGGATAACGGCCGTTTCTCCCGATAACAGCATCGAAGCGATAGAACTGGCTGATCACCCCTTTGCGATTGGGGTGCAATGGCATCCTGAGTGGCTGGTGCAAGACAGCGTCGTTCATCGCCGCCTTTTTGCCTCATTTGTAGAAGCAGCTGCTATGAAATGAACGATATGCCCATCGGCGTATTCGATTCTGGCGTAGGCGGTCTCTCTGTCCTGCGCCATTTGCACGCCCATCTGCCCCGCGAACAGTTTGTTTATGTCGCCGATCAGGCGCATGTGCCATACGGCCGTCGTCCTCTCCAAGACATCCAACAATTGAGTGAAAAAGTCACCCGTTTTCTGTTGACGAAAAAGGTGAAGTTGGTTGTCATCGCCTGTAATACCGCTTCTGGAGCCGCGCTGAATAAATTGCGGCGCACGTTTCCATCCCTCCCTTTTGTGGGGATGGAGCCAGCCGTCAAGCCCGCCGCCGAACAGACAAAGAGCGGCAAAGTTGGGGTATTGGCGACGACGGGAACATTTGAGAGCCAACGGTACGCCGCCTTAATGCGTCGATTTGGGGCGGGGGTGACGGTATTTGAGAACCCGTGTTCAGGCTTGGTGGAGCGGATCGAGGCGGGACAGGTGGATGGGGACGAGACAGAGCAGCTTCTGCGCCGTTGTGTGGAGCCGATGCTGGCGGCGGGAGTGGATAGTTTGGTGTTGGGATGTACGCATTATCCGTTTATACGGCCGTTGCTCACAAAAATATGCGGCACGGCCATGATCATCATCGATCCCGCCCCCGCCATCGCTCGTCAAACGGCGCGGCTATTACAAGAAAACAGGATAGAGGGAGGGGGGAACGGTACGCTGTCCTTCTATACCAGCGGCGATCCTGCGCGTATGACCGCTCAAATCCGCCATCTCTTAACAGATGATATGTTGCCAACAGCCCAGAAATGGTGAGCGGGCGCAGAGCGCAGGGGCATTATCCTCTTGCGACCCCATACTTTTGTAATGTTACTATCTCTCTGCCCGGCCATGCGGCCAATTGATTATAATAATGTGCCAGCCATCGATTTGACCAGCCGAACACCTTTGTTTGCAAGATGATATTTTTTACCTGATCGCGCCCGATTTTTGCCTCAGCCAGTAGCACATCGTTGTTGCCGCGACTCTTTTCCAGGGTGGCGACGGCGAAGAAGAACGGCCACATCAATGCCAGCCGGATGCCGTGAAAGCGGCGCGGGAAGAGGGTGATGTAATCCAATCCGTGATTGAGGTGACGGACTGCTTTGCTCGTTAATTTATTGACGACAAGCATGGATTCTTCCAAATGGTCGGGGTCTAAAAGAGTGTCGCGGGTTAGGCCGAACTCCTGCATATATGTTTCTGGCACGAAGACCCAGCCGCGCTCGTAATCTTTGGGGATGCCGCGAATGATATTGACCGTCTGTAACGCTAATCCGCATTGCCGCGCTAACGGCATCAGTTCCTCTTTGCGCTCACGAATGCGGGGGGAGTACCACGCAAATAAATCTGTCACCAAATAGCCGACACGCCCAGCGACCTCGTGCATATAATCATCTAAAGCGGCTTCGTTCTCGACATAGGGGCCGTGATCCTGCCAGCGTGCCATCCCTACTGTGGAGCGGCGGACACGGCTTGAGATGATCTCTTGCAGGGGGACGGGTAATTGGTACAACCATTCTAAAAGCTGGCCTGCATTTTGGGCGACGTGGACTTCGGGATCGTTGCTGTCTAGGTCGGTGATGCGGTCGGTGAGGCGGGAAACGGCCGTTTTGCCATCCAATACATCCGCCCATATACGTAATAAGTTGGATTTTCGCTCCGCTGACATTGTTTCGTTATCTTCCAGACAATCGGATACGCGCAAGAGCAGGTACGCATTGGCAGTCGCTTCGCTCAGCAGGCCGGGCAATTGTTCGATGGATAATGCAAAGGTGCGGCTTACTCCGCGTAATAGTTCGGTACTGTTTTTCATAACTTGATTTCCGTTTTTATATACGTTTATAGGTATCTTTTCAATAAATCGTGGACAAGAGTTGACAAATTTCATCAGCATTTTATTTTACACGAGTATCATTAGGAAAATTTGTCAAGTCTCCCCACAAAAAAGCGGGGAAATTATTTTGTTTTTAGCATGATTACAGCGGATTATGAAAATGAACGGATGTTTTCTCGACTGCGCTATCCGTTTATTTCTTTTATCTGTTGTCGTCACCCCGAAATATTGAGAAGTTACGTTTATAGCAGCAACGGAATCATTATAGCATAGCAACGATGATTATGTTGAACGGTTAATAATTGTGCGGCTATCAAGAGGGTTACAGTGGGGGATATTGAGGGATAGGTTTTCAAGGTTTTTGGTACCTGTACAGGAAACTGTCTGCAGATTTCGCAGATTAGCGCAGATTGAATGTTTTTGTCTGTGTCCTATCTTTTAAAGTAGCCTCTTTGATTTATGATCTAATTTTGGTATTACGTTCCCTCTGTGGGGGTGATGCGGGACAGGCTGAGCAGGGTTAAAACGGCCGTCTGCACTCTCCACATCTCCGCTTTTTCTTCTTTGTCTGCGTGATCGTATCCCAATAGATGGAGGGTTCCATGCACGGCTAACAGCTGTAACTCGGCGATGGGCGGGTGGCCGCTTGTTCTTGCTTGCCGATCGGCAAATGGCACGGAGATGATGATGTCGCCCAGATAGGGGGATTCCATTCCCGGCATTGGTTCGCCGGCGGGAAAGCTCAATACGTCGGTGGGCTTGTCCATCGCGCGGTATTCCTGATTGAGTTGCTGCACGGCAGTGTCGTCGGTCAATACAAGGGTGACGGCGGCTGGCGGGCTGATTTTTTGCTGCTGCAAGGTGGTGGAAACGGCCGTTTCTATGATCCCTGCCCACTTTTCAGGGATGGAAAACGGGGTTTGTACTTCAATATCGAATGTTATTTCAGAATTAGCGTTTTTCATAGATGTATTGTTTTGAAATTGGACGCTGATTTTTACTGATTTCACTGATTTTACCTTTTTATTTGTGTTCATCTGTGCAATCAGTGTCCATTCCCCCCTTATTTTGAATGGCGAAAATATACCGTTAATACGGCCGTTTGTCGAACGAAGCGTATCCTCTCTAGTACACACTGGCGGAAGTCCTTATATGTTATTTGTTGCGGGAATCGGAATTCCCGCAACTCCCATAAATAGGTATCGGGAATTCCGATTCCCGATACAGGCGGCGTATATCATCTAAGAACTTAGGCCAAGTTATACTAGTACACACTGGCGGAAGTCTTTGTATCTTATTTGTTGCGGGAATCAGAATTCCCGCAACTCCCATCAGATAGGTATCGGGAATTCCGATTCCCGATACAGGCGGCGTATATCATCTAAGAACTTAGGCCAAGTTATACTAGACGCATAAATTCATATT
>WFSA01000286.1 GCA_015486215.1 Anaerolineae bacterium | reverse complement strand
CTATAATACTCTCGTGTAAAACGCAAGACTCTTATGAAACCTGTCAAGTCTTGTCCATGATTTATTGAGAAGATACAAATTGACCTACGATAAGTGCCGAAGAACTTCCGCCAGTGTGTACTAGTACACGCTGGCGGAAGTCTTTGTATCTTATTTGTTGCGGGAATCAGAATTCCCGCAACTCCCATCAGATAGGTATCGGGAATTCCGATTCCCGATACAGGCGGCGTATATCATCTAAGAACTTAGGCCAAGCAATACTAGCTTTCTTTTACTCAATGATGCCGCCTATCCAGTTGCGGCAGCATCCTCACTATCTCCCGCTTTGCGTTGGCGGCGAATCCGTATGCGACCGCGTACAAAGCGAACAAACAGCCAGGTGGGAACGCCTATAATTAACAGCATCGGCAATGCGTAAATCACAAACCAGATGAGGAAGCTGATAAGTCCTTGCACTGCTTCGACCAATGATTCAATCGCATTTTTGGCGACACCTTGCGGCTTCCAGCCAGCGACTTCAATGGGTTGGGACAGTTCATCAGGGGTCAGGTGGATGCTGATGGTGGAAAAAGCGGCGGATTGGCTGAGATATTCCATGCGCCCTTTGATTACTTCGATGTCCCCTTCCAATCGGCTCAATTCAACATTGACGGCTAACGCTTCTTCGACGTTTTTGGTTTCGTCAAGGAAACCGCGCACGCGATTCGCTGTCGCTTCCAAATTTCCTAATCGGGAGTTGAGGTCTACATATTCATCGGTCACATCCTGCCCATTACCCGATTCTCCTTCCACATCTAAGGCCATCTCTTTGATCGCTTCCATCGCGCTGGTGTAGCCATCGGCTGGTACGCGCACGGTCATGTCGCCTGTTTTGGCGGAACTGCTGTATTTGTACATGCTGCTATTGACGACCCAGCCGCCGTTTTCCTCGACCATTTGTGTGATTTGGGCAACGGCCGTTTCTGTATCTGTCACCACAATGTCCAAACTCCCCGTGCGGATGATCAACCGTTCCTGCGGTTCGGCCAACTTGGGTGCGGACGCAGGTTCGGGCGCAGATTCGGCCATCGTGTCAGAGTCGCGTGCAACAGGGCTAAACGCGACTCCATCATCACTATATGATTCTTCCTCAACATACGCATACCCAGCTTCTTCCGCCGGTGCTTCCATCACATAATCAGCATCACTGCCGCAAGCGGACAATAACAGTACTACTGCCAAAACTAACAATAAAATCTTTCTCTTCTTTAAATACATGATTCTCTCCTTTTTTTACAAAAATTTGTGTCTTGCATAGTAGACGTACTGCCTGCTGGTTTTGTTCCCGTTACTATATATCCAACTTGCAAACTGCCCCCTTGCCTTACTGACGCAATGCGTGAGCGATACCCATCGCCCGCTCCTCTGCATCGCCGATGTATGCCCGATAATCTAGTTGCGCCCGAATCTCATCGGCGGAGAGATGGCGGAGGAACTCGGCATCGGCGGCAAGTAGATCGGCTAGAGGATTCGGCTTTCCCTCTTTCATTGCTGCCCATGCTTGCATCGCGTGGGTGCGGATGCGGTCATGCACGTTTAAGCGATCCATCCCCGCTTTGCTCAGGGCTGAGAGTAGCTGCTCCGAGCCAGCAAACACGCCGTATACGGCTAAATTGCGGGCGATTGCGCCCTCGTCCACCTGTAAATTTTTGAGAAGACGGCCGTTACTCCGCAATAACTCGTCGGCAATTAAAAATGCCTCTGGCACCACGATCCGCCGATTGGCTGAATCGTCGAGCGTCCGTTCCAGCAGGCTGTGTGCCGCATTATCCCACGCCACGCGGGGCATCGCTGCCAAATGGCGTGCCAAACTGTTCATCTTTTCGGCCGTGATCGGGTTACGCTTAAACGGCATCGCTGACGAACCGATCTGATTTTTGCCGAATGGTTCTGCCCATTCACCGATGACAGGGGATTGTAGCAGGCGCAGATCGAACGCGAATTTATACATCGTTCCTGCCAGCCCAGCGAGGGCGTTGAGGACAAACCACTCCTGTTTGCGCGTATACGTTTGGGTGGCGACGGGGAAGGCGGGCAAATGGAGATGAGACATGGCACGCGCTTCTAGCTGCATGGCACTCCATTCCGTCCCAGCCAGCAGCGTGGTGAAGGCGGCCGATGTGCCGACCGCTCCTTTGAACCCTTTGCCTTTGATCTTATCGCGCACTCGCTGTAATTCGGCCGCATCCAGCAGCAGTTCATGTCCATATTGTGCCATTCGATACCCGACTGTCGTCGGCTCGGCGGGCTGGATATGGGTAAAACCGATAACGGCCGTTCCCGCCCACCGTTCAATCTGATCGGCCAGAAGGGAGCGCACAATCCGCACTTTTTCCAGTAGCAGATCAAGCCCTTCACGCAGACGAATCGCTTCAGCATTATCCAAAATATCGGCTGAAGTCGCCCCCATATGCAGGGCAGAGCCGCCTATCGGGCATTGTTCAGCGTAGGTGTGTAATTCGGCGACTAAATCATGTTTGACTTCAGCTTCTATGACGGCGGCGCGTTCGATGTCAACCGCTTCGACCTGTTTTTCCAGATCGGCAATTTGTGTATCGGTCACTAAGCCCGCTTCGTTCTGCCCTTTTGCTAAGGCCAGCCAAACACGGCGCAATGCACGCCGCTTGTGAACTTCGCTCCAAATATGGCGCATCTCATCGCTGCCATACCGCCATGTCAGGGGGGAGAGGTAGGTGT
>WFSA01000285.1 GCA_015486215.1 Anaerolineae bacterium | reverse complement strand
TGTGTATAAGAGACAGAGGAAACGGCCGTTCCCGTCTTGCCCGCCCGCCCTGTACGCCCGATCCGATGGACATAGACCTCTGAATCTTGGGGTAGATCGAAGTTGAATACATGGGAAATATCATCAATATCCAACCCGCGTGCGGCAACATCGGTTGCCACCAGCACCTTGACTTGATCACGGCGGAAGCGGCCAAGCACTCGTTCGCGTGCATCTTGGCTCAAGTCACCATTCAGCAGTTCGGCCGAGAAACCGCGTGAGGAAAGTTCATTGGCTAATTCGCCTGTGCTGACGCGGGTGCGGGCAAAAACGAGGGCACGGGTGATCTCTTCTATCTCAAAAAGGCGGGTGAGGGCGGCCAATTTGTCCGTTTCGCGCACGAGATAGTACCGTTGTTCGGTCGCGTCAACGGTCACCTCTTTTCGTTTAATGGTGACAGATTGCGGGTTATTGAGATATTTATTTGCCAAATGGCGGATGCGCAACGGCATGGTGGCGGAGAAGAGGGTGGTTTGCCGCTCGTCGGGTGTTTCGTCCAAAATCGTTTCGATATCATCGACGAATCCCATGCTTAACATCTCATCTGCTTCGTCAAGAACGACGATTTTGACATGGCTCAAATCGAGTGCGCCCCGTTTGATGAGGTCGAGCATACGGCCGGGTGTGCCGACAACGATGTCAACTCCTTTACGAAGGCGGCTGATTTGACGGCCGTATGGCTGTCCGCCGTAGATGGACAAGACACGGACATCTAATGTTTTGCCATAATCATGAATCGCGTTGGAGACTTGTTTGGCGAGTTCCCGTGTGGGAGCCATCACTAATCCTTGCACTTTCTTTTGTCCAATCGTGATATTGTTGAGCATGGGGAGGGCGAAAGCGGCCGTTTTGCCTGTGCCAGTCTGCGCTTGGCCGATCACATCTTGACCGTCCAGCATGAGGGGGATAATTCCTATTTGAATGGGGGTGGGGGTTTCGTATCCGAGATCGGATACAGATTGCACCAACTGCGGGTGCAGGGCTAATTCATTAAATTCTATTGTCATAATGTTCCTATACTATTTGGCAAGCGGCCGCTTTCCGAACGAAATGAACGATGTGCTGTTTCAAGACAAAGGGGGGTGGCTGCTTATATTATTTATGTGAGTCGGGGTCTACAATTCGACGCACGGCCGTTTCGGGCAGCGTCTCCATATGCTTGCTTACAGCTCGACTCATCACCAAATAAAATAGAAGCCATGCTGGCGCAAAAAAAAATACCTCGCCGATGAGATATTCTGCAAAATCAAACTCAAATTTCAAAAGTTGTTGTCTCTTTCGGACAACAGAGGGGAGTATAGCATGTTTTTTTTATCACGCATTCTCTACAGGTAAGTTGACAGGGCGATTGCACCCTCCAAATTGCAATGTTAAATTCTAAATTTATACTGTTTTTAGCGACTCTACAATTAACATAATATGCGAGTTGAGGGGGATTTATGCGTTATGATTGTCGTGATCGTTTTCGTGATCGTTTTTTTCGATTTTCGATCACGATCACGAATTAAGGCGAGGTTGCAATCGCCCTAGATAAAGCGATAAAGTCGAAAATAGTGTCCCCCTCTAGCTCTATCTCCTCACGAGTGTTATGATCATCGGTGGGCTAGAGGATAGCGTACGTAAGAGCTAGAGATAGCAGACATCCCTCTAGCTTTACCCTCTATCTCTAGCTTGAAAAGGAGAATACATGAGCAAACCACAAACCTTATTTGATAAGATATGGCAAAGCCATATCGTCATCAGTGAAAAGGACGCGCCCAGCGTTCTCTACATTGACCTTCAACTCGTCCATGAAGTGACCTCGCCGCAAGCGTTTAGCGGCTTGCGTCAACGCGGGCTGAAAGTGCGCCGCCCTGACCGTACTTTTGCAACAATGGACCATTCCCTGCCAACGGAATTGGTCAGCAAAAGTAGCGGCATCATCGCCATCAAAGACCAAATCGCGGCCAAACAACTCGACCAACTCGCGGCCAATTGCAGCGATTTCGGCATCTCCCTTTATGGGCTGGATAACCCCTATCGCGGCATCGTCCATGTGATTGGGCCGGAATTGGGCTTGACCCAGCCGGGCATGACCATCGTTTGCGGCGACAGCCACACCAGCACGCACGGCGCATTTGGCGCGTTGGCGTTCGGCATTGGCACTAGCGAGGTGGAGCATGTGCTGGCGACACAATCGCTGTTGCAATACCGCCCCAAGACGTACAAAGTCAATTTTGAGGGTGATTTGCCCGCAAGGGTGACAGCCAAGGATATGATTTTGGCTCTTATCGCCAAAATTGGCGTGGGCGGCGGCACGGGACATGTGTTTGAATTCATGGGAACGGCCGTTTCCCAACTCAGCATGGAAGCACGCATGACCTTATGCAATATGTCTATCGAAGGCGGCGCACGAGCCGGCCTCGTCGCCCCTGATGAGACGACATTTGAGTACCTGAAAGGGCGCAAATTTGCGTCGCAAGGGGACGCATGGGACGAAGCGGTGGCCTATTGGCGCACGCTGCCCAGCGATGAGGGCGCAGTTTACGACAAAGAGATAAGTATCGCTGTCAACGAGATGGAGCCGATGATCACCTATGGCACGCATCCGGGTATGGGCATGGGCATCTCGCAAAACATCCCCGCCCCCGCCGATGAGAGCGATATTAATGAGCGGGCATCATTGCAAAAGGCGTTGGATTATATGGAACTTGAGGGTGGACGGCCGTTAATCGGGCAGAAAGTTGATGTGGTCTTTTTAGGAAGCTGTACCAATTCCCGTCTCAGTGATTTGCGCCAAGCGGCCAGCTTTATTGACGGGCATACCGTCGCTGCCGACACGCGCATGATGGTTGTTCCCGGCTCGGAAGATGTGCGCCGACAAGCGGAAGCGGAAGGGCTGGACAAGATTTTTACAGCGGCGGGCGCAGAGTGGCGCACGGCGGGCTGTTCTATGTGCATCGCCATGAACGGCGACCAGTTGCAGCCGGGCCAATACGCTGTCAGCACCAGTAATCGTAATTTTGAAGGCCGTCAAGGCGCAGGCGGGCGGACGTTCCTCGCCAGCCCATTGACAGCAGTGGCAACGGCCGTTAATGGCGTTGTTACCGACCCGAGAACAATGAGCAATGAGTAATGAACAAATGAGTAGTTGTTCATTACTCATTGTTAATTATTCATTGAAAAATCATGAACCCTTTTACAACTTTAACTTCAACATTCATGCCGCTTCCCCATCGGGATGTGGATACAGATCAAATTATTCCCGCCGTTTACCTCAAAGTGATTGATAAAGACGGCTTGGTGGACGGCTTATTTTCGCGCTGGCGTTATCTGCCAGACGGCTCGCCCGATCCCGATTTTGTGATCAATAAGCCAGAGTACCAGAGTGCGGAGATTTTGCTGGCTGGTGATAATTTCGGCTGCGGCTCATCGCGTGAACATGCGCCGTGGGCGTTGACTGGCTGGGGCATTCGGGCGATTGTTTCGACCTCGTTTGCCGATATTTTCCGCAATAATGCGCTCAAAAACGGGTTACTGCCCATCGTCGTTGACGAGGAGACTCAGCAACAACTTTTCTCCATCGCTGACGAGGAGACGGATGCTGAATTGCGGATCGATTTGGAGGCGCAGCAGTTGATTTTGCCAGACGGCCGTTCTGTCCATTTCCCCATCGACCCGTTCAGCAAACAATGTATGCTCGACGGCTACGACCAACTCGGCTATCTACTCAACCAAGGCGAAGCGATCGCCGCCTACGAAGCCCAAACGGGTAAGTAGAGAGAGTGGAGAGATAGAGGTAGAGATAGAGATAGAGATAGAGATAGAGATGAACATTTCTCTGTCTCTGTCTCCTCCTCTCTATCTTCTACGTTATGGAAAAGTGGAAGACGTTGATGGTGGAGGATGTGTCGCCGAGCAGATGGTTTCCTGTGGAACGGCATGTGGTGGAGCTGCCTGACGGGACTATTGTTGATGATTATTTCATCTCGCCATTGGGGGATGTGGTGATGGTGTTGCCCGTCACCTGTGACAATGAGTTTGTGCTGGTGCGGCAGTACAAACACGCGATTGGCGAGATTGTGATTGAATTGCCTGCGGGTTTTCAGCAGGCAGGGAAGTCGTTAGAAGAAACGGCCGTTGCTGAGTTGGAAGAGGAATGTGGGATTAAGACGGCCGTTTCCTCCTTGATTTTTTTCGGCAAAGTTGCCAATAACCCGACCAAAACGACCCATGTCACCTATTGTTACCTCGTGCGTGATGCTGAATTCAACTCTGTGCAGAATCTGGAACCAACTGAAGAGATCGAGCTGTTGACCGTCACCCCGCAGCAAGCGTTGACGATGATCAAAAACGGTGACATCTGGGTTGGCGACTCCATCGTCACGATTATGAAAGCGTTCTTGCACTTTCCCGATCTTTTTGCGGCAAAGAAAGTATGAGGAATCTGGAAATTGCCATCTTGTTTCCTTGAAAAGTATAAATGAAGTATTAAAACAAGACGTAACTTCTCAATATTTCGGGGTGATTACAACGGATGAAAGAAATTAAACGGATAGCGCAGTCGGGAAAACATCCGTTCATTTTCATAATCCGCTGTAGTCATACTAAAAACAAAATAATTTCCCCGCTTTTTTGAGAAGATACAAAACATCGTTGTTTTGGTCATCGCTATTGGCAAACGGGATCATGGTGATGTATACAAAAGGATGGATCAGCGATTATCTCATAGAGAGAATGATTAAAATCGGTGTCTAACACAGAAAAGTCCGCTGAAAGCGGGCTGATTCTAACGCGCTTTCAGCGCGTTTTTTTGTGTCAGTAAAAATCAGTCATCCTGCACATCCTGCCATACATCTAACGCGCGTTCGCTTACGAATGGTATAAATCCGTGCTGGCGTGACTGGGCATATATCCATGCCGTGTTATCAGTTTGTTTTGCGTAATCAATCGTTAATACGGGTAGCCCCTCTTCTTGCGCCAGCGTTAAATAGTATAGGTATGATTCGCTGCTGACATGTAGCGTGCTGTCGGGAAAATCGTCGTATAGTTGCTGGCAGAGCGGGGAGAGCAAGTCGTAATGCTCGTCGCTCTCTATATCTGTTTCTGTGCGCGGTAAGGGGCAGTCGCCAGGGGGGGTGTTGTCGGCGGCACCGTCGAACCATGTTTGCTCTTGTGCTAAACCGTCAATAACGGCCGTATATCGCTCATTTTCCACTAATTCAGCCGCATTTTGACCGATGACGATGAAATTTGGGTTTTGGGAACGGCCGTAAGCCGCCAATTTCTCCACCCACTCCACCATCTCCTCCTCCGCATCCACGTCGGCCTCATCAGCCGCATCAAGCACATTTTCATCAGAGTACGCCTCCACCCAGTCGAGATAGATGCCGTCGAAGCCGCTGTCTAACAATAATTGCATATATCCATCTTGCGGATTCAGCCATATCTCCTGCCACTCCTCATCCCAATAAGCGACGGGATAATTGCCCTCCCAGCCGTCGGGATCGGCGGCAACGATCCATTCAGGATCGCCGATGCCCCATCCCTTCTGCCAATACGTGCGCCAATCTTCGGCTTGTCCAATATCAATATAGGCGACGACGAGTTTGGGATGGGCGGCATTGTGGAATGCATCCACGCTGTCAGCGATGGAGAATTCTGCGTTTTCTTTGTCGGTAAAAATTGGCTCCATGACGACGAGATCGTACTCGGAGGCGGCGATTTTTTCTAAAATTTTCCCGTCTGGCTCAAAGCCGAGATAGTAAAACCAATGCTCTACATCTTCTAAATCTGTGCGGCTGGGCGGGGATGCGGGGGCAGCGGGGGGGGAAGGAACGGCCGTTTCTTCATCATTTACAATATCCATCTCCGCATCTGCTCTGCCACAGGCGGCCATCGTCCATAAAAGCAGTAGTAAAATAAGTTGTGGCTGTCTCATCATGCACCTCTGGTTTGGGCTTTCAGGTGGCAGGCAGTTGGCAAGTGCCTGTCACCTTGACCATAGTTATTACGCTCTGTTGCGTGCTGCACGCAATAAAGTAATGATTTCGCGCCCGCCGAGCAAAGTGATGACGGCTAGGTAGATAAAAATGCCAACGGTCGTTCCCACCCCCAAAAAAAGCAGCCCTGATAGCTGCGTGTTGATGAGCAGGATGACGATGGACATCACGGCCGTTGCCGCCATCGCCCGCCCGCCTGTGATCGTCAGCGCGTGCCAATCGAAGCCGCCGAGTGCACGGTTATTAAGAATCAACAGCACGATTGAGAGGAGCGTGAAGGCGATACTGCTGGCGGCGGCCAAACCGATAATACCCCATCGCCCAATCAGCAAATAAGCGGCGGCGGCGTTGACGAAAAGCCAACCAATATAGGTGTACATCGGCGTTTTTGTGTTGTGCTGGGCGTAAAAGAGGCGGGCTGCTATCTCCAGCGTCGCTTCACTGACGACGCGGATGCTGAATACGAATAAAATGGTGTAGACGAGGCGGGCTGCGTCGGCGGTGAACGCGCCCCCTTCTAATAGAAATGAGATTGCTTCTTTGCCGAGCAGGACGAGGGCGGCGGCGGCGGGAATGGTGAGTGTCCAGATGGTTTGCAGGGCGGAAACGGCCGTTTTCCGTAATCCATCCATATCGCCAGCGTTGAAAAGTTCGGAGAGGGTCGGGAAGATGACAAGGGCAACGGCCGTGCCGAAGAGCGTTTCGGGCAATTGCATGATCGCATATCCATAAAAATAAGCGGAGGTGCTGCCCGATGGCAAGCCAGATGCGAGCCGAATGATGAAGAGATCGGCGAATTGGATCGCGCCCAAGGCGATGAGACGCGGCCCCATGAGGTGGATAATTTCGCTTGTGCCGGCCATCTTGATCTTCCACGCAGGCCGATAGCTGATTTTATATTTCCACAGCGCGGGCGTTTGGATGGCGAGATGAAGTATGCCGCCGATCACCGTCCCCCATGCCAACCCATAAATGCCCCATCGCGGCACAAACAGGTACAGCCCGACAAGATAGCCGACATCTAAAGCGAGCGGGGCGAGGGCGGGCAGGGCAAAATGTTGATGGGCGTTCAAGATGCTGCTGAATGTGCCGCTGACTCCAAAAATGACGGTCTGAATGAGGATGATTCGCATGAGAACGGCCGTTACACCTTGCAATTGCGGCGAAAAATCAGGCACTAAGATGACGCGAGTCAGCCATGGGGCGAAGAAAATGCCGATTAAGGCAATACTGCCCAAAACGGCCAACACCATCGTCAAAATAGTGTTGGCAAGGGCGGCGCTTTCGCGGGCGGATTTGTTGGTGAGATAGTTTGAATAGACGGGAATAAATGCTGCCGCCAACGAGCCGCCGGCGATGAGGGTAAAAAACAGTTCTGGCAGTTGGTTGGCGGCGGTAAATGCGTCGAATACGGGATCGATACCGAACGCGCTGCTAATCAGCTTGACGCGCACAATGCCCGTCACTTTGCCCAGACCAAATAGGATAATGACGATTACAGATGATTGAAGAAGATGTCGTGCGCGTTTCATAGGAGTTTGCAAGCGGGCAAGCGGCAAGCGGGCAAGTTTGCAGGTTACTTGCAAACATGCGAACTTGCAGGCTTGTTGCTCTTTACTTCGCCAATGGCAGGCATAAAGTGACTGTCGTCCCTTTGCCTATTTCGCTTTCTATATCAATGGAGCCGTTGTATCGTTTGACAATTTCGTTGCAGATGGCTAATCCCAGCCCTGTGCCGGGTACATTGCTATTGTGAAATCCCTTACCGCGATAGAATCGCTCGAAAAGGTAGGGGAGGTCGTCGGGACTGATCCCGTCTCCGTTGTCGCAAATCGTTATGTGGATATATGCCCGCTCTTCTTTGACTTTTTTACTGATATGAAGCGAAACACGGCCGTTTCTCGGTGTATACAGCAACGCATTGCCAATTAGGTTGGTGAATAATTGCCCCGCATGGGCTTTCGTTATCGTGACCAACATAGGCGCGGAAGGTGTATTTATCTCGTATTCAATCTCTTTTTCTCTTGCTTTGGCCGAAAAAATGGAGAAATGCTGTTTCATTACGGCGGCTAAATTTATCGGGGAGGCGTGGACAACAGCAGAGGCGGCTTCAAGACGAGAAAGATCGAGCAAATCTTGTAACAGCCTTGCTAATCGGTCAATCTCTTGATGGATAACGTCCATATAACGCTGTCTTTTTTCTGGTTTGCCGCGCTCCAGCAAAGTCAGATATGTTTTGATATTGGCTAATGGTGTACGCAACTCATGGGAAACATTGGACACGAATTTCGATTTCAGCCGATCTACCTCTTTTAGTCGGCCAATATCAGCTTGCATGCTGACATAGCCGACTGTTTTGCCGTTTTCGGTTAAGGGGCTGATGGTGACGAGTGCGTCATACTCCTTGCCGTTTTTGTTCATGTTGATGAGTTCGCCGCGCCATGTACGGCCGTCGTTCAGCGTAGACCATATCTCTTTATATATAGATACGGCCGTTTTGGAACTACGCCATACACCTGGCGTATGCCCAAGCACTTCCGCCTTTGTATAGCCGCCTAACTGCTCCATCGCAGGATTAATGTAGGCAATACAATTGTTCATATCAGTCAAAACGATCCCTTCACCAGCATTTTCCAATACCGCCTGCATCCGATCTCGCTCGCGCTGCAATTCAGCCGTACGATAAGCCACTTGTTGCGCCAACAGTTCAGTTTGCCGTCGCAACCCCTCATATAACTTTGCCCGTTCTATCGCTGCTGATAATTGGCTTGCTAATGTTGTCAAAAAGCGTACATCATCATCGTCAAACATATTGATGCTGGGATGTGCCGTGTATATTAAGCCAATCACCTCATCTTGAATTTTAAGCGGCACCGCTATTTCAGACCCAGTAGCTCCTTCTGCAACATTATAGGAAAGCGGCTCGTTCTCTCTATTTGCAACCAGTATTGGGCTCCCAGTCTGCATAACTTTGCCCGTCACGCTTGCCGCAATCGGAATATGTATCTTACTTATCTCAGTGCTGATCCCATGCGCTGAGGCGTGGGGAACCAGAAAATTTAATTCGTCGATGGAAGGGAAGACAACACCGAAAGTCTGGTATAGCGGCATATGCTGTACGATCATATCGGTAGTGATATACAGGAGTTCATCTTGGTCAATGATAGCGGCTGTGCTTTCAGCCGCACGATGCAGGATCGTTAATTCGTTAATATGCTGCTCAATTTCGTGGTACAGACGCTTGTTTTCTACAGCGATAGCGGCTTGATTGGCAAAAGCGGCGACAGTTTCACCCATTGCAGGGGTGTAGGCGTATGGACGATGATGATCAACATTCAAAATACCGATGATACGCCCTTTAACAATGAGAGCTGCCCCAATCCACGAGCGTGTACTTCGCAATACCGATTCAGGCAGAACCCAATCTGGATTTTCAAGAGTGTCGTTGATGATAGCCCAATGAGGATGTTCTATCACTCTATTCACTGAATGTTTACTGATAGAGTTTACAAATTTTTTGGCAACAATATCATCCTCAAACCCCCGTCCAATTTCATAATACGCATTTACATGATCGTTATCTATCAGTTGCAGGGAGACGGTATGGTATTCAACGACTTGGGACAGTAAATCAAATATATTTTCATATAATTCTTCAAGAGGTAATCTGGCGGTGAGTAAGCTGCCAACTTGCTGCAAGGTTTTGGAAAGGTGCAGTTGTCGCTCCTGCTCGGCAAAAAGGGTGCTGTTTTCAAAGGCGATGGCTGCTTGTTGCGCGATACCAACGCATAGGGAGATTTGTTGTTTTGTAAAAGGGCGATTATGCGTGCATTGCCACAGTTGAGCGTAGCCAAACAGTTGTTCTTTTACGATGAGGGGAAGGGATAGGGTTGACTTTCCTGCATATTTTAGCAGATATTGCCGCTCTTCTTTATCTAGGTCGGGATCGTTAATGTAACAGATGTAGGGAGTTCCTTCTTTTAACCACGCTGTATCTCTTGTGAATTGATGGGGGCGGGAGCCGGGCTTGTATGGCTTGTCAGCAAAGTTGTCGTTGGGCAAATTTGGTGCGATATATTCAGCAACAGTAACGGCTGTTTCTGTCTCAGGCTGTAATTGAACGATAAATGCGCTTGTCGCATCAATCCCTTCTCCAAGCTGCTTGGCTAATTCAGACAAAATGTCATGGAAAGAGCGGGTAGAAGAGACAGTCATGCTGGCTTGCAGGATGGCTGTTTTTTCAGCAGTCTCCTGTTGGGCACGTTTTAGCAGATAGGAATTCTCCAGCGAAGTAGCGATATGTTGTGCTAAAGTTTCAATCACATGCAAATCTCTTTTATGAAAGAAATCAACATGCTTAGAATCGAGCATCAATGCACCAACCATCTTTTGCTGATATACTATCGGAGTAGCAATAAACGAGCGTATATTGTCTGCGCCCGGTATCCATATCCATTCATCTAAATCATGCACATCTCTAGAGATGACGGATTGCAAAGTCCGCGACATTTTATGAAGAATGGGGCTGTTCTTGAGCAGCTTTACTGCCTCTCTGGCAACTGCATCTTCATCAGCGAATCCAGAAATAGCGGTAAATTCAGATTCTGCATCTCGGGCTGTAATATAGATAGAAGCGGTATCATACGTGACAATATATTTTAGTTTTTGTAAAGTTCTCTGGACAATCTCAGTTCGATTCAGGTTCTGGCCGATTGCACGGGAGAGGTCGCGGATAAGTTCGGCGCGTTTTCGTGCCTTTTGTTCAGCTTGATACAGACGGTCATTTGCAACTGCTGTGCCAATAATCCCGGCCAACCCTTTCAGGATATTTATCTCAATAGTTGACCATGCACGCTTCTGTTCACAATCGTCAAATCCGATAATGCCCCATCGGATTTCATCAATATAAATGGGGACGATGAGGATGGATTGTATGTGGTGTTTCTTGAAAAACAGCTGTTCATCTATTGAAAAATCATCTACGGTTCCCCGAACATATCCATTTTCAGTGATACTATCATTCCAATGATTGATGCGGTCTTGATGATGTACAATTCCTTGTTTCTCTTCGATATGGAATAGAAATGTATCATCAGATCGCCAGCTGTATTTATGCCACACCTTAATGCGGTCGCCATCCAAATATTGTTGGCGATACACGTTGATCCGACTAGCATTTAATCCTTTGCCGATACGGGCAAACGCTTGTGGCAGCCGTTTTTCAAATTCATTAGCAATCAACAATTGCTGACTGGCATATATATAGGCATCTAATAGATCGTTGTTAGCAGCAAGTGGAGTATTCATAATAGAACAGGTTCATTCTACATAGGTGCGGAGTAAGGTCGTTTTTTTATTGGTATGGATGGAAAATCTGCCGAGTGCGGCTGGGAGGAGGGTGAAAGCAACGGCCGTCAACTCTACCTCATCCCCCTGCTCGCCTTGTATGGCAACTCCCCCGGCTATTGTACCCCATATTTCAAAGGTATTGCCATCACAACGGCCGTTAAACACAGCCCCGGCCTCCATTTCCACTCGTTCGGTCACAAAATAAGGAGTGCGGCAGAGCAGCGAGCGGCGCACGCCGTCCACTTTATCAATCAATGCGGGCGGACAGACAGTTGGCTCAATCTGCTCAAAATTGATGACATCCAATGCACGATCAACGTGCAAAGGGCGCGGTTTGCCATCATGCCCCAGCCGATTCCAATCGTAGACGCGGTATGTGGTGTTGGAGTTTTGTTGAATCTCAGCGATGAGCAAACCGCCCATGATAGCGTGCAATGAGCCTGCGGGAACGCAAATATGGTCGCCTGTTTTGACGGGCAAATAGTGAAGATGGGGTTCTAAACGGCCGTTTTTCACCCCCTCCCTAAATATCTCCTTCGTCGTCCCTGCTTTTATGCCCAAAATGATTTGCGCGTCTGGATCGGCATGTAACACAACCCACATTTCACTTTTGCCCAGTTCGTTCCCCTCATGTGCCAGCGCGTATTCATCATCAGGATGCACTTGCACCGACAGGGCACGATTCGCGTCCAGTAATTTGATCAATAGGGGAAACTTACCCCGCTTGGCCGCCCACGCACTCCGTTTGCCGATCAGCCGTTCGCCTAACTCGGCTTGCACAGCGGTCAGGGATTGATTGGCAAAACGGCCGTTACTAACGGCCGTTGTCCCATCATCATGCGCCGCAATCTCCCAACTTTCGGCAATCCCTCCCCCTGTCGGCAGATCTCGCCCCAGATCGGCCAATCCGCGCCCGCCCCAAATATAATCTTTCAATACAGGCTTGAATAGTAATGGATATAAACTGTTCATTTGCTCTCCTCTATGACTATTGTGCATACTCCTCTTTTACGGAAAATTGAGTTGATCTTATCTTCTCAGTATTTCGGGGTGATTACAACTAATTAAGAAGTTACAGTTGATCTTATTTTAAAACCAGACACTGATCACGCTGATTTCACTGGTTTTGATCTTTTGTATACAGACAGGTGACAGTCACTTTCGCCAAAGGCATCTGGCAAAATTACAACGTTTACAAGTGACTGTCACCTCTGGCAGCTGTATAGTTACGATCTTTTTATCTGTGTTCATCTGTGCAATCAGTGTCCAATTCTGGAAATTGCAATCGCCCTGACCAACCGTTTATGATGGGTGCTAAAATTGTCTTTGCACGTTAAAATAGAGCGATATTGTTTTAAGGTAATCACTTTCTAAAAGTGATCACCTGCAAGAAAGGGTTCGCATGAAAAAACGAGGTAACTTACTCTCTACTACGTGGCTGCTATTTTTTCTAGTAACGGCCGTATTCTTTTACAAATTCGGCGAACGATGGTTCCGTTCCCTTTTATTGTACCTGTCTAACGCTGGGTGGGCGCGAAATTTAATCAGCAGTATGCCGCTTGCTCAACGCGTAGCCAGCCGCTTTGTCGCTGGCTACGACATAGACAGCGCACTCATTGTCGCCCGCCAATTAGAAAATGACGGCATGTTGACGACGATGGATTATTTAGGCGAAAGCGTCACCACCGTTGACGAGGCCATCCGCGCCAAAGAGCAAATTCTTGCCCTCTATGATCATATCGAAAAGAACGATGATATATCGGCAAATGTTTCTGTCAAATTAAGTCAGCTTGGCTTAGCCATTGATTCAAAGTTGGCGATGCAAAACGTGCGCGAACTATTGCAGCGCGCCGAACTGTACGACAACAAACTTCGTATTGATATGGAAGACAGTTCCGTCACCGATCTCACCCTTGATATTTACCGCACCTTGCGCCAAGAGTTCGGTCATCGCGTCGGCATCGTCATCCAATCTTATCTGCATCGCACCGAAACGGACACCCGTCAATTGATCGAAAATGGAGCGTGGGTAAGGGTGTGCAAAGGGGCATACGCCGAACCGGCCGACATCGCCTTTGAATCCAAAGAAGATACCGACCACAACTACATCCACCTTACAGAATTACTGTTGAGCGCAGAAGCCCGCACCAATGGCGTTTATCTCGGTGCGGCCACCCACGATGAGCAGATGATTTGGGCGGTGATGGAGTACGCCGCCGCCAACAATATCCCCGCTTCTGCGTATGAGTTCCAAATGTTATACGGTATTCGCCGCGATTTGCAGCGCAAATTGGTCGCCGATGGGTATCAGGTGCGCGTTTACGTCCCCTTCGGCGAAGCGTGGTATCCTTACTTTGTGCGACGGCTGGCTGAACGGCCGGCCAATATATGGTTTTTTATTAGTAATTTTTTCCGTCAATAAATAATAAGGAAAAGCTTGCTTTTAACTTTGGACTTTCAGGTGACTGGCACTTGGCAAGTGCCAGTCACGGCGCAACTTAAATAATCGTAACTACGCAGCCATTGTCCAAATTAACCACACAGACACGAGGAACAGGAAGTTTTTTAAGATTTTCTTTGTGATTTTTGCTTCTTTGTGGTGAAATAATTAATAGGCTGAATAGGTATCTTCTCAGTATTCTGGGGAGACTTGACAAATTTTCCTAATAATACTCGTGTAAAATAAAGTGCTGGTGAAATTTGTCAAGTCTTGTCCACGATTTATTGAGAAGATACTTGAATAGTTACAAATAATCCTTATTACTAAGCAGGTAAAATATGGTTCAAATAGAAGAATCCGCGCAGATTGCGGGGGTACAAATTGTAAAGTTGCGTGCTTTTGGTGATGAACGCGGCCGTTTTATGGAGACATTCCGCAAAGAGTGGTTCCCGCAACGCTCTTGGGATGAAGTGCAAGGCAATCGCTCCGACTCCATCGCCGGAACATTGCGCGGCTTGCATTACCATCATAACCAAGTTGATTATTGGTACGTCCCTAAAGGAATGATTCGGGTGGGAATGGCTGATTTACGGCCGTCTTCCCCAACCTACATGCACACCCAAACGATAGATATGGGAGACAAGAATGAGATCGGTCTCTTCATCCCCATCGGCGTGGCACACGGCTTCCTCGCCCTCACCAATGTCATCCACACCTACGTCGTTGACCAATATTATCGTGACGGTTCTGATGAAAATGGTGTGGCGTGGAACGATCCCGACCTAGCAATTGAGTGGGGCATCACAGAACCGCTCATCTCTGATCGAGACATACAAAACCGCCTCTTACGTGACATCCCCGCCAACGAATTACCGCAGAGCTAGGAATAAGAGTGTGGAGATAGAGATAGAGAGATAGAGATAGAGATAGAGATAGAGATAGAGATAGAGATAGAGATAGAGATAGAGATAGAGATAGAGATAGAGATAGAGATAGAGATAGAGATAGAGATAGAGATAGAGATAGAGATAGAGATAGAGAT
>WFSA01000284.1 GCA_015486215.1 Anaerolineae bacterium | reverse complement strand
TGCGTTAATCTGTGGATCATAAATGTTCAAGTTAAATAATTCTCGTTCCTTAGGGAAGGTTCGTTTTTAACTTTGGACTTTCAGGTGACAGTTATTTACGAGTTTTCCCTTAGCAGTTGAAATCATTGACTCCGGGTATGAAAATTCTGTTATAATTTCTCGATGGGTCGACGGGACTTCTTGAAATTGACGGCAACGGGCGGCACGGCCGTTTTTCTGGCAGCGTGTGGGGTTAACAGAAGAAGAAATGGGGGAGACGGCCGTTTCCCCCACACGCCCCCTCACCGCCAACTATGATGACGTGGTCGTTTATGAAGCAAACGGCCGTCGCCTCACCAACGCTCAAGCAAACCAACTCGATACGGATTACGGCCGTCTCCTGCGCCTCATCCGCTGCACCCAGAAAGACCTTGCCAGCGACGTTCCCTTGCAGACAGTGGTAGACGAAGCAGTTGCCGCCGGGCAGTTTGACGAAATCACCGCCAACTACCTCGTCAACGCCTGGATCGAGCAGGAATACGGCGCAGACAGCAGATGGCTCTCCCTGCGCCGCTTTGACCAGGATGCCGCCTTCTCCGGCGACGACAAAATCTTCCCCAGCGGCTACGATCAGGGGGCACGATATTTTTTACAGGGGTTGTTGCGCTAAGGGCAATCCAATATGCTTCTACTCGTGTAAACTCATCGTATAATTTACTGCTTATATCGTATCTTCTCAGTAGGGAAAACTTGACAAATTTTCCTAATGATACTCGTGTAAAATCAAGTGCTGATGAAATTTGTCAAGTCTTGTCCCGATGAAATTTATCAAGTCTTGTCCATGATTTATTGAGAAGACACCTTATATCTATCAATATCGGCAACAATAAGCAATAAGCTATAATCAACATGTATCCCCTTGTAAATGCAGGTTAAATGGTAAAGTTTCACCAGAAAACTCGTCGGATAATAGTTTTTACCCGCAAATTGTAGTAAGAAACGGCCGTTTTCCAAGTCCCGACTGTCAACTCATGCGTTGTCCACTCCTTCGTTTTCTTGCGCCAAAAGGTCAATATCTGCTCCTCAAAATCGAAAGCATCGGCGGTCAGGGAGACCAGTTCACTAGCGCGTAACCCATGCTCCAACAGCAGCGTCATAATTAGATGATTCCGCAAGGACGCGTGCAGTACAGCAGGGGCATTTTTCCCCGCACTCTTCAATAATAAAGCCTGCTCATCGCTGATGGATACCGCTTCCGCTCTTTTTATTGCCTACCCGCGTCACTGCACGCTTCTCATCCAGATTCAATCCCTCATTGCAGGAGTATCCTTAAAGGGGCGTAAATCATACCGATGTCGTTTGAGGGTGTTTGCGCTTTTCGTTTCGCGGTATTTCTGGAACAGGTAGGGGGCGGCCGCTGCGTTGGTGATCGCGCCAGCGGCGGCTAATGCGTGTTGGGAATTGGGTGCGGAGGTGATTGACATAATATGCGAATTGAGAGGAATTTATGCGTTACGATTGTCGTGATCGTATTTCGTGATCGTTTTCGTGATCGATTTTTTCGATTTTCGATCACGAAAACGATCACGATCACGAGTTAAGGCGAGTATGCGATCGCCCTATAACGTATGTACACCTAAAATAGAGGAAGTTTTGGGGCGATGTGGGGAATGGATTTACCTACAAGATCATGATAACAACAGTTTCCCCTCTTGATTGCCCTCTCCCATGATTTATACTGTGCATTTCTTGTATAAACCATTAATTTTCAACTGATTGGGGCTCTTGGTGATTTTCTGGAAAGACATTTGCATAAAATCTCTCTTCTTGCTAAAATGGGAACGTTCCCATTTATATAAACGGAGAAAATGAATTGAAACGGCGACCGACAATCATCGACGTAGCTAAACAAGCAGGTGTTTCCAAAACCACCGTCTCCCGCGTCATCACGGGCGACGGCGCGAACGTGCGCGAGGAAACAGTTCAGCGGGTGCAGGAAGCAG
This sequence comes from Anaerolineae bacterium, assembly GCA_015486215.1. Taxonomy (GTDB): domain Bacteria; phylum Chloroflexota; class Anaerolineae; order Promineifilales; family Promineifilaceae; genus S016-13. Next base: position 5,789 of record WFSA01000284.1, on the reverse strand, counting down.
TCGAAGAGCTAGGCTACACCCACAACGCCGTCGCCAGCAGCCTCCGTACCGCCCGCACCAACATCATCATGCTCTCCCTGCCGGACATCACCAACCCATTTTGGCCTGCTGTCGCCCGTGGTGTGCAAGATCGGATGGAAAAAGAAGGGTACGCCGTCGTCTTCGCCAATAGCGATTGGGATACAGAACGAGAGAAGATGTTTTTAGAAATGGCGCGGCGCAATCGCTTTGATGCCATCCTCATCAACCCCGTGCATGTAAGCAACGACGAGCTAAAAGCGACCCACATCCCGACCGTTCTCATCGGCTCCCACGAAGGGTTTCCCGATTTTGATATTGTGGGTTCAAACACTTATGGCGCAACGCAACTTGCGCTTACCCATCTTTATGATTTGGGGCATCGGCGGATTGGATTGATTCGCGGGCGGCGGGAAAGTCGTCCAGGCCATTCACGATTGCGAAGTTACACCGATTTTTTGCAGGAAAAACAAATTCCTCTCGATAATAGCCTAATTATGCGCGTCCCCTTTGATGAAAATGGTGGACGGCAAGCGTTACAACAGCTTTTATCGCTTTCAACACCACCAACGGCCGTTTTAGCAGCAAACGACATCCTCGCCATCGGCGCATTACAAGCGGCACACGAAGCAGGGATATCCGTACCCGATCATCTTTCGATTGTCGGCATCGACGATATTTTTGCGGCTTCGGCCACCACCCCCCCCCTGACCACTATCGCCAAACCGCAATATGAAATCGGCAAACAGGCGGCTGAATTTTTATTAGACCATCTGGAAAAAGAGCCTGCATTAAGCTTATCAAAACGGCCGTTTACCCCACGCCGTCACCTTTTCGACTGCACACTGCAACAACGCGGCTCTACTGCGCCGCCGATTAACTAAAGGGACACTTTTCACACAAAGTCTTGTCCTTATTTATTTATGACGTAATGGGAACGTTCCCATTGCAAGGAAACCTAAAACATTATGATTACCAGAGCCGAATTATTACAAGATCGATCTCTTTTACACGACCGCGCCGTCGGTTGCCTCGTCGGATTGGCTGTCGGTGACGCATTTGGCGACATTGGCCGCAGCGATCCCTATCGGCGGCGATACGGCATCGTCACTAATCTATATGCTGGCGCACAAAGCACCGACGATACCGAATTTGCCGCGCTTACCGCCCAAACATTGATTGATTGCGGCGGCAATTTAACAACAGATGCACTGATGACTTCATGGCAAAAATATATTTTGGATCAGGGCGGGCTGTTTGAACGTGGCGGACGGCCGTTATACGGCGCAGTCGAAAACTTAAAACGCGGCGCACGCCCTCCCCTCTCTGGACAGGATAATGTACTTAATTATGACGATGGCGCGGCTATGCGAATCGCTCCCATCGGTGTGCTATGCGCTGGTGATTCCAAACGCGCCGTTGAACTAGCCCAAATCGAATCCGAAATCAGCCATTACAAGGACGGTATTTGGGCGGCACAAGCAGTAGCCGCCAGCGTTTCTGTAGCGATGGTCGGCGGTACAACCGATGAAATCGTCACCGCTGGATTGGCACAAATTCCAGAAGATAGCTGGCTGGGACGGTCAATGGCGAAAGCGATGGGGATTTGCGATGAAGCGGGAACCATCGAAAAAGCGTGGGAAGCATTGCACACCGAACTCTGGACACCCGAACACGCCTCCAGCCCTGAAGCGTTACCGCAACTCTACGCCGTATTTCGTTTGACGGATGGCGATTTTCATCGCGGCATGTTCTGGGGCGGCAATTTTGGCCGTGACGCAGACACAATAGCGGCCGTCATTGGCGCGATGGCTGGCGCACGGCAAGGCATTGGCGTTATTCCAGAAGAATGGATTGCTAAAGTACGTCAACCCGCTGGTGTTTGTCTCAAATTTGCCGCCAAACGGGATATGGTTTCGCTGGCGGAACAGTTAATCGACTTAATGTAAGCATAACGATCAGGAGATAAAAATCATGAGTGCAAATATTATTAAAACTTGGCGGCAAATGCCGACATCCGAACGGCGCGAGGCAATTGCTGGCTATCTTTTCATCTCACCGTGGCTCATCGGTTTTCTGCTTTTCACCGTTGGGCCAATGCTTTTCTCTTTGTATATCAGTTTCACGCGCTGGAACATCGTTGGAGACCCCAAATGGGTTGGGCTTGCAAATTATGAGCGTATTTTCACGGCCGATAAAGATTTCAGGCAAGCCCTGTTGGTGACATTTTCCTATGCAGCCATCTATTTGCCATTATCAACCATTGTCGGGCTGGCGATGGCGATGGCTCTACATCTTAAATTAAAGGGGGTTGGTGTTTTTCGCACCATGCTCTATCTGCCCTATGTTGTGCCAAGCATTGCGGCAACGCTGGTGTGGGTGTGGGTGTTGAACGGCCGTTTTGGCTTAGTCAACACCGTTCTCGCATGGGTCGGCATTGAAGGGCCAAACTGGTTTGGCAATCCCCGAACCGCTCTCTACGGCATTGTAATGATCGGCTTGTGGGGAGTTGGCGGCAGTGCCGTCATCTATCTTGCAGGCTTGCAAAATATCCCTGAACATCTATATGAAGCCGCATTGGTAGATGGGGCAACCGAATGGCAAAAATTCCGCTTCATCACCATTCCCATGCTCAGTCCAACCATCTTTTACCTCTTAATTATGGGATTGATTGGTGTATTCCAAACGTTCACCTCCTCCTTCGTTGCCACAGGCGGCGGCCCGCTGAAAGCAACTTTCTTTTACATGCTCTACATCTACAACAAAGCGTGGGAATCATTACGGATGGGCTATGCGTCGGCATTGGCGTGGGTTTTGTTTGCCATCATTCTAGCATTTACAGTTGTTGTTTTTCGAAGCTCTGCATTATGGGTTCATTACGAAGCCGAGCGCGATTAGGAGATTCTTATGTTTAATTTTTCAAAGATAAACGGCCGTTCTCTATTCACAACTGTGCGCGGCTATACCATCCTGATCCTCTTTGCCATCGTTTTCCTCATCCCCTTTTACTGGATGTTCGCTACCGCCCTCAAAGGAGACGATCAGCTATTCCAAATTCCACCCGCGTGGCTTCCCAACCCCGCCGTTTGGGACAACTTCGCTCAAGTTTTCCGCGAAGTACCGTTCGGTAAATTCCTAATTAACTCCACTGTTTTGGTCATCTGGAACGTTTTTGGACAAGTTCTCTCTTGCACATTAGTCGCTTACAGCTTTGCTCGTTTGCGTTTTCCCGGCCGTAACATTCTATTCTTCGTCTTACTCGCAACATTGATGATTCCCAGACAAGTTACCTTAGTTCCACAATTCATTTTGTTTGCCAAATTAGGCTGGGTCAACACCTATCTGCCGCTGATACTGCCCGCATTTGGCGGCAGCCCGTTCCTCATCTTCCTGATGCGTCAATATATGATGACCATTCCGCTTGATTTGGATGCGGCAGCCACCATTGACGGTGCCAATCGCTTACAGATATTACGCCACATTATTGCCCCCATCTCCATGCCCGCCATCGTATTAGTCGCCGTTTTCACCTTCACCGATGTGTGGAACGATTTCATGGGGCCGCTTATTTATCTCAACGATCCCGACAAATTCACAGTAACATTAGGACTGAGCTTTTTTCAAGGGGCAAAGGAAACCAGTTGGGATTTATTGATGGCGGGTGCATTAATGGCGATGATTCCGCCCATGATCCTGTTTTTCATCGCACAAAAACGGCTGCTAGGTGGATTAGCCGCTGCTGGAATCAAAGGATAACCGTATCATGCCCGCACATAATGAGCATGACGACATAGTTCAAAATGACGAAAATCATCTTTACAATTGTTGCAGGATTGGGCGATCCAGCGGGTCGCCCCTACCCATTCGCCCCCGTAGGGGCGACCCGCTGGGTCGCCCTGTTTCGGTTTTGAACCATGCCGGCATGAGTAATAGTTCACCATTTAAGGAGGTGATGACGCTCAATAGACAATAATCATATTTGTTCGTACCGAAACAAAAGACGCGAAATTTCCCTATTGCGCCATGTTTCATCAGATAAAATCATAACTTGATAGTTTTAAGGAGAAAAAATGAACGCTAGAAAACCGATTATTATTGCATTGTTACTGTTGGCATTAACGGCCGTTTTCGCCGCCTGTACAGCAGAAACCGTAGAAGTTACCCGTGTTGTCACCGAAACCGTAACCGAAGAAGTGGAAGTCACCCGTGTAGTTGAAGGGGAAGTTGTTACCGAAGTTGAGGAAGTTGAGGTAGAAGTCACCCGTGTTGTTGAAGTTGCAGCTCCCGCTGAAGAAGAAACCATTGCCGAAGCCGGTGAAGATGATGTGGTTACCATCACTTGGTGGGGTACAGAACGTGGTCGTGACACCGCCGCAACCCGCGAGATGCACTTCGAGTTAGCACGCGCCTTTGAAGAAGAACATCCCAATACCAAAATTGCCGTTGCCCTCTTCCCCAGCAGAGGTTTCTCTAATCGCGTATTGACCGCCATCGCCGCAGGTGAAGGGCCAGATGTTTTCTATCATTACTTCGCCACCGACATCGCCACGCAAGGGTTTATCGAAGACCTGACCTCCTATATTGAAGCATCTGATTTTGACCCCGCCGAACGTTGGTTCCCCATCGGCAATCAACGCGCCGTGTACGACGGCCGTTATTACGGTGTCCCCCGCGACGCAACCGCAGGCTTCATCGCCTACAACAAAGATATGCTCGATGCTGCCGGCCTCGCCTATCCCGAAGAAGGCTGGACAATCGCTGACTACCGCGACATGGCTATCGCCCTGACCGATGCTGATGCTGATCAGTACGGCATTGGTGCTATCGTTGGCACGCCTGGCTGTTTCCAATGGTCAGCCTTCTCATTCAATATGGGTACAGATTTCATCAGCCCCGATGGCAGCGAAGTTGTTGGCTATCTGGACACACCCGAAGCCGTCGAAGCATTGCAATTCTGCATGGATTTGACCGCAACTGATCAAGTCGCCGCCCCCGCTGGTTTACAAGAACAGTTTGGTGAATTGGTATTCCTCTCTGGTCAAGTTGGCCTGCAACACATTTCCACATGGGAATTAGCCGCCCTCAATGAAGACGCTGACTTCAACTGGGGCGTTGTTGCCCCACCGCGCTATGATGAAAACAGTGAACAAATCGCATGGACGGATTCATACGCTTACTACATGGCAGCAGACACCGTAGAAAAACAACGTACATGGGAATTCATGGAATGGTTGAGCGGTCCGGAAGCAGGCATGATGATGGCTGAAGCTGGCATCTGGACACCGGCCGTCCCCGCCGTTTGGGAAGAGTTAGGCTGGCAAGACGATCCCATTCTTGGCGTTGCCTGGAATGAATTGCAAAAGGAAACGCGCGTTGCAAATTACGAACGTTCCCAATTCTACTGGGATTGCGTCGGAGATATTTTCTACGATGTATGGACAAACTATGTCGATTTAGGCGACACAGACATCGAAGGATTCTTGTCAACGGCCGTTCCTGAAGCGCAAATGTGCTTGGATGATAATTACGCCTCGCTAGAGTAACAGCGAGAAAATAGAGCGGCTGTCATCTCACGATGACAGCCGCTTTTTATATAATGACAACAATCCCCCACGATTACGATAACCGCGTGTACGCGGGCTGGCTAGGCAAATGTATCGGTGTCCGTTTCGGCGCACCGCTGGAAGGATGGACGTATCAGGAAATCAAAGACACGCTCGGCGAAGTGACTGATTATCTGCCCCTGCCCGCTGGCAAACTGTTCAAACCAG
>WFSA01000283.1 GCA_015486215.1 Anaerolineae bacterium | reverse complement strand
TCCCGATACAGGCGGCGTATATCATCTAAGAACTTAGGCCAAGCAATACTAGTAGGTTGCTTGCAAACTAACATACATAAGATCAAAATGTATGATACCTATTTAGTATCTTCTCAATAGATCGTGGACAAGACTTGACAAATTTCATCAGCACTTTATTTTACACGAGTACCATTAGGAAAATTTGTCAAGTCTTCCTAGAACACTGAGAAGATACAATATCTTCTCAATAATCTAGGAAAATGATTACAGCTAATTAGGAAAGGAACGAATTTACTCGACTGACGTAATTTGTTTCTTTCTTAATTGGTTGTAATCACCCCGAAATATTGAGAAGATACAATAGAGATTATGTTAAACCCTAATCTGGATAAACCAGAAAAGAATGATCCACAGGTTTCGCAGATTGACGCAGATAAAAATATTCAATCTGGGCTAACCTGCGAACTCTGCGGACAATTTCTTGTCCATGGTACAAAAATATCACTGACAAGGTACTAAGGGAAGGTTCGTTTTTAACTTTGGACTTTCAGGTGACAGGCACTTGGCAAGTGCCTGTCACCTTGGCCACAGTTATTTACGAGTTTTCCCTAAGGAATGAGGATTAAATAAAACCGGAAACTTCCATCTGTCATTCCCCCATCTTCATGAGGGCAGGCTCTGCAAAGGCAGGAATCCACAGTCTGGGAAATCATGGATTCCCGCCTAAAAGAGTTTACCCTCACGAAGGCGGGGGCGGGAATGACAACTTTGGTAATTAAATAAATCCTCGTTCCTAAAGTTATCATTTCTAGGGGACGAGCCGTTAAGTTGACGAATATGCTATTCTAATTTTTTGTGAATAAACAACGCCACATTCACGCACGCATTTGGACCATTCGAATCATATTTATGGCAGCTATTGTCATTTATATGGTTACGCCTATTGCCGCTGTGCATTGGATATTACAGCCATCCCCCGGATTAACCTTCGATCCAAATCTCGTTTCCAGCGATGTTGACCATGAGAACTGGCCGTCAAACCAGATTGATCCCCCCATTGCATACCCAGAACGATTAGTTGCGATTGACGGCAAGCCTGTATATAGCCAAAAAGAGTATAATCGTATTATTGTCATGCATGGAGTTGGTGACATTGTTGCTTTGACTTTTGAACAGCCGCCATCTAAAGATGATCATGCTAATGCCAGACCAGACAGCCTATCTTCCCGTACTGTAAAACTCCCCATTGTAGAACACAGTATAAGTGAATTAGTTTCCATGTTTGGGATACTTTATCTAACAGGTGCTATTGTATTGTTGATTGGTATTTGGACATTCCGTTTGCGGCCAGAGAAAGAAGAAACACAAATTTTTGCGCTATTTACCGTTACGATTGCTATCCTTACTGCTACTACCTTTGACGGCGTATCTACCCATTATTTCAATCATCTTTGGATCGTTGGTATAGCAACTTTTGGTAGCTTTAATTTATGGTTAAATTTATTATTTCCAGAGCCAATCAAATGGTTTAAAGAGCATGCGCAGCGCGGGTTATGGTTATTTGTCCCATCTGCTTTGTTGATAGTGTGGTCATATTCAGAGATACACGATGTACATCGGCCATGGGCTTATGTACAGCCATGGCTGGCGGCTTATACTTTTAATGGTATCTTGATGAGTGTAGCTTTGATCATCATGGTATACCGTGCCATATGGTCACCCTCTCCTCTAATACGTCAACAAGGAAAAATCATCCTTCTTGGAGCGGTTCTTGCCTTTACGCCTGTGTTTGTCTTCTTTGTTTCGTATGCAACTACTGTTCATCTTAGCTGGCTGACTCCAACATTGATTGTAGCTCCTATAACTATTTACCCATTGGTCATCGCATACACTATCGTGCGGTATCAGATGATGGATGTAGATGTCGTTATGCAGCGTGGGATAACATATACGCTTTTGATAAGCGTTCTACTGATTATTGTATATGCGATCGCTCTTTTATTACATTCATTTATATCATTTGATTCACCGTTTATGGTAGTTATCACAACATTATTAGTTGTGCTGCTTTTGAATCCATTACAAAAACAATTGCAAACGAATGTAGATCGGTATATTTTTAATCAGCCAGTTTCATTAGATATATTGGCACGGCAATATGGACAAGAGTTGGCAACGGCCGTTTCTGTAGATCGTATCTCAAACGCATTATTGGCTTACAGTTTAAAAGGTATTCCAGATAGTACGCCAACTTTATTCCTGCCAGATGAGACATTGAATGCGTATCAAGGAACAAACGGCCGTTTTATTGACAGAAACTACCCGCTCATCTCCATTTTTGAAAAGGGGAAAGGATGTTTTGACCTCACAACAACGGGTAGTCAACCAGCCGTACTAGAAGCGTATGTTGAGGAAGTTAACTCATTCAATGCAGCCATCATTGCTCCCATCAACGCGGGCGGTCGCCTGCTCGGCTGGCTGACCATATCCTCAAAAGAAAACGGTAAACGGTTGCACCGCGCAGACATCATTTATATTGACACATTAGTCAATCAAACATGGATTGGATTAGAACGCGCCAATATCGTGCGTAATTTAGAAACACGCATCTCTGAATTAGACATATTAAGTCAGTTTTCAGCATATCTCAGCTTTACACAAGATCAAGAGATGATGGTTGAATTGATATACACCAATTTCCAACGCCTGCTTGGCATCCGTGATATGTGCATCTATCTACGTCATCTGGAAACAGGTAATGTGTATAAAATTTTTCATGTAGAGGATGATGAACGATATGAATCAGAAGAGCAGGAAACTGTTTTTATAGACGATCCCCTTGTGCATGAGGTTATCCGCACAGGAAAAACGGTGATGAGAGAGGATAAAAACGGCCGTTTCCAAATTGCAACCCCTCTCTACGCAGGGTCAACCACCATCGGCGCATTAACGACACAATTCCGTCAGCCAGGGATAAAACTGCGCGACCGTCAGCGGCAGCTTTTTGACGTTTTTACTGACCACACGGCCGTTGCCCTTGAAAGATTACGCACCAATCACCAACTCAAAAACCGCGCCCGGCAGCTCGAAAAAATCAACCAACTTACACTTGATATCTCCTCCACATTGGAAATGGATTCATTATTGAGTAGCGTACTGGACAACAGCATTGAGCTATTGAACGCCGAAGCCGGAACATTTATGCTCGCCATCGAAGATACTGGTGAACTAGAATTTGCCGTTGTACGCGGTCCCACCAGCGACAATCTCATTGGCAAGCGGCTCCCCATCGGTGTTGGTTTGGCCGGAACAGTAGCACAAAGCGGCCGCCCCATCATCGTTCATGATGCAAGTGAAGATAAACGATGGTTCTCAAATGTAGACCAAAATAGTGAATTCCATACAGAATCATTACTGACAGTACCCTTACTACGCAAAAATAGCATAGTAGGCGTATTACAAATCATCAACAAGAAGAACGGGTCTCCCTTCAACGAAGAAGATCAGCAAGTGTTAATGACCTTTGCTGGTCAAGCCGTTCTAGCAATGGAGAATGTTCGCCTGTTAGAGCAGACAGACAAACAATTAGGAGAGCGTGTTAACGAGCTTTCTATGCTGCAACAACTCGATCGTGATCTTAATGTCACCCTTGAAATTGACCACGTTCTCAATTTAATGCTTGATTGGTCGTTACGCGTGGCGAATGGGACAGCTGGCACCATCGCCATTGTAAATGATGACGGTCACCTAGATGTTTTTGCCACACGTGGATATAACAACATGCCACAGTTGACCAGAGAAAATGTTAATTCAAGCCTTTCAGCCCATGTTATGCAAACGTGGAAGCCCCATCTCAGCGGTGACGTGCATAAAGAAGATAAGTACGTGTCAGCATCTACATCTACACATTCGCAGATGACACTCCCCATCATCCATAAACAAAACCTAATCGGAGTTGCCTCCATCGAAAGCGATAAATTGAATGCTTTCACGCAAAAGGATTTGGATATGGCAATGCGGATGACCAATCATGCAGCTGTTGCCATCGCCAACGCCTTGCTATATGAGGAAGTAAAAGAGGCGAACCGTGCCAAATCTGAATTTGTCTCAATGGTGTCGCACGAATTAAAAACACCGATGACTTCCATGAGAGGGTACACAGATTTGATGCTAGCTGGCATGACTGGTGAATTGAATGCCCAACAAACTGAGTTTTTGGGGACAATTCAGGCAAATCTAAAACGAATGGGGCGACAGATTCAAGATTTAACTGATGTTTCGCGCATTGAAACGGGACAGCTAGCCGTTGAATTAACAACGACACATTTTTCTACCATTATCAGCGAAACATTGCAGACGGTGACTGGCCCATGCACCAGTAAAGGGATCGAGCTTAATCTCAATTTGCCCTCAGATTTGCCCCCTGTTTGGGGCGATACAGGACGATTAGTACAGGTATTGACCAATTTATTGAGCAATGCGTGTAAATATTCGCCAGAAAACACAACCGTTACCATTACCATCCACGCCAAAGAGATCTCCTGTCCTGAAGATACACCACCCCGCCCGATGGTCATCTGTGTTGTGCAGGATGAAGGGTATGGCATGTCAGAAGAAGATGTTGAAAAACTATTCACTAAATTCTTCCGCTCATCCAACCCTGATATTCGCAAAGCGACGGGAACAGGGCTGGGATTAGTCATCTCACAAGGGCTGGTTGAACTGCATAACGGCCGTATGTGGGTCGAAAGCACGCTTGGTATCGGCACAACCTTCTCGTTTGCCATCCCGCAAGCTAACAATCAATCATAACCCCCTCCCATTCCATCATCTCTATAAGACAATTAGTATCTTCTCAGTATTTCGGGGTGATTACAACCAATTAAGAAAGGAACAAATTATGTCAGTCGAGCAAATTCGTTCCTTTCCTAATTAGCTGTAATCATGCCCCCAACTTTTTAAGAAGTTACGATCTTTTTATCTGTGTTCATCCGTACAATCAGTGTCCAATTTTAGCAGTTGCAATGTATCTTCTCAGTATTCTGGGGAGACTTGACAAATTTTCCTAATGATACTCGTGTAAAATAAAGTGCTGATGAAATTTGTCAACTCTTGTCCACGATTTATTGAGAAGATACTTGCAATCGCCCTAATCATTTCTAATCATTTCTTGTACAGTTGCCACTCGCTGTTATACTTCCACGCATGGATACAATTTTAACGTCAGATCAAGAAGAATTGCTCAAGCGTACACGAAATGTGTTATCGCAATTGAGGGATATATTAGGGACAACGGCCGTTTCGCCCCAAGAGTTCCTTCCCCTCACCGAATCAATCCGTCAATTAGACGAACTGTTCCTGCTCGTCATCACTGGTGAATTCAACGCCGGCAAATCCGCATTCATCAACGCCCTGATGGGGCAGCCCTTGCTCACCGAAGGCGTAACCCCCACCACCGCCCAAATTTATCTATTGCGATATGGAGACAAGGCGGAGCAGAAACCAGTCGAGAAGGGAGTATGGCTGCAAACAGCCCCCATCAAACTCCTGCATCAAATCAGCATCGTGGACACACCCGGCACCAATGCCATCTTGCGCGAGCATGAAGCGTTGACGGCCGAATTTATCCCGCGCAGTGATTTAGTCATCTTCATCACCTCAGCCGACCGCCCTTTCACCGAAAGCGAACGTCATTTTTTGACCCAAATACGAGATTGGGGCAAGAAGATTGTCCTAATCATCAACAAAATTGATATTCTAGACAAAGAATCTGACCGTCAGCAAGTCATCACCTTTGTCACTGAATCGGCACGGCAATTGGTAGGCGACATTTCGGCCGTTTTTGCCGTCTCGGCCAAGTTAGCACAACGCGCAAAAGGGGGACAACCCAAATTATGGGACGCGAGCGGCTTTGAAGCGATGGAACTATTTATCCACGAGACATTGGACGACGACGGCCGTTTTCAACTCAAACTCCTCAACCCGCTCGGCGTAGGGCACAAACTGGTCAGAAAACAGCTAGAACAAGTCGAATCTGACCTTGACTCGCTCAAAGACGACAAGATGCTGCTCGATGACATCGAAGGACAGATGACCTATTACAACGACGATATGCAACGCAATTTCAAAGCGCGGCTCGGCGAAGTCAACAATATCATCTACGCGATGGAAAAGCGGGGAGATGACTTTTTTGACGAAATGATGCGAATGGGACGCATCCCCGACCTATTACGCAACAAAAAAATAGAAGCAGCTTTTGAAGCGCAAGTGATCGGCGACACACCTAAAAAGATCGAACTGGGTGTCAGCGAATTGGTCGATTGGATGGTAGAGCAAGATTTGCGCCAATGGACGGCCGTTGCCGACCACCTCGCCACCCGCAAAGAGGATCACCGACACCGCATCATCGGGCAATCAGGGCCGCGCGAAGGGACATTGGCTTATGACCGCCAACGGCTGATTGATTCTATCGGGACAGCGACGAGAACGGCCGTTGATACTTACGACAAAGATCAAGAAGCACACGCTATCGCTCAATCAGCACGGCAAGCAGTAGTAAATACAGGGCTGGCTGGAGTCGGTGTCGGACTGGGCGTTGCCGTAGCCGCCGCCGCTCACTTGGTTTGGTTAGACGTAACAGGGATTATGGCTGGCTTTACGGCAGCCGTCATCGGGTTATTCATCCTTCCCGCCCGCCGCCGCCGTGTCAAACACGATCTGCATGAAAAGCTGGATGATTTACGCAATCGCTTAATGGATAATCTGACAGAACAGTTCGACCGTGAAATGCGGCGCAGCAGCCAGCGTATCGAAGATGTACTCGCCCCATTCACCCGCTTTGTCCGCTCTGAACAAGACAAAATCGGCACACAGCATACAGAACTAGTTGAATTAGAAGCACATATTATGGGCTTATTGGCACAACTGAACAATTAGGCCATTTATGAAAAATAATTGTACGATTGTCATTCCCGCCCCCGTCCTCACGAAGGTGGGGATGGGAGCGGGAATGACAAACAAAGTTTTGGATGATTTAAATTTAGAAGTGACCTTAAAACCCTATCTTGAGCAGGGCAATTGCAACCCCGTCTTTTACAGAAAATTGAGTCGATCTTGTTTTGACATCAGACACCGATTGAAATCGGTGTCTGATATGAAAAAGCCCGCTAAAGCGGACTAATTCTTATATCAGACATCGGTTAAAACCAATGCCGCAGCCGCCCAAAATTATCATCAAACATAGTCCAACACATCACTCAATGTAGTAATGCGATGCACATGAGGAGGCAAATCGTATGGGGGTTTACTCTCATTTCTGTCCAACCATAACCCCGTGTTGAACTCTCCTTTTTGAACAGCCCCTATCGCGTCTATAGCCAAATTATCACCCACAAACAGACAAGATTCAGGCGGCACTCTTAATGCAGCAGCGGCACGCAAAAAGATAGAGGCTGTCGGTTTATACAATCCCAACTCCTGGCTAATAAAAATGTGATTACTGTCAATTAAATCACCGATAGTTTCTTCAATAGCGGGACGAATGAGACGGGAATGATTGGATATAATTCCTAAAGCGTATCCACCTTTACGCAAATGGCGCAACATGGGTATGCTGTCATCACAAAGAGCAAACGGCATATAACTGTACGCATCATACAAATAGTTAGCAACAGCCCAACTCGTGTTATCTGCACCAAGATGCCGCAAAATGTGTTGATAATACTTTGCGATGTCATATTGCGTTTGTGGTGACTGTCCGTTCATCTTCAGCCCTTGTCGAGCGGACGTAACGGCCGTTTGCATCTCACCAATCGAATACTCCATCCCCGCCCATTGGAATAATGCCCTCAATCGATCTTCCGCACTGGTATCACCCATCACCCGTGCTAATGTCATATCCCAATCCAAAAAAATCGCTTTAATATTCTTGCTCATCGTAACACCTCTACTGATTCATCGTTGTAAACTTAATGGGTTGATGCTCCTCTACCTACGCTAAGGGAAGGTTCGTTTTTAACTTTGGACTTTCAGGTGACAGGCACTTGGCAAGTGCCTGTCACCTTGGCCACAGTTATTTACAAGTTTTCCCTAAGGAATAAAGATTAAATAAAACCAGAAACTCCCATCTGTCATTCCCCCATCTTCATGAGGGCAGGCTCTGCAAAGGCAGGAATCCACAGTCTGGGAAATCATGGGTTCCCGCCTAAAAGAATTCACCCTCACGAAGGTGGGGATGGGGGCAGGAATGACAAGTTTAGGATTTAATAAAATCCCCATTCCTAAAGTTACTGATACAGAAATAGAGAAGGGACTACTTTCGGAATTCTTTAATCCATATACATACAGCATCCTTGAATTGCAAAATCACCTGCACATAGTGTATCGTTGCTCAATTATAGAGGACGTAAAAAGGGGGAAGGGATAGAGTTAAAAAACCGTGAAAAGAACAAACGAAGGGGAAAGGAGACGAATTACCCTTCTCTTTTTTGTAGAACGCCAAAAGCAGTTATACTAAGGGGTATGGGACAATTACGAATTCTTTTAGTAGACGACCATGAAGTCGTCCGACTTGGACTAAAGACATTATTAAATCATCATGTTGACTTTGATGTAATCTCCGAAGCAGCCACAGAAAGTGATGCCGTAGAGCAAGCGTTAAACTGCAAGCCGGATATTGTGTTAATGGATATTCGGCTGGCTGGCGGCAGTGGTATTGATGCGTGCAAACGCATCATGGCACAATTACCAGATACACGAGTTATCATGCTCACCTCCTATGCTGAGGATGAGATGCTGTTTGCCGCTATTCGGGCAGGGGCGACAGGATATGTGTTAAAACAGGTAGCTGGGAATGATTTGATTCGAGCTATTGAGGCGGCCGCTCGCGGTGAAGCGATGCTGGACCCCTCATTAACACAGCGCGTCTTCTCTGAAATCCGCCACTCTATCCAGAAAGAGGAAGCGGCCGCTTTTTCTGATTTGACTGGGCAAGAGATGCAGGTGTTATCCTTAATCTCCTCTGGAAACACAAATCGGGAGATCGCTGCCGCGCTCTTTTTAAGCGAAGGGACAGTACGAAATTATGTCAGCAGCGTGTTAGGCAAACTGTCTGTTTCCAATCGTGCTGAGGCGGCGGCTTACGCCATCCAACATCATCTAAAAGATTATTTATAAGGCGGAGAAGCGGTGAAGTGAGCAAAATTCGCCCCCTATCCCCCTAACTCCCTATGATACCAAATAAATGGGCAAACCGCCTGATGACGGCCGTGTTGGCGGTGAATAAACAGCAAACGTTAGCCGCTATTTTGCAACAGGTTGTCGAAACAGCACGGCCGTTACTACATGCTGATTACGTAGCTGTCGGCATATATTCAGCTACCAATCAATTACGCGAATTTATCCACAACGGCATTCCACAAGACACAGCCAAACGCATCTCCCACCCCCCTGTCGGATTAGGGCTGTTGGCGGTGATGGATGATGATAACGAACGGCCGTTTTCCATCGCACGCATCGCTGACGACCCGCGCTCCGTCGGCTTCCCCCCCCATCATCCCCCCATGAACGCCTTATTAGCTGTGCCATTGATCGCACACGGGGTCACTGTCGGCCGTCTTTATCTAACTCGTAAAGATGCAGAGCCATTTTCAACAGTAGAGCAAACAGTTGCCATCCACTTTGCCGACCATATCGCCATCACCATTCATAATGGGCGGCTGTTAAAAACAGCACAAAAAGATCAACGGCGGATGATCCATCAAAACAACCGTTTGCGCCGCTTGAGCGATGCCTTATTGGCTATTCCAGCCATGTTCGATCTTAATAAAGCGATGACACATGTCACAATTATCGCCCGCACATTATTATCTACATCATATGGAGCGACGATAGTTGTGGTAGACGGCCGTCTAAATCATTTTACCGAAAGCATGAAAGAGACGGCCGTTGACCGTCCGCCATGGATAGAAAGCGTGCGTGAAACGCCGATAGGAAACAGATTACCAACCGCACGATTCCCCGCCGCCAATATCACCGACGACACCCTGTTCACTCCCATCTCCGCCAGCAACACCCTCATCGGCTACTTCTATCTATCCGACAAAGTTGACGGTGAACAGTTCAGTAATAGAGATTATGAACTCATCGAAATGCTGGCGGCACATACGGCCGTTATCATCCAAAATGCACACGCCTACGAAGAGGTCAGCCGCCTTGCCATCACCGCCGAACGCGCCCGCATCGGCATGGATTTACATGACGGGGTGATCCAATCCATCTACGCCGTCGGTCTTATTTTAGAATCTGCACGCATGGCGGCTCCAGATGAAGCGACCGAAACTGACGGATTAATGCGTAACGCTATTGATGAATTAAACAACACCATCCGCGATATTCGCAACTTTATTCTTGATTTACGGCCTCACCGTTTTGATGGCAATCTAAAACAAGCGTTAGCCCGCCTCATCCGCGAATTCCAAGCCAACACGATGATCTCCGTTTCAACAGAGATTTCAATGGTAACAAACATTCTATCAACCGACGCATCATTAGCTATCTTCTTAACGACGCAAGAAGCATTGGCTAATATCGCCCGTCATGCACGAGCGACCCAAGTCACGCTGTCGGTGCAACATGTGGAAGACCAAGTCCATTTGCATATTACCGATAATGGACGCGGCTTTGATATGGAAATGTTAAAGAAAACAACGGTCGGGCATGGACTCTCTAACATGCGTTCCCGCACAGAAGAGCTGCATGGTGAATTAGGAATCAGTTCAGAAATAGGAAAGGGAACGGCCGTTTCGCTCATTTTGCCCTGTTTAGACGCATAATCACAAACAAAACAGAAGAAAAATAGGGTATAATACACCTTATACGATACTTGATAAGCGACAATGGAGAATAGTCAATGGCAAAACGAAAAGTAAAACTAACTGAGGAACAAAAACAACAAAATGCAGAGATATTATCTCGCTTAGAAAGAGAGCGGCAACGGTTGATCGAAGAAACTCGTGCCCTGCAACAGCAAACAAAACGGAAGCCCGGCCGTAAACGCAAAAAAAAGAAGAAAGTAATGAAGAGTGCGCCTCTCGCCACTGCCGCATAATCCCTCCCTTACCCTACAACTGAAAACCAAAAATGTGAGCTACAGTGTGATTCACGTTTTTGGGGTTGGGGTCACAGATTTTGGGCATGGTTCAACTCATTTGAAACACACCCATATCGGATGAACCTTTACGGCCGTTCTGTTATAAAATCATCAGGAGGATGCACATTAAAAACGGCCGTTGGCGCAGAAAAAACTGATATTGTTAACGGCCCCATCATATTATTACTCTCATCCACTTCCTTTACCGCCGCATATAACGCTGGGCCAACCGAATCCACCTGTGCGTAAATTGTTGATCCAGCCGCCATTATGCCAGAGAAATGGGTATGAACAGGATCATAATACGGGCTGCTCATCCTCAATATCAACGACTCACCAGCCAATAAAGGATCAACAATCCCCCAAACCAACCCTTCACCCCCATTGGTCACCCATGTTTGGTTAATACCAGCCGGTGCTATGCGGGGATTGATGTACAGACTCCACTGAAAAAAGGCCGATTTTGGAAAATTGACAGCTATATACGCCGTTTTTACGAAGATTTTGACGCACGGAGCATAATTTCTTTGCACGCTTCATTACGGCGTATTTACGCATAACACAGGCTTAATTTGCTTGTTGTTGTGCGATTTTTAGCAATTCTCCAAAATGGGGTAAATTCAGTGGAGTCATAATACACTCCTCAATATTAGTAACATAATAGGCATGGTTCATTTTATGCAAGATGATCTTTACACTTTAAGGGCGACCTTTATGGTCGCCCAATCACGCAACAACTGTAAAGACGATTCACCCTAATTTGAACCATGTCACATAATAGTATCATATGGGTATATTTCATTTCGGTGTGTTTCATCTCAGTAGAAGTGACAGTCACGGGGCATATAGTTTCGAGTAAACCAAGTCCGTTTGCCCCGTGACAATCACTCCACGCCCTCGTCATACCTATTCAAAACCTCATCCACACTTTGTACATGCAAATCCAAATCAAATTTTGTTGTTCGCGGCAAAACAACAAAAAAAGTGGGGATTCCTTGCTGATCTAACCAATGGTGAATAGCACCAGGAGCCGTTTTTGGCTCTCCCACACCAAACTGATACCCGCTGCTTTCAGCATAGAGTGACCCGACTTCTTTTGATACTGTATCCGCCTCACAACCCTGTCCAGCACTGACAAAACCTGGTCTATCAGGGGCATCCCAAAGAATAACCGTTCGTGGTTCAATCTGCTCAATAAATTTTTTCAACGCCATCGTTTCCGGTTCAGAGAAAGGTTCACTTCCTCCCGCCCCTTTATAAAGAGTATCTCCCAAGAAAATATCTTCCTGCCATCCACAGCCCCAATTACGATTCAAATCGACACCATTCGCATTCAATCGCCCCTCATATGTGCCTACAGCCTCTGGGCTGTCTGGGTTAAGGGATGGAATAAAATATAATGTGACATGGGATGGGATTGCTTCTGGATTTTTTTCATAATACGCTGCAAGCTCCTCTACTAAACTGACGGTACTGGGTGCCATCCCTGCATGTATGCCGCCGATGAATAGATAATTTTCAGGGCCGTTCCCGATACGGAGGGCTTCAATGGGGACAGCGTTATTGGAAACGCCGACAAGTATGGTTGTCGCCGCTGCGCTTCTAATGGCAACGGCCGTTTGTGTCGCCCGCACATTTTCCAATTGTATCGTCAAATCCTGTTCTGGTACTTCTGTCGGATACGGGGTATCTGTCGCTGGCACATCCGAAGATTCAGGGGTTTTCGTTATCTCTATCACAAATATCACTGTTGGCGTTGCCGTTGCCGTGACAGCCAATAATTGTTCAAGCAACTCCGCCTGCGTCTGCAACGCTTCACTCAACACACTTTCCTGTACATCAGCAGTCGCTTGAGCCGCCCGCATCTCATCTATCTGTATTGCCAACTGCTCCCGATTGGCGTTCGCCTCCGCTTCGGCTGTAGCCGCATACGCTGCGTCCCACACGGCCGTTTCCTGTGCTTCAAAAGCGGCCGTTGCCTGTTCAGCCGCATACGCCGCATCCGACACGGCCGTTTCCTGTGCCGCAAAAGCGAGAGTAGATTGTTCAGCCGCATACATCGCATCACTCTCTGCCGCCACTTGCGCCACAGAAGCAGTTGCCGCTTGCTGCTCCGCATATTTAGTCGCCTTTTGCGTCATGCCCAACATAATAAAAACGATAACAGTGACAATAACCGCAAAAACACCGATTCCTATCGAAATCCCAGCAAGTTTTTTCTGTCGAGCCGCAGCCAGCTCCGCCCCCTCTGCCCGCTCACGCTCTGCCGCCGCCAACATACTCTTCTGCGCTAACTCCTGTTGATACGTTTGTTCACGTGCAGCTGCGTCGGCTGCTCTCAATGCCCTCTTGCTGGCACTAACATACACACGAATCAACGGCCCTAACGCTTTCCAATTCTCATTCACTTTGGTGTATTCAGCTATCTGCCGCCTGCTGAGCAGCTGCGATTCATTTCGATCTGATTTATCCCATTGATCTGCCAACCGAATCAAAGGCTGCTCTTGCCGCCATTCACGATTCGCTTTCAAAATGGGCTGCACAAACCGATCATGCACTATCTCATACCAAATCCCGCCCGGCCGCACATTCTCGCGGATGATAAATTTGTTTTTTACATAATCAGCGATGGGGGTCGGCAAGTCGCCTACCGTCTCTTTTCCGCGATAGACGGCATTGCGCGTGCCAGCTTCGGTAATCAAACTGACATCAAACCAGTTGCGTAAATCAGGCTCCGAGACACTTGTATTAGCGACGGTATCAGCAATCGTGTCCTCATAGAAATTGGTCAATGCTTCGCTGATATTGGCGTGTTCTCGCACATCCTGCACGGTGATATACTCACCATCACCCTCCTTCAACTTCTCCCACATCTGATAACAAACCGCTTGCAATTGAACTGGTTCAACATACGCACCCAAAAAACGCTTATCAACATTCTCCTTTTGTCGAATTTCACGCAGGTTATCCACCAAAATCTGGGCGGCGATGGGGGTAAACGGCCGTTTAGCCTTCTCAGCCGGCTTCGTAATCGCCGCCAACGCCGATTCCCGATCCAATTGCTGCATATAAAAACGGCCGCGCAATTCATCCTCAAAATAGTGGCGGTACGGGTCCAGCCCAGCCACAAAATCCTCACGCAACACCATCACAACCCATAATTGGTCATCTAATGCCAACGCTTCGCTAAGTTGTTGAAAAAACAAATCCCGCTGCTCCCAAAAAGGCGTATTCGTCGTCAAAATCTCTTCAAACTGGTCAATCAACAAAATACGCGGCTTCAATTCCACATCATCCGCATAAACATATTGCTCATCATAAACAAACAAATCGTTGTCATGCACCAAATTATCCAGAAAATCGGCCAGCGTCAACGATGGGAATTGGGGCGGCTCTTCCCGCTTCTGATGCAGACTAGAGATGAGATTATAGACAAAGATATTGTCCACCTTAACATCCAATCCGCTCTGCCCGCTGACACGAGCAACAGGCAGCACCTCAAACCCTTCCTCAATAAGGCTGGGAATCAGTTTGGCGTTAATCAACGAGCTTTTGCCAGCCCCAGATTGGGCATAAAACAACATCGTCCGATGAGAGACGATCATGCCGGTCAAATTGCGTGCTTCGCGGTCACGCCCATAAAATTTATCCGCTTCGTCAGGAGAAAAAGTACGCGGCCCGATGTAGGGATTATCGCCCCATTTCTGTTCTGTTTCTCTCATTGTCGCCATCGGTTCCACTCCTTCCACAAGGTTTCTACAAATCCATGCGGCGTATTCCACTCGACTGTGAAATCGGAATTAACAAAATACTTTTCCAGATATTTACGAATCTGCTTGGCCGAAACAATAGGGATATTTTGATGCGGGGCTAGTTGAATTGCCAAATTAAATCGGCGCAAACTTGACGGGACAGCGTTGATCAACCCCCTAAACATCACTCTGAAATCCCAATCGCGCAGTCGGTAGCCGAGCAAAATCAACGAAGATTGGGTAATCGCTTGGCGTAGATAAACGGGGATCAACGGCCGTTCCTGCTGTACATCCTTAGAAATGAGCGACAAGAAATCAAGATAATCATCCTCGTTCAGCACCATAGATTCTGGATATGTTTCCAGCCCAAAAAGGTGAAAAACCATCGGATTTTCGGCCGTCGGCTTGAAATCATAATCCATCTTATGCGCCTCATCCACATAAGTCGTCGGCTCTTCTGACCAAAAACAGATTTGTGTACGCGGGTTACGGTGATTCGCTTTGAGAGCGCGTTCCAAAAAATCAAACGGGCTGGTGGTGACATAAATCGGCAATTTCAATTCCGCCAACTGCTCAAGCGCATTGCTTTTACCACCCATTAAGCGGGGATACCCCAGCTCAACCGCAATATCAGAGAATGTCTGTTGATCAATATCGTCACGCAGTTCGTCAATTATCTCCTGATCAATCGCCTCATCATCTTCGGCTAAAAAGAGCAGCGTATCCTTCAACCAATTCAGGTAACGAACTTTAGAAGCACGATCATCATTACTGCTGACGACGCGATCAAACTGCGCCACGCGGGGCAATTCATACCGCGCTGGCAGCGGATATTGAATTTCCTCTGCCCACACATCCGACAGCCGCTCCTCAATGCTCCGATCTTGTACAGCCTCCTCATCATCAAGGTCAAAAATCAACTGATTAAACACCGAATTGCTAATGATAGGGATAACTTGCCCAACATCAACACGGCGGCATAGCTCAGGCCAAAATCCAGCCTGCTCCGCCGCCTGTGACTGCTTCCGCCTTCTTGCCGCGCGTGCTTTTAATCTGCTCATACGATATTCCTGTGCAGGGTTACAAGTTTGCAGGTTTATTCACATGCACACATGCCACATGCAGACTTGCTCACCTGCTCGCTACTCTAAATCCATGTCGGTTGCGTCTTGGTCCCCGTTTTTCGGGGAGAGTGCCGCCGCGAGCGGAGCAACGGAAATCGTGTGATTTTTTTGCACCGCCGCCCCGATAAATACGGCGGGTGGTGGATGGTTCGCCTAAAGCGTTCCGCCTGTCGTTCTGCCATGGATAGGTGCCGAGTTTATCGGGCTGACGGACATGTTCGCCCCAAATGGAGGCTGTCCACTCACGGCCGTTTCCCACCATATCACAACATCCATACTCATTTTGCACGGGGAACGCGCCCACAGGGGTGATTGTGCCGTACTCAGCATTGCATCGCCCGGCATCCCATTCATCCCCCCACGGAAAAAGCCGCCCATCCACTCCCCGCGCCGCTTTTTCCCATTGCGCCTCAGTCGGCAGGGTGTACGGTCGTTTCGTCTCCGCTGCCAGCCACTCACAATACATCGCCGCCTCATACCACGTCACCCCCGTCACCGGATGATCTAATTTATCGTCGGGCGGCTCATTTCCATTCCACAACAGCGCGGCGTGGGCGATGCCCCCCGTCTCCCATAGAAAATGGGCAAATTGGGCGTTAGTGATGGGGTACATGCTGATATAAAAATCTGGCAATTGAACAACGTGGCGCGGGGCTTCTTCTGGCTCATCCACATCACTGCCCATAATAAAGGGGGCTGACGGGATCAATACCATATCGGGTTCAAATGGTAACTTTGTTTTTTCTTGTTTATCCGGTGATAAATGATAATGGTTGATGGTGACGCTGGCTCCCTCACCGATGGCAACCCCCTCCGTATTCTTTAGGTCGCCGATGCTAATTCTGTCGCCGCCAACGTGATCATCGTCTGGAACATAGTTATCTTGGTGCATACTACTACCTCTTGTTATATGTATCGCGCGCGGGCGGGCGACCCAGCGGGTCGCCCCTACGGGGGATATGCTGTAGGGGCGACTCGCTGAGTCGCCCAACATAACATCTACCCATCCCCACGCTATGATTCTCTATCCTAATAGCAAATACAATCCTCCAAACAAAGCACAATAAATCGCAAATGGATACAAGCTATGCTTGCGTACCCAACTGAGCAAGAAATGAATGCAAGCGTACCCAGAAACGGCCGCCGCCACAAATCCCACCCCGTAAATCAAAAAAGATTGTTCTTGCGTTTCGCCAAAAATATCGAGCAAAGCCAACAGCCCTGCGCCGCCAATGGCTGGCACGCCGAGCAAAAAGCTGTACCGCGCCGCGTCAGGACGGTTCAAGCCGCGTAACAACCCGCCCATAATCGTGCTGCCACTGCGCGAGATGCCGGGCATTAGGGCAAACATCTGGGTAAAGCCGATGATAATCGCATCCAGCCAGCCCATCGTGCCGATGGTGCGCTTGCCAGACAGCATTCTTTCGCCAAAGACGAGCAATGCGGCGGTAATAAACAGCATAGCGGCCACCGTTTTAGGATCGCCAAATAGCTGCTCAACATTATCTTTGAATAGTAAGCCGACTATGGCGGCGGGAATGGAACCGGCTATGATGTACCATCCGAGACGGCCGTTTTCATCCTTCATCGGCTCCCGTGCTGCCAATCCAGCCAGCATCCCTTGCGCGATTTCCCATAAATCGTGCCAAAAATAAATAAGAACGGCCGTCAGCGTCCCCAAATGCAACAGTCCAACCATCGTCAAATCAGGGCTGGACATCTTAAAAATAGTCGGCAACAGTACCAAATGTCCAGAACTGGAGATGGGTAAAAATTCAGTCAGCCCTTGAATAAGGCCAAGTATAATCGCTTCAAGAATACTCATAATTAGTTATATTGGGCGACCCAGCGGGTCGCCCCTACTTTTTCTATCGCAAACCCGTCAAACTACGGGCAATCACCATCCGTTGAATTTCGCTTGTACCTTCATAAATTTCCGTAATTTTTGCGTCACGGAAGTACCGTTCCAGCGGCATTTCCTTGCTGTATCCCATCCCGCCATGAATTTGGATCGCTTGCGTTGTCACCCACATCGCCGATTCGCTGGCGTATAATTTTGCCATGCTCGCTTCCAATGAGTACCGTTTGCCACTCTTTTTAGACGCAGATTTTGCCAAACACGCTTGATAGATGAGCAGACGGCTCGCTTCCACCCGCGTTTTCATGTCGGCCAATTTTTGTTGAATCATCTGGAATTGACCAATTTTCTGGCCGAACGCTTCCCGCTCTTTGGCGTAGGCGATGCTCGCTTCTAACGCCGCATCGGCAATGCCCAACGCTTGTGAGGCGATACCGATCCGTCCTGCATCCAGCACGGTCATCGCA
Source organism: Anaerolineae bacterium (assembly GCA_015486215.1). Lineage (GTDB taxonomy): Bacteria > Chloroflexota > Anaerolineae > Promineifilales > Promineifilaceae > S016-13. The sequence continues at coordinate 19,392 of WFSA01000283.1, read as the reverse complement.
ATTTTGAACCCTTCCCCCTCTTTGCCCAACCGATTTTCAATGGGGCAAAGATAGTTTTCAAACATGATTTCGCTCGTCGCGCTGGCACGGATACCGAGCTTTGGCTCTTTTTTGCCGCGCTCAAAGCCAGGCTGATCGGTCTCGATGATGAACGCTGTCACGCCGCGATGTTTTGCTTGGGGATCGGTCATCACAAAAAGGACGATAATATCGGCGTATGGGGCGGAGGTGACCCACGATTTACGGCCGTTAATCACATAATGCGTCCCTTCTTCGTTCAAAACGGCCGTGCTTTTCATATTGCCCGCGTCACTGCCGCTCATCGGTTCCGTCAAACTGTACGCCCCCAACTTTTCGCCAGTGGCAACGGCAGTAACATATTTATGCTTCTGCTCTTCAGTGCCGAATTTCAAAATGCCATGACTGAACAACGAATTATTGACCGACATAACCGTGCCATGACTAGCATCCACCTTACAAATCTCCGTCAAGGCCAACGAATAAGCGAGGGTGTCCATCCCCACGCCGCCGTACTCCTCTGGTACTTCAATTCCCATAAACCCCATCTGCCCCATCTGACGAATAGTATCAATGGGGAAGTCGCCGCTCTCATCATGCGCTTCGGCGATGGGGGCGATGGATCTCTGGGCAAAATCACGGGCTAACTGCTGAATTTCACGATGCTCTTCGGTGATAAAGTCAAACATATTGTCTCCTTAATAAAGTAGCAAGCGGGCAAGTCTGCAGGTTACTTGTCCGCTTGCAAACTTGCTACTGTTGCTTGCCGCTCTCTTCCATAAAAATTTCAAAATCTACTGCTGTCAATTCCATCCCTGTTTTCCAGCGATGTTGTTCTGTTAACCAATAACGGCCGTCTTTGCCGCGCAATAACTCAATAGGAACGGTGCGCGTATGCGCGAAAGATTTACGCTCTTTTTTATTGCCAATCCCCGCATGTGGATTCAATTCACGAAACGATTTAGTCCATTTTGCGGCCGATTTTTCTGGCATATAGGTGTAAACGACAAACTGATTCTCCCCTTGCACAATTTCAGATGCAAGGCAAAGCGCATCCCGTGATTCTCGTCGCTCACGGCCGTTTCTAATCATATTATCCAGACGAAAATAATAATCAAATCGAGTCAACTCTGCCTGACGACCGATCACTATATCAGGTTGTCCCTTTTCCATCACCGTAATGCTGTCAATGGTGATAACGATACTATCACCGCTATGCCAGATTGTTTTTAGATACTGCTCCACCAGCCAAACAATAGCCAACGCCAGCACCAGCGATGTTACACAAGAAAGAACAACGTTGTAACTAGCAACGATACCAGAAGCTGAACTAAAAATTGAGCGGCTGACAGAAAAAATGATAATAAGAAGGAATAGGAGGAGAAAAACAACGGCCGTTCGCAAGCGTTCATGCTCTTGGTCAGCATATAAAGTGAGCGGATATTTATCTTGAAGCATCATGGCCTGATTCTATCATTGGCAACTGATAATTAAAAATAGAGGATGGATAATTGATAATTATCGTATCTTCTCAGTATTCTGGGGAGACTTGACAAATTTCCCTAATGATACTCGTGTAAAATAAAGTGCTGATGAAATTTGTCAACTCTTGTCCACGATTTATTGAGAAGATACTAATTATCCATTCTCTATTCTCCATTATCCATTCTCAATTACCTCAACCAGCCGCTCCAGTGCTTCCACCAAAATTGAGCGCGGGCAGGCGATGTTGAACCGCTCAAAGCCGCTCCCTTCAATGCCAAACATCTCCCCTTCGTCCAGATACACCTTCGCCTTATCCATGATCAGCACTTTGCGATCTTCGGGCGACAGCCCCAATGAGCGGAAATCAACCCAGACAAGATACGTCCCCTCCGCCTGAATAACATCAACCTGCGGCAAATGCTCGGCCAAATAGGCCGCCATAAAGCGGTAATTTTCCTGCACATACGCCATCACATCATCCAGCCAGCCGCGCCCATACCGATAAGAAGCCTCTGCGGCGATGGGGCCGAAGATATTGATACTATGTGTCCCATTTCTGGCGACTTGCTGACGATACAATTTACGCCACTCTTCATTTTTGATGATGATGTTTGATGTTTGTAGCCCCGCCAAATTAAAGGTCTTGCTGGGCGCATTGCAAACGATACAATTGTCGGCAAAAATTTCACTAATGGTCGGGAAGCTGACAAACTCCACCCCGTCATAAATCAAATCCCCATGAATCTCATCCGAAACGATGATGAGATCATTCTCAATACAGATTTCGCCAAAGCGGGTCAACTCTTCTTTGTTCCACACGCGGGCGACAGGGTTGTGTGGACTGCATAAGATCACCATCTTTACAGCAGGATCGGCCGCTTTGGCCGCCAAATCATCAAAATCCATGAGATAACGGCCGTTTTCATACAACAATGCGCTCTCCACCACCTCCATCCCATTATTAGAAATCGACCTCGCAAACGGATAGTAAACAGGCGGCTGAATCAACACCTTATCACCCGATTGGAGCATCCCTTGAATCATAATATTGATCGCAGGCACGACTCCAGCAGCCAGCGTCATCCACTCCTGCTCAATTTTCCAGCCGTAATGCTTTTCCGCCCACGCTATCATCGCCTCAAAATAAGAGTCGGCTGGTTTGGTGTATCCATAAATACCATGCGCAGCACGCTTTTCTATCGCTTCAATAGCAGCTGGCGGGCAACGAAAATCCATATCAGCCACCCACATTGGCAACGTGCGCTCCGCGCCGTGCCGTTTATCTGCATGATCGCCATGCAAAACCACGCCATCACGCATAATATATTCCCATTTAACGCTTTGCGTTCCCATACGGTCAATTTCTTGGTCTAAATTTTGTGTCATTTTTTCATTCCTTTTTTTATGGAGATCAGGGATCGAGGATCGGAGATCAGGGATCACTGTTCCTGATTTTTATGCATTTTAACGCTTTTATAGGTAAAGCCGCAACATTGCAAAATGACGGTCACGGGGCGTATAGTTTCGGGTAAACCAAGTCCGTTCGCCCCGGTGACAGTCACTTCTACTGAATTATATGCTCATAAACTTAACATCAATTTAACATCGGCTTCACAGGGCAGGCGATAGAGATCGGTATAATCAGAATAATTAGTACCTTATCAGCGATATTTTTGTACCATGTACAAGAAATTGTCCACAGATTTCACAGATTAGCGCAGATTGAATGTTTTTATCTACGTCAATCTGCGAAATCTGCAGATCATTCCTTTCTGGTTTATCCAGATTAGGAGAAATAGCAAAAAGATGATTGATATACATCCACTATCACCATCTCTTCACATGGAGGTTTTTTATGAAACAAATTTTTGGAAAATCACGAGCAACGGCCGTATCTATCTCTATCATCTTACTGGTGTTATCCGTAACGGCCGTTTCCGCCCTGACCTATCAAGTCACCGCTGGAGACACTCTCTCCGCCATCGCCCGCCGCTTTGGGTCAACCGTAAACGGCATCGCCCAAGCAAACGGCATCAACAACCCCAATCTAATCCATGTCGGCCAATCACTCAACATTCCCGACGGACAAGCCCCTTCCGCCCCCGCCCCTGCATCCCCTTCCGCTCCGCCGTCAGGCAGCGGTATCCACATCGTACAAGCAGGCGAAACCCTCTCCATAATCGCTATGCGATACGGAACAACCGTAAACAGCATCGCCCAAACAAACGGTATCAGCAACCCCAATCTGATCTATGTCGGCCAACGCTTAACCGTCTCTGGAGGATCAGCCCCTGCGCCTGCGCCCGCACCGCCCTCATCACCGCCAACATCAAGCGGCAGTTTTGAGCTAGGCGGGCAAACATTCAGCCTAGCCAATCAAGCCAGAATGAAACAAGCAGGTATGAAATGGATCAAAGTTCAACATAAATGGTCGCCGGGCGATGATGCCAACACATTATCAGGCATTATCAACCAAGCGCACGCCAACGGCTTTTCCATTTTGCTCTCCATCACTGGCGCAAACACATACCCCGCCTCTGGCAGCATCAACTTTGCCCAATTTTCCCAATTTTTGGGCAATGTCGCCGCCCTCTCCCCCGATGCCATCGAAGTGTGGAACGAGATGAACATTGATTTTGAATGGCCGGCCGGCGAAATCTCCCCTTCATCTTATGTCAACAACATGCTCGCCCCATCCTACAACGCCATCAAAGCGGCCAATGCCAACGTGATGGTGATCACAGGCGCATTAGCCCCAACAGGGTTCGATAATGCCCATAATGCATGGGCAGATGACCGCTATATACGCGGAATGGCCGCCGCAGGAGCCGCTTCTTACGCTGATTGCATCGGCGTGCATCACAACGCAGGCGCAACCTCCCCATCCGCTGTCACTGGACACCCCGCCGACAATGGCGCACATCATTACAGTTGGTATTTCCAACCGACGATGAATCTGTATTACAACGCTTTTGGCGGCGCACGCCAACTCTGTTTCACCGAGTTAGGCTATCTATCAGGTGATGGCTTCCCCAGCCTGCCCGCAAACTTTTCATGGGCAAACAACACAACAGTCGCCAATCACGCCTCATGGCTGGCAGAGGCAAAATCGCTCTCCGCCGCCAGCGGCAAAGTCCGCATGATGATTGTCTTCAATGTTGACTTCACCAGTTTTGACCCCAACGGTGATCCGCAAGCAGGATTCGCCATCATTCGCCCCGATGGCTCCTGCCCCGCGTGCGAACAATTGGCTAGATAATTGTCAATGAGTGCATTTCAGTTGGGGGGCAAGATGGGACATTTCTACAGCATCGGTTAAAAGCCGATTGTATCTTCCCAATAAATCGTGGACAAGACTTGACAAATTTCATCAACACTTTATTTTATACGAGTATCATTAGAAAAATTTGTCAAGTCTCCCCAAAATACTGAGAAGACACTTCCGCAAGTTATTAAATTCTCGTTCCTTACGTGGCGTAACAAAATCATTTTAACGTAAACCAAAAAACAGCCCCATCCACCCCGTTTTCAGCCCCAATCGTGCCATCATGCGCCTCCACGATTGATTTAGCAACCGCTAAGCCCAACCCTGTACCGCTTCCATCCTCCCGTCCCCGCCCCGCGTCTGCTCGATAAAATCGCTCAAATAGATGGGGCAATTTATCAGAAGGAATCCCTTCGCCCGTGTCGCTGACAGTGACGCGCACCCGTTCCCCTTCTGGCTGACAGCGAATCGTCACCGCCCCGCCTGCGGGTGTGTGCCGAATGCCATTAGACAGCAGATTGTTGAACACCTGTTCCATCCGTTGGCTGTCCACGTTCACCAGCGGCAATGAACCGGATTCGACAACGTGGATTCTCACCCCTTTGTCGGCCGCTATCGGCTGGAATGCTTGAGCAAGCCGTTTTGCTAAATCGAGAATATGGATAGGTTGACGGTTGAGATGAAGTTGTCCTGCCTCAACTAAGGCCAGTTGGCGCAAATCTTCCACCAGCCGCGTCAGCAATGCCGCTTTATCGGCGATGGGGGTGAGTGATTCGGGAATGAGGGGGAAAATACCGTCTTGCAACGCTTCGATATTGCCTTGAATGACGGTGAGCGGCGTTCGTAATTCATGGGCGATGTCGGCTGTCATTTGGCGGCGTGCTGTTTCGGAGCGGTCGAGTTGGAACGACATTTGGTTGAATGCGTCGGCGAGATCGCTGATTTCGTCATTAGTACGGGTTTGTACGCGCTGGCTAAAATCACCGTGAGCGGTGGCGTGCACGGCCGTTGTCAAATGGCGTAACGGCCGTATCATCCCCCAAGTCAACAGTGCCCCCAATAGCAGTGCCACGCCGCCCGCCGCAAGAACAGCGAGCAGCACTGCCTGCTGCATCTGACGCAGAAAAGAGGTCTGCGCCGCCGACCTCGCATTACCCACAGCGACCAGCGTCGTCCCCACCTGCCGCCCGTCTCGGCTGATGATGGGCGATCCCAAATGCAATGTATGCTCATCCACCGTTTTTCCTTCCATCTGCCCCTCAGAGTCCACGATGATGAGACCATTTACATCAGCAATCAAGATCCGTCCCCCAATCACTTGCCAAAAGCGGCGTTCCTTATCAGGCAGATTTGGATCATGTCCATGCTGTCCAGCAGACGCGGAGAGCGGCGCGTCAGGGCGGTTCAGCAGCTCGTTCACCCCATCCCAACGGCCGTTGCGATCATAATATCGCGCCAATATCTGTGCTAATCCATCCGTTTGCAACCTGCGATTGCGCTCAATATACCGTTGGAACTCCGTTTCGACCGCACGGCGGGCAAACCCAGTGATCAACAAGCCGACGATGAGTAAAACGATGAACAACGCTCCCATAAATTTAGCAAAAATAGGGAAGCGAACGGAGTCACGAGAGGGCGAAACGGCGGGAGTTCGGGGGGGATCGATCATTTTGCCGCTCCGCCGCCTTGCAGTTCCGCCACCTTATACCCAACGCCAAAAACGGTCAGGATCAGCGTCGGTTTGCGCGGGTTTTCTTCTAATTTATGCCGCAGATTTTTGATATGGCTGTCTATGGTACGCTCCATGCCGATATAATCGAAGTCGAGTGCGGCAACAAGGTTTTCGCGGGTAAACGGCCGTCCCGGTGATGCGGCCATCGTTCTTAGAATTGTGAATTCGGTGGGGGTGGTGATGATGGAACGGCCGTTTTTCTCGACCGTATGTTTGCTGGGATCGATAAGCACGTCTCCGGCGCGAATGAAAGAGTGTTTGGACGGCAGCATGCCCCGTCGCAACACCGCCCGCACACGGGCAACCAACTCTCGCGGGCTGAACGGCTTGGTCACATAATCATCAGCCCCAATTTCCAGCCCGATAATTTTGTCCATCTCATCCACGCGGGCGGTGAGCATGATGATGGGGATGGCGGCCGTCCCGCCCGAAGAGTCCCGTACACGATGGGCGACATCCAGCCCGTCTATCGCTTCGCCCGCGCGATTGGCTGGCAAATTGAGGTCAAGTAAAATGAGGTCGGGCTTGTCATACCGAATACTATCGAGAGCGGCACGGCCGTTGACAGCCGTGTACACGATATATCCCTCTTTTTCCAAATACCCGCGCACCACGCGGATAATTTCTGGTTCATCATCAACAACAAGAATTCTCTGCATACTCTCTCTAATTTAGGGCGACTGCAACCTCCAAATCACACTGTTAAATTCCAAATTTACACCGTTTTTAGCAGATCCACAATTGACATAACATGTGAATTGCGGGGAATTTATGCGTTATGATTGTCGTGATCGTTTTCGTGATCGGTTTTTTTGATTTTCGATCACGATCACGAATTAAGGCGAAGTTGCAATAGCCCTGCTCTAATCGACAATTCACAAGTGGCAATTGATAATCATGTAGAAACAGTATCTTCTCAATAAATCGTGGACAAGATTTGACAAATTTCATCAGCACTTTATTTTACACGAGTATCATTAGGAAAATTTATCAACTCTCCACAGAATACTAAGAAGATACTAGAAACAGTATATCCGTCTCTTGAACAGTAATTCAAGGAACGAGAATTTAACAAGGCCATTCATGAAAAATAATTACACATTTGTCATTCCCCCATCCCCACCTTCGTGAGGACAGGCACGGGAATGACAACTTTGGTAGTTAAATAAATCCTCGTTCCTAAGTATCTTCTCAAAAAAGCGGGGAAATTATTTTGTTTTTAGTATAACTACAGCGGATTATGAAAATGAACGGATGTTTTTTCGACTGCACCATCCGTTTATTTCTTCCATCCGTTGTAGTCACCCCGCAATATTGAGCGGTTACTAGTTTAGCACAAAGTTATGGAGAATTGATGGAGAATTGATACCTATGGACGAAAAAAATACTATCTTGCAAGAAATAAGAGATCTCATGCTGCAAGGCGAAAAATTTAAAGCCGTCAAAAAGCATCATCTTACATTTGGCACATCGCTGAAAGAATCGGTAGAAGCGGTGGAGAAATTAGCAAAAACAGAAGTTAAGCAAACGCCGCTTGATGTCGCATCGGCTACTAAATCAAGCGGGTTAGGCTGTCTTCTACTCTTCATCTTCCCTCTCACCGCCCTGGTTATGGCACTCATCTAAAAAAACAAAACGCAGGTGACGCAGATTTTTTCTGTCCTATCTGCGTTCATCCTCATAATCCTGACAATCTGCGCCCCATTCCCCCACCATGTTAAACAACCAACAGTTAGCTGCATTCATCAACGAACAAAAAATCAACGCGGAAATTGTGCTGCTGACGGTGAATACGCCAACTGTTCCAGCCGCTGCTGCCGCATTGGGCATCCATACTGACCAAATCGTCAAATCGCTTCTATTTTTATTGGATGGGAAGCCGCTGTTGGTGATCACTAATGGCACGGCGCGAACGGATTATAAAAAGCTGGCTGATTATGTCGGCGTGTCACGACGACGGATTAAGTTGGCAACGGCCGTACAAGTGCAAGGGTTATCTGGGTTTATGGTGGGAACTGTACCGCCGTTTGGTCATTTACGGCCGTTTCGGACTGTGGTGGAAACGGCCGTTTACGACCAAAGCGTCATCTACGGCGGCGGCGGCGAAATTCACGCTCTGCTGCAACTGACGACATCTGAATTAAAACGGGTTGTGGGGATGGAAACGGCCGTTTTGCAAAAACTATAAAAAAAACGGTGCAACAAACGAAGAGCATTCCCCGTCTGCCGCACCGCCCGCTTAAAAAAAATTCAGCTTAACTACGTCGCAACAACAACACACCTGCCCCAGCCAGCAATGCCAGCACGACGGCGATACCAATGGTAATGCTACCCATATTATCCATAAATCCACCGCTTTCATTAGCGGCATCTGAATCAGATGTAGAAGGAGACTCAACGGCCGTTTCTCCATCACCACTACCGGCAGTCGCAACCGCATCAGCACTATCACTCGCTGCCGCTTGTGCGATTTCATCGGCCGTCACCTCACGCGCCCCAAAATCAGCCGTGATAGACGCATTATCAGACAAAGACACCGCCCAATTTATAGGTGATGTCGCTATATAATTCGCTGGCGGATCAAACTGTACCTGATACGTATCAGCCTCTAAGTTCTCAAAACAGTACGGCTCATTCACCCCGTCAGAAACATAAGTTGCAATCGTATTACCTGCCCGCGTAATCGTAAAAATCACATTCGCCAAAAACGGTTCCGCATCTCCTCTCACCCCGTCCCTGCTTGCATCATTATATGCAGAGATACAAATCACCGCTCCTGATGAGACCTCATCATTGACAACAGGCGCAGGCGTATCCGTCATTTCAGGGACAGCCTCTTCAGAACTCACTTCTTCAGAAGTCGCAGTCGCTTCTTCGCTCTCAAGAGCCGTTTCCCCATCCGCCGCCACCAATGATTCCACCGTCGGAGTCGCTTCGACTATCGGTTCTGCCTCCACATTCGGTTCTATAATCATCAACTCCTGCCCTACATAGATGAATTTAGGATTATCATTTAGATTACGAATATGCGTAAGCGCATCCGCCGGTGACATTTCCAATGTTTCCGCATATTGAATGGCTACCGACCAAAGCGAATCCGCTCCACCGACAATATGAACAACAGCACCATCAGCACGGGGAGTTGGTGTAGGCATCGGGGTAAAAGTAGCCACTGTTTGTTGCGGAGCAGAACCATTACCACTAGAAGGGACAGTACCGTGTGCGTCCAAGGGGTGCATCGTGATCACATCGGTAAAAAATCCATTATTAGCATGTGGGTAAGAAGCGGCAACCTCAACCCAAATAGTCATTTCAGAATTAGTAGCGACGAACTCATAGATATGGTTTTGATATTGCCCATATGTACTCGGTGCAAAAGGGCTATACTGAATGCCGGCACTCAGCCAAGCTGTACCAACAGGGCTTGCACCAAGACGGACAAGCCCATGATTCTGATCCCACGGGGGGATTTTTTTGCCATCCCAATCATAAATATCAGCAAAAATAGGGGCAATAAGGCGATATTTGCGACCAACTTCCAAGCCGCTCACATCTTGGGATAAAGCGGCGTACATCGGTGCCCATCCTTTGAAAATTTTGAAGGTATAAATACCATCCCGCCACAACACCTCTTCCCCCGCAGGGATACCGCCATTAGCATTCCATACAACCGTTTCTGGGCGACGGGCGACCAAATCTTCATGTATTCCTGCAAATGCCTGCCCATCCAGCCAGTGCATCTTCCATCCATTAGGAACAGTAATTTCAGACAAGTTATCTTGTCTATGATGCCCTTCTTCAAAGCTGGAGTTGACTAATATATTAGCCCCCTGTTCCTGTGCTGTTACTTGTTGAATAGCAGTCACCCCGCCAATAAGCAGGACAGCCATTATCATTAAAACAATCTGTTTTACTTTCATTCGTCTACATCCTCTGTTTAGATATGATTCATTTTGCGTGACATGATCTTTACGCTTCGAGGGCAACCCAACGGGTTCGCCCCTGCATGGGCAATTCAGTGAATTGCCCGATATGATGTAATTTGCGTAACTACTTGAGCATTAGGCCATTTCTAAATTTAAATCGTAACATCTCAATAAATTGGGGCAAAGACTTGACAGGTTTCATAAGAGTCTCGCGTTTTACACGAGAGTATTATAGAAAACCTGTCAAGTCTCCCCGAAATTTTGAGAAGATACTTTAAATCATCCAAAATTTTGATTGTCATTATTTCTCATGAATGGCCTTACACAAGATCGGTTCAATTTTCAGAGAGCGTTAGCAGTTACTAATTTGCAAAGATGGTCTGCCAAATTCTGAACCATGTCCTATATTTACTCTACTCACAAAAATATAGCGCAATAAAAAACTCATTGCGCCACACTACAAGGCGGGATTCTAGCATAGGATGGTAATTTTCTGCAATGTGGAAGAGATTTGAAGGGTGCATTTGAGTAGGGAGATTGCAACCTCGCCTTAATTCGTGATCGTGATCGTTTTCGTGATCGAAAATCGAAAAAAAACGATCACGAAACCGATCACGACAATCATAACGCATAAATTCTCCGCAATTCACGTGTTATGTCGATTGCGGAGCTGCTAAAAACGGTGTAAATTTGGAATTTAACAGTGTGATTTGGTATCTTCTCAAAAAATTAGGGACATGAGTGTAGCAGATTTGGAAAAGAGCAGATTGACTTGACTGACGCAATTTGTTCCTTTCTTAATTTGTTGTACTCACCTCGAAATATTGAGATGTTACGCGATTTGAAGGTTGCAATCGCCCTATGCGTTTAAGTTCTAGGGTAGGTCTAACAGGTTTCTTGTGATACTCGCGTAAAACGAGAGGTTCTGATGAAACCTGTCAGGTCTTTTCCAGAAATCCTGCTAAAAGCGGGCTGATTTTAACGCGCTTTCAGCGCATTTTCTATATCACGCCAAGCAGAACAAGACAAGGATCAGTCATTACACATATCCTAATTTATGGGCAACGGCCGTTAATTCTTCTTTAAACTGCGGATGCGTCACCGCGATCAACGCTTTTGCCCGTTGGCGGATCGTTTTGCCGTACAGATGCGCCACGCCGAACTCAGTCACGACATCATGGACATCGTACCGCGTTGTCACCACGCCAGAGCCTTCGGCTAAGGTTGGCACAATGCGGCTGACCGTGCCGCTCCGCGCGGTAGATAACATGCCGACGATAGGCAGCCCGCCTTTGGAGCGTGCTGCGCCACGCATGAAATCTAACTGCCCGCCCACGCCGCTGTACAACCGCGTGCCAATCGAATCAGCGCATACCTGCCCCGTCAAATCCACTTGAATAGCAGAATTGATGGCGACCATCTTTTCGTTACGGGCCACATTGAACGGATCATTAACATAATCAGTCGGGTGCATTTCAATCATGGGGTTGTTGTGGATGAACTCATACAACCGTTTTGTGCCAAACAAAAATCCAGCGATAATTTTGCCCGGATGAAAATTCTTTTTAGCACAAGTGATGACCCCTTGCTCAACTAAATCGATCACTCCGTCAGAAAACAGTTCCGTATGCACGCCTAAATCACGATGATTACCAAGATATTGCAGCACAGCATCGGGGATACTGCCGATTCCCATTTGCAAAGTTGCCCCATCGGGGATGAGTGCGGCGATAAGCTTTCCGATTGTTAGATGATCTGGGGTGCTTCCTCCCTGCGGAGCTTCTGGGATGGGGTAATCGGTTTCTACAATATGGTTCAGGCGGCTGACATGAATGAAGCTGTCACCCAATGTGCGCGGCATCTGCTGATTGACTTCGGCAATGATGATACGGGCGGCTTCGGCGGCTGGTTTTGTCGTGCCAACTTCCACACCGAAGCTGCAAAAGCCATGATCATCTGGCGGGGAGACGGAGATCAAGGCGACATCGAGCGGTAATGTTCCCCTTTCACGGAACATGTCGGGAATTTCGGACAGCATGATGGGGGTAAAATCAGCACGACCGTCATTAACGGCATCACGTACATTTGCGCCGATAAACAGCGCGTTGACACGGAAATTTTTGGCATATTCAGGTTCCGTATACGCAGCTGGAGCAAAAGTGAGGATATGTGCCACTTCAACATCGGTCAATTCAGGGGCGCGATCGGTCAATCCTTTGGTTAATTTGACAGGAACGCCCGCGCCGCCGCCAACGTAGATACGGTTGCCCGATTGAATATGCTGCAAAGCGGCAGCGACGCTGGTTATTTTGCGGCGATAAATTTTTTCCCACATTATAAAAGCCCCCCGTGATTCTGTTCGCGCTCTGAGATAAACAGCGGACGGGTGATAGTGCGCCCAAGCGCGTCAGCCAAGCGGGCGTGGACGAGATTGCCTTGATAGAGGCTGATCCCCTCTCCTAATGCGTTCCATCTTTTGGCAGCGGCAATAATTCCATTTTCGGCAACCGCTTTTAAATAGGGAAGGGCTGCGTTGCTAATGGCGTAGCTGGCTGTGCGGGCGACTGCTGATGTGATATTGGGAACGCAATGGTGAATAATGCCTTCAGCGACGAAGATCGGATCGCGCAATGTTGTCGGGCGGCTCGTCTCTACACAACCGCCTTCATCAATGGAATAATCGATGATGACAGAGCCTTTCTGCATCGTCTTTACCATATCGCGGGTGATGATGATGGGTGCACGTTGGCCGGGAACCATCACCGCTCCCACGAGTACGTCGGCAAATTTGACAACGCGATTAAGGTTATATCGGTTGGCGAACATGGTGGTGACACGGCCGTTGAACCGATTTTCTATCACCCGCAATTTGTTGATATTGCGGTCGAGTACCATCACTTCCGCGCCCATGCCGAGAAAAGCGCGGGCCGCGTTTACGCCCACCGCCCCGCCGCCGATGATGACGACGGTGGCGGGCGGCACGCTGGCAAGCCCGCTAAGCAGGATGCCGCGCCCGCCTATCCCTTGCTTGGGCGTGCTACACAGCAAGCTCCCCGCGATGGTGGGGGCGAGCCGCCCGGCAACTTCGCTGGCAGAGACGAGGACGGGATATTGTCTCTCTTCGTCGCGCATGAGTTCGTAGGAAACGGCCGTTATCTCATGCTCAACTAATGCCCCATACATATCTGAAGAGGCGACAGGGAGATGAAAGAACGCAAATATCGTCTGTCCCGCCCGAAAGTGACGGTATTCATCGCTGGTGGGGCGGGAAATTTTGACGACCACATCGGCGCGGCCATACGCCTCAGCGGCCGAGTAGACGATTTGCGCTCCTGCTTCACGATAAACTTCATCACTAAACCCCGCCTCTGCGCCTGCTCCCGTCTGCATATAGACGGTGTTGCCCGCGCGGGTCAATGCTAATACGCTGCCGGGAGCTAACCCGACGCGCATCTCTAAATCTCGTACTTCTGTTGGTACACCAAATTCCATAATGGCTCCTCATGCGGGGCTGCGGGGGGGGACATTTCCACGACCCCGCTGCTCCACCGCTTCGTTACTCCGCCGCTTCGCCGTTCCACAACGTCGCCACTGACAATATAAACATAATCGTGACGATTACGGCCGAGATGACGCAGTAGCGGCAGATGTGGTGGATGACGAATATCTCTAGCAATGTTAATCCTAACGAAAAAAGAAAGGCGATACCAGTCAGACTGATCAATATCTCTGCCAGATAATCCTCTATCAATGCGATCCACTCTGTCAGCCAGACCATCATAAAAATGGTGATGTAACCGATCAACCCCATGAGAGCGACGGGGATGCCGCCAAATGAGGCGTAACGTGCTGTTGGGCCGCTGACTTGTCCACAATCATCCCAGCCGCCCGATGAGCAAAGAGAGATGATTTTTCCTTCGTGGTAAAGTAATAGGAAAAAAGCAACTATTATGCCGCCAACGGCTAATAGTTGAATGAGGCGTACTTGCCAATTTCTAGGTAGGTGCATGATGGTCAGTTCTCTTGCTGTGCTTCGGCGATGAAGGTGGCGAAGCTCTCAAATGGGTTGTTGCCTTCGACTAAACGGCCGTTGATAAAGAAAGAGGGCGTGGCAGTAAGCCCAGCCTCTTGGGCGGCAGATCTATTGCGGTTGACGGTGCTGCTATATTTACCGCTATTAAGACATTCTTCAAAAACAGCTTTATTTAATCCCATATTGACGGCCGTTTCTGTCACATGATCTGGAGAAAGGTCGCTCCCGCTCTTTGTGGCCGCAAACAGTGCCGTTTGGTACTCAAAATATGAATCTTGTTCGTTAGCGCACATCGTTGCCGTTGCGCCAATAAGCGTTGCCGGCCCAAAAGAGAAGGGGACAGAAACATAGCGAACGATACCTGTATCTACATACTCTTCTTTAATCAGGGGCGCAGTCGTCATGTTAAACTTTCGGCAATGGGGGCAGCCATAATCAGATACTTCTATGATGGTAACAGGGGCATCATCATCACCCATTGAAACGCAGGCATCAGGATTATCCTCACAATATCTGCCTAAAGCGGATTGTGTCGCTACTTTAGGGGCTTCTGGTGATTTAAGGGCAAGATACATCATCGCAACTAGAAACAGCACACCTAAGCCGCCAATAGAACCAATAATAAGCCAATTTGTCTCTTGTTTTCCAGTTGATCCTTGTGTGTTTTTACGCCTACGAACTTTTTTTGTCATAATTCTGCCTTTCTTCCTTAATTTTAATACCTTTCAACAGTGCCATTCCTGCGAAACAGAAATTCATAATGGCTACCCGCCTGTACAAGTATGACACTCAACATGGCTTAACAGCCACCTTTTTTATATATTTTCATAATCCGATTCCAACTTATCACCGGCATATCTGCTACTTACAAATGGCCGCATCAGGCGGCGTTGCTTCGGCCCAGCGGCGGTCAAATTCCGCCAGATACTCGGCGGCGATGTCACGATTGTTAAGGATGATGACGTTTTCGTCGTTGCTATCGTTGGCGTTATTAGAAAAATTGAGGGAGCCGGTGACGACGTATTTATCATCAATGATGAATACTTTATGATGGAATGTGCCAGGGTTGCCATCCTGACGTACATTGACATTGTTACAATAGAGGGTTGACATTTCGCTGTATTCAGTTTTGCTTCCGCGTGTCTCAAAGATGCCTTGTACGCTTACGCCAGCATTGGCACGATCAAGAACGGCCGTTCCCAAATCATCATGCGTAAACGAAAAAGCCATAAAGCGGATGCTGCTCTCTGCATCCTCAATTAACGGGATAATCGCTTCGATCACATCATCTTCAGCCGCAAATAAAACTTGCACCAACGTATTATCAATCGCTATTACCTGTCTGCTGACGGTGGATGGTGATTGCGGGCCGAATGCACCGCCCCACATTTCATCAAATTCACGCTGATACATGGCGGCAACATCGCCATCTCCTATGATAATGACATTATTATTATTACGGAAAGTGCCATTCTCCGTGAGATTAGTTGACCCTGTCCAAATGACTTCACCATCGAAAATGATAAATTTATTGTGCATGAGAGCCGAACGGCCGTCGTCCATCACCTCAATCCCCGCATCCTCCAGCATCTCAAATTGACCGCCGTCCTCTTCAAAATCAGCGTCAATCCCATACTCATCATCAGTGACCCAGCGGATCCGCACCCCGCGCTCATGGGCAGCGATGAGCGCGTCAGCGACGGGGGTGAGATTGAATTCAAAGGCAGCAATGTCGATGTAAGTATCTGTTTCATTAATATAATCAATCAACAGCGCAGGGATGGAATCACCCAGATCATCAGGGTCATAGTCGCCGCCCGGCTCGGTAAAGTAAACCCGCCACCAATCCCCGCCGCTGCCCGTTGTGCTGCCATTATCTATCAAGCTGTCCCCTAAATTAGGGGGAATGAATGAACTATTGTCGGCTGGGGCGATTGTCTCGCCTGTTTCAAATAAGCCAAACGGGTCTGATCCTGTGAGCAGGTAGAATAAAAAGAGGAGGATGAAACCGATGGCGGCGATGCCGCTTATTGTTTTTTTACTGCTAGACGGCCGTTTTTTACTCATAAGTACCTCTACTTTATTTTAACTAAATTGCACAAGGAGAAACGCTCATATAGATAGGGGGGAATAATAGGATGGATTTAGCTTAATTGTACATCTAGCCACGCGCATAGGATGTTGACGAGTTTGGTTT
The DNA here is from genome assembly GCA_015486215.1 of Anaerolineae bacterium. Lineage (GTDB taxonomy): Bacteria > Chloroflexota > Anaerolineae > Promineifilales > Promineifilaceae > S016-13. The sequence continues at coordinate 2,736 of WFSA01000283.1, read as the reverse complement.
GATCGCTCTGTTGGCAGGTCTCTTGGGCGAGTTTAAGCTGGGCAGCTTTGTCCGCAGGGGTGAAGGTGTCGGGATGGATAACGGCCGTTTTCGTCACAATTTTCTTGATGAGTTTACGGTTCGCCCGCTCATCCGTCGTACCGCGCTTGCCAAACCAATTGCTGGCATACCGCATAACCGTCCGCAATGCCCGCAAACGGGGATACATTGCCGCTTCCGCTTCTTCATCGGGGAGAACGGCCGTATCGCCCGCAATTCTCTTTGTTTCACGCATCCCCCAATTGAGAAGGAGCGTCGCCGCTGCATCATCTAAATCGGCCGTCAACCGTTCATCCTCCAGCAAGCGTTCTACCGCCAACTGCTCACGCCGCACAACTTTTTTGCTCTTTTTCAGGCGTAATGCAACTTTCATCCCGTCGGCAGAGCGGTGATGAAGGGATAGCTGCTTTAAACGTCCGCCAGCCCTCTCTCTTTCCGCTATTCCGTCCCGCAACTCTTGCATCAACAGCGTCATAAAACGCAAATTATGTATCGTCGCAAACCGATGATAGAGGTGATCGTTGACTTTGAAAAGATGATGCAGATAGCCGGCCGAATACGTCGTGCAAACGTGACAATCACAGCCAGCCATGAGAGGGCGGTTCGCTTTGATATGTTTTTTATCTTTGATGTAAAGGTAGCCGAACGTGCCGTCCTCTTTTTTTATGTATAAACGGCCGTGTCGCGCATCCCGCGTCGGCATCGTGCTGTCAAACAGCTCGTATCCCATCTCCACACAGGCGCGGATATTATCGGGATGACCGATCCCCAGCGCATGAACGGTAAATTGGCGGGGGATGGATTCACGCACCGTTGCCACCATCTCTGTCAGCAATTTATTGTTACTATCGAGAGGCCAGCCGCCGTATCCGTATCCATCAAAACCAATGTCTAATAGCTGATCGGCACATTGGCGGCGCAGGTCAACAGAACCGCCTCCCTGCACAACGGCGACTAATTTCGGCTGTTTTTCGGGCGGCAATTGTTTTTGTTCAAGTAGATGGGTGAACTCTGTTTTGCATCGTTTTGCCCAAGCGACTGTGCGGCGAACGGCCGTTTTCTGCACCGCCATATCACTGTCCACATGCGTACAATCGTCAAGGCAAATGATGATATCACTGCCATAACTCATCTGCAATTGCACACTTTTTTCAGGCGTAAGTTGGAACTTTTTCCCCTCAATACGGAATTGCGCTCCCTTATCGCTGATGGAGCCGAGTTTTGCATTTTGGCGAATGAGCGAATAGACCTGAAAACCGCCTGAGTCGGTAAAAATGGGGTGCGGCCATCCGGCCATTTTATGCAAGCCGCCTAACGCTTGAATGGTAGATGATCCCGGTCGCTGCATCAGGTGGTAGACATTCATCTGCACCGCTTGGATGCCGCTGGCAAGCAAATCTTGTCCATCAATGGCACGAACTACGCCTTGTGTGCCGTCGGGAAGGAAGGCGGGAAGGGAGATACGGCCGTTGGGTAGGGCTAATGTCTTCATGCTGTGGATTTTATCAAAGAAGTATGGTTATGCCATAGGGCGATTATCGACTGCTTCAAAAAAGGGGAAAATATCTTTCAGTTTAGCGTCGTAAATAGAACGCGAATAGAGTAGATAAACGCAGATAAACGCGGATTTTGACATGGTTCATTTTTGATGAAATGATCTTTACACTTTTTGGGCGACCCAGCGGATCGCCCCTACAGGAGGGAACGGTAGGGGCGATTCGCTGAATCGCCCAACACAACATAAATTGTAAAAATAATTTGCCCAATTATGAACCATGTCCGATTATCTACCCCATTCCGGTGCCGCGCTTATTCGGCAACATCGTTATATGTCCAATGCCGATTGACAAAGAAGTTCCAAAACAGAACCACGATGGTGGCGACCATTTTGGCAAAAATATAACCGCGATCTGCCAATAGCGGCACCATGACCAGCCAGCCATTAAATACACCTTCCAAAACGTATAAAATGCTGTTATTAATGACAAGCCCAACGATATTGACGGCAAAAAACTGCCCCATTTGCAGCCACAAACGCTTGCTGCGCGAATCTGGATAGGTCCAATATCGATTAAGGATGAAATTGCTGGTAACGGCCGCTGAAAACGAGATGCTATTTGCTAACAATGTCGGCAACCCAATGACCTCTTTGAGAAAAGCGAGGGTGCCAAAATCAACCACAAAACCAACCGTGCCGACGAGAGCAAACTTTATAAATCGCTCGGCCTCTTTTGGGTTCGTACCAAAACGGGCGGCGATAGATGTTAAAAATGAAATCATATATCAATGGTCACTTGTGAATTCGCAAGTATCAATTGTCAATTCGCAAGTGAGTCTATCCTTCTTATAGGGCGATTGCAACCTCCAAATCGCACTGTTAAATTCCAAATTTACACCGTTTTCAGTAGCTCCGCAATTGACATAACATGTGAATTGCGGGGGAATTTATACATTATGATTGCCGTGATCATATTTCGTGATCGGTTTCGTGATCGGTTTCGTGATCGGTTTTTTCGATTTTCGATCACGAAAACGATCACGAATTAAAGCGAGGTTGCAATCACCCTAATCCTTCTTAGGGAAGGTTCGTTTTTAACTTTGGACTTTCAGGTGACAGGCACTTGGCAAGTGCCTGTCACCTTGGCCACAGTTATTTACGAGTTTTCCCTTAGTACCTTATCAGTGATATTCTTGTAC
>WFSA01000282.1 GCA_015486215.1 Anaerolineae bacterium | reverse complement strand
GGCATTCGTATTGATTATCTATCCCCCGTTGCGCTGGGAGCGTAATTAGAAGACGTTCTTAATGCACCACCTACCAGCAATAGATTAGCTATTGTACCCATCAAAGCGTTAATTTATATAAAATTAACAGCCAGACGACGCAAAGACCAACTAGATGTCGTCGAGCTTGTCAAAGCAGGTGCAAATGTTAAGGGTGTGTTTCAAATGAGTTGAACCAAAGTGATTGTCACGGGGCAAACGGACTTAATTTACCCGAAACTATGCGCCCCGTGACTATCACTTCTACTGAAATGAAACACACCCAAATGTTAAGCGTGTGCAAAATTATTTGCAACAATACGCCCCCGATTTGATACCCCCTTTTTGAGGAGTTGGCAGAGGAAGCATTAATTTAGACATCTGATCTGCATCCCCACAAGATAAACTATATGGAATACAACACACTATCCAATGACAAACTTATCCACGCGCTAGAACGGGCGGGGAAAGTGCCGGACCTAGAGTTAATTTTCTGTTGTCTTGAGCGCATTGATGAATTAGAACCCGCATTGCTTGAGTTATTACGCATAAACCCATGGGATAAATACGATATTCAAAGCGATATGGATCCGTTGGCTTATGGCGATATTCATGCTGGACTTTTGCTCATTGCCGCTCGTTCTCAGGCAGCATTGCCACTTTTTGATGCCATTTTCCGCAATCCAGAACGGGCGGAACTTATCGAAGTGTTCGGCACGAAAATACACCATTATGGTACGGTTGCGTTGCCGCTTTTTTCTCTTTTGATGCTGGATGAGGATGCGTTTACATACGGCCGTTCTACAGCCGTTTCCATTATTACCCAGCTAGCCTATAACGAGCCATTATATACACCCATTGTCATTTCAACCTTACAAAAATTATTGCCCCCTCTACCCGAAGAAGACACCTCCATTGTCGGCGATAATGAATTTAATACGATGTGGAATTGGGCAGCTTTGGAACTCTCAAATCTGGGTGATAAGGAAAGTCAAGCGCAAATTAAAGCGTTGTATGCTGTTGGCGCGATTGAAACATCGCTTGTTGGCGATTATTACGCATACAAAGCACGGTTGCGCGATGACGAAACACCCTTGTCTGCGCCTTATGATATCATGGCAACTTATGAATTTATGCATCACGGGTCTACGCTAGAGGCATTGCTGACGGAGACTGGGGTGGAGCGGGCAGCGAAAAACAAATGGCTGGATTATAGACAAAATCTGGAAGATGAATGGAGCGAAAGAGACCCAAACGAACGCCAACAAGCTGCGCGTGAAGCTGATAAAGCAGCTTTTCAAGCGGCGATATTTAGTCAAACACATGAACGGACTGCGCTCGGAATGCCGTCTACACGCATAACGCCGAAGGTAGGGCGGAATGCGCCTTGCCCGTGTGGCAGCGGCAAGAAGTATAAAAAATGTTGCGGCCGTCTTGGTAAATAATACGGCAAGGTGAATTAGTTATGTCAGAGTACCAGTATTACGAATTTCGAGCAGTTGAACGGCCGTTAACCATCCCCGAACAAAAAGCTGTCGCCCGCCTATCCAGCCGCGTAGACCCGCATCCAACGCGGGCGGTGTTTGTTTACAATTACACCGATTTTCCCGGCGGTGCGGTGAATGTTTTAACCGCCTATTACGATGCTCTGTTCTACATCACAAATTGGGGCAGCGTGCAATTGGCGTTTCGTTTTCCGAAGGCGTTGGTTGCGGATGATGAATTGCGGTTGGGGGTGAAGTTTCAACGTTTTTTACGGGATATGCTGCCTGCTGATGAGGAAACGGCCGTTTCCACCCCACGCACCGTCGCCCAACTGCAACACATCGCAGAAAACGCACGAAACAAGGCGGCGGCAGAACAGAAAACGAAGGCAGAAGCCAATCGAAAGCGACGCATGGGAGCGTTGGTTCCAAAGGCAGAGGGGATGTGGACGGCCGTTGACAAACTCATTCAGGAAGGCAAAGCAAAACCATACGATGAAGCCTGACCCAATTGCATCTGGGGAGAGTTGACAAATTTCCCTAATGATACTCGTGTAAAATAAAGTGCTGATGAAATTTGTCAACTCTTGTCCACGATTTATTGAGAAGATACGAAAAGTGTACAAAACGGCCGTGCGCGTGGCAAGCATAGAGCAGAAATATCAATTGAACGCGGAAATCAAACGGTTAAACATCCGTACAAAATGCAACTAACCCTATAGCAGGTCAAGTTTGCAAACTTGACCTGCATTCACAATCATGGCACGAAAAAGAACCGCCGCAAAAAAAGAAGAACCCCTCGAAAAACAGCTATGGAAAGCGGCCGACAAGCTGCGAAAAAACATAGATGCCGCCGAATACAAGCACGTCTTGCTCGGCCTCGTCTTCCTGAAATACATTTCCGATGCGTTTGAGGCGTTGCACGCCCAACTGAAAACCGAAGAAGCGATGGGAGCCGACCCCGAAGACCGTGATGAGTACCGCGCCGAAAACGTCTTCTTTGTGCCAGCAACGGCACGATGGAGCTACCTGCAATCCCAAGCCAAAGAGCCCGAAATCGGTAAAAAAGTGGATGAGGCGATGGATGCCATCGAAAAAGAAAACCCATCGCTGAAAAATGTGCTACCAAAGGTGTACGCACGGGGCAACCTTGACCCTACCAATTTGGGCGGCCTCATCGACCTGATTAGCAATGTGGCGATGGACGAAGCGCAAGAGCGTAGCGCGGACATGCTGGGGCATGTGTTTGAATACTTTCTGGGCGAATTTGCGCTGGCCGAAGGCAAAAAGGGCGGCCAATTTTACACCCCCAAAAGCGTCGTCAAGCTGTTGGTGACGATGTTAGAGCCGTATAAAGGGCGCGTTTTTGACCCCTGCTGCGGCTCTGGTGGGATGTTTGTGCAGTCGGAAGAGTTTGTGACCGAGCATCAGGGGCGGATCAACGATATTTCCATCTATGGGCAAGAGAGCAACCAGACGACGTGGCGGCTGGCAAAGATGAACCTTGCCATTCGCGGCATAGACAGTTCGCAGGTGCGCTGGAACAACGAAGGCTCTTTTTTGAACGATGCCCACAAAGATTTGAAAGCCGATTATGTAATCGCCAACCCGCCGTTTAATGACAGCGATTGGAGCGGCGATCTGTTACGGGAAGACGGCCGTTGGCAATATGGCAAACCGCCCGTCGGCAACTCTAATTTTGCCTGGATTCAACATTTCCTCTACCACCTCAGCCCCAACGGGCAGGCGGGCTTTGTGCTGTCCAAAGGGGCGATGACTTCCAAAACATCGGGAGAAGGGGATATACGGAAGGCGTTGGTGGAGGCGCGATTGGTTGATTGCATTGTTAATTTGCCCGCCAAACTGTTTTTGAACACGCAAATTCCCGCCTCGTT
>WFSA01000281.1 GCA_015486215.1 Anaerolineae bacterium | reverse complement strand
GGAATTCCCGATACCTATCTGATGGGAGTTGCGGGAATTCTGATTCCCGCAACAAATAAGATACAAAGACTTCCGCCAGCGTGTACTAGGACGATTGTAACCTCCAAATTGCACTGTTAAATTCCAAATTTACACCGTTTTTAGCAGATCCGCAATTGACATAACATGTGAATTGCGGGGAATTTATGCGTTATGATTGTCGTGATCGTATGTCGTGATCGTTTTTGTGATTGGTTTTTTCGATTTTCGATCACGAAAACGATCATGATCACGAATTAAGGCGAGATTGCAATCGCCCTATCAAACGTGCAGGTGGATTGGGGTATGGCTGTGGCATGGGGTAAAATGGGACGATATTGTAAATTAAGCAGATCTATAGTAACTGTCACGGGGCGAATGGATTTGGTTTACCCGAAATTATACGCCCAGTGATTGTCACTTCTACCGAAAAAGGTACGTATAGAAGGAAGCAGCGCATGAAAGGGAAAAAATCATTAGCATACTTAATCACAGGCGGGGCGGGCTTTATTGGGTCGCATCTGTCTGATTTACTGTTGGCTCAAGGGCATCGGGTTTTGTCGGTGGACAATTTATCTACGGGACGGTTGGAGAATATCGCCCATTTGCACAGTCATCCCCATTATCAATTTGTCCGCGCTGATATTTTGGAGGCGGTGGTGATGGATCGGCTTGCGTCGCAGGTGGATATTATCGTTCATTTGGCAGCGGCCGTTGGCGTAAATCTCATCGTCGATCATCCCGTGCATACCATTGAGACAAATATCATGGGGACGGAGGCGGTGCTGAAAGTGGCCTTGCGGTACGGCTGCCGCGTCCTCATCGCCAGCACCTCTGAGGTGTACGGCAAAGGGATTCGTATCCCCTTTGCGGAGACGGATGATGTGCTGCTCGGCTCGACCAGCAAAAGCCGATGGGCGTATGCGGCCAGCAAGATGGTGGATGAGTTCTTGGGATTGGCGTACCATCAAGAGTACGGATTGGAAGTGATCCCGTTCCGCCTTTTCAACACGGTAGGGCCGCGCCAAACCGGCCGTTACGGGATGGTTATCCCCCGTTTTGTGACGCAGGCGTTGCAAAATGAACCGATCACCGTTTATGGTGATGGCACACAATCCCGTTGCTTCTGCGATGTGCGGGATGTGGTGCAAGCGTTAGCCGCGCTTTCCATAAATGAAGAGGCTGTTGGTAAATTATATAATATCGGCAATACAGAAGAGATCAGTATGAATGAATTGGCCGAGCGCGTGCGTGATTTGGCCGAGAGTGAATCATCTATCACCCTAATTCCGTATAGCGAAGCATATGGGCCTGGTTTTGAGGATATGCAGCGGCGCGTGCCAGATATTTCGCGCGTCAACGCGCTCATCGGCTGGCAGCCAACACGCACTTTAGATGATATTTTATTAGCAGTAATAGAGGACAAAAAGGATAATGAATAATGAATTGTTAATGATGAATGAGGCTGCGTGTCATTCATTATTCCTAATTCATTATTTCTTTAGAAGGTGTTTATGGAAGAAGAAATAGTGGCTGGTCATAAGTCGGGGTATGTTGCGGTGGTGGGACGGCCGAACGTGGGTAAAAGTACGCTTATCAATGGGTTTATGGAGCAGAAGATCGCTATTGTGACTCCTAAACCGCAGACGACGCGGATTCGGCAGTTGGCGATTGTGACACGGCCGTCTTATCAAATCGTTTTTATGGATACGCCGGGAATGATGAAGCCGCGTCAAAAATTAGATGAATTTATGATGGATACCGCGCTCTCATCGCTGGCCGATGCGGAGGCGGTGATCTGGGTGGTCGATGCGTCTGTTATGCCCGGTGCAGGTGACCGAGCGATTGCCAAGCAGTTGTCGCAGATGGGCGGGACTGTGCCGATTATTCTTGCCATGAATAAGAATGATCTCATGTCAGCGTTACAGGTCGTTCAGCATACAGAGGCGTATCAGGCGTTGCTGCCAACACCGCGATGGCTGCTGTTTTCGGCGTTGAAGGGAAACGGCCGTGATGAACTGTTGCAAATGGTTGTTGATGCGCTCCCTGAAGGGCCGCGTTACTACCCTGCGGATCAAGTCACTGATTTGTATGTGCGCGATCTTGCTGCTGAGTTGATCCGCGAGCAGGTGATGCTGCAATTGCGGGATGAGATTCCATATGGAACGGCCGTTCAAGTTGAAGAGTATAAAGAGCGCGACAACGGGATTTTATACATTGGCGCAACCATCTTTGTCGAGCGTGATACCCATAAACGCATCATCATCGGCAAGAAAGGGACACAGTTGCGCCGCATCGGGCAAGCCGCCCGTAAACAGGTCGAAGAGATGGCCGATCAAAAAGTGTACCTTGACCTATGGATCAAAGTTGTTTCTAAATGGCGGCAAGATGAACGGGCGGTTAGACGGATGGGATACAAGGCGGGGTAGCGAGCGGGATGAGGTAGTAAGTTTGTAGGTTTGCAGGCGGCAAGTATGCAACAACCTCGCAACTCCGTTCCTCTGGAGTGAATATGGACGAGCATGAAGAGTTTGAAATAAATCGACGCGGGTTTTTGAAGGCGGCGGCGGCAACGGCCGTTGTGGCGGCGGCGACTGGGGGCGGGGCGGCGTTGCTTAAATCTAGGGAAGCATCGGAGGCTGTGATTACAGTAGCGCCGTCGGTTGCCCTTCCGGCCGCCGCGCCGGCGCAAGGGGCATCGGTGGGCGTTGACCCGACGTTGGCACTGCGTACCCAATTGGCTGAATTGCAATCAGAAAATGCACAATTGCAAGCTGATTTGATGGCGATGGGGGATCGGTTGGCGTTGGAAGCGGCCGTTAATGAGAATGCGGCCAGCGCGAACGATGATCTTCAATTGCAATTGGGAGAGGTAAACGGCCGTGTCACCCTCATGGCCGGCCTTATCAGTTTGTATGAACAGATTGAGGAGATTGATGTGGGGGAAATGGTCGAGAATGGCTTAACGGCCGTGACCAATCAATTCGATACCCTCACTGCTGCGCTTCCCGATTTGGATGAGAGTATCGCCGCTGGACGGCTTGCTCTCAGCGAAGTGGAGGCGCATATTCCGTTACTGGAAAACGGCCGTGCGTGGCTGGATGTTCAACAAGAGAAGATGGGGATGTATTTTAACAAAGTGGAAGAGACGCTGAAAACGGCCGTTGATTCTGTCGGCTCATTTGTGCAAATGTTTAATGAATGGGCGCAAAAAATCCTCAAATGGCTGCCCTTCGGTTTGGGCGAAAAAACGAGCAATATCACTGCCGCTCTTACCGATCTGCTGCTAGAAACGCCGATCTCAATTAATGGTTTGGATACTAATATCGCCCAGCCGCTTGACGCTTGGCTGGGAAGCGCAGATGAGGAAGCTCCGCTGCGACGTATGCTCATCACCCCGCTGCGAGATGGGGTATTGGCGGGGTCAACGGCCGTTATCAGCCAAGTGGAGCAAGCGCGGGGGATGTATGAGACGGAGAAGGAAAAATTGGCAACGGCCGTTGCCGATCAACGCCTAATTCAAGCCGCCATCGCCCAATATCGAGAGGAAAACGAAATATAGAAACGCATAGTTAGGGCAAAACAGCCGTGCTTTCGCCTTCGCCATCGCACTGTTAAATCCCAAATTTATACTGTTTTTAGGTATCTTCTCAGTATTCTGGGGAGACTTGACAAATTTTCCTAATGATACTCGTGTAAAATAAAGTGCTGATGAAATTTGTCAAGTCTTGTCCCCAATTTTTTGAGAAGATACGTTTTTAGCAACCCTGAAATTGACATAATATATGAATTGAGGGGAATTTATGCGTTACGATCACGAATTGAGGCGAGGTTGAAATCGCCCTACCGCCGCCGCCGCCAAAATTTGACGAAAAGAGAGCAAGTGACTATACTTGCGCGTCTTGGTCAACTAATAACGATTTTGTTGATTGAGCAGACTTACAAACATAACGCTTTTTTCGCCGACGTAGCTCAATTGGCAGAGCAATGCTCTTGTAAAGCATAGGTTATGGGTTCAAGTCCCATTGTCGGCTCTTGGACTGAATAAGTCCATTCTGTGTACAAGGCGTAAACTTTGTACAAGGCGTAAACCTTCGTATATCGTTTTAACATGGGTCAGTGTCCCGAGTGGCAAAGGGGGCGGGCTGTAAACCCGCTGGCGTTAGCCTTCGTAGGTTCGAGTCCTACCTGGCCCACCATTCAGTAAACAATAAACAGTTTTTAGTGCCTGCAAAACAGAGCATTAAAAACTGTTTTATTGTCTATTGTTTGCCCACATAGCTCAGTAGGTAGAGCGCATTCTTGGTAAGAATGAGGTCATCGGTTCAAATCCGATTGTGGGCTTTCGCCCTATTGTCACTCCTGATAATAGGGTCTTCTTGTGAATGACGGTAGGTTGCTGTTGTGGTTTATCAATGCAGCACAATAGATTTAGAGAGGAAATAATGGCTAAAGAAAAATTTGTACGTGAGAAGCCGCATGTTAATATCGGCACCATCGGTCATGTGGATCATGGGAAGACGACACTAACGGCAGCAATTACGAAAACATTATCATTGAAAGGGTTGGCGAGTTTTGAAGCGTTCGACCAAATTGATAATGCCCCCGAAGAGCGTGAGC
>WFSA01000280.1 GCA_015486215.1 Anaerolineae bacterium | reverse complement strand
TCTCCCTCATGGAGAACAAAACTATTATACAACAATGAACCCGACGATGATCGCAGCCGCATGAAAGCGGTCGCCAATAATGTCATTTTGCATCTGCATCCTACCAAAGTTGCCAAACCCGCGCTGCGTTTTTCCTACACATGGGGATTGGGCGGGCTGTCTACCATGCTGGCCTTCATCCTCATCTTCACAGGGGTTTTGATGATGTTTCGTTACGATGCCAGCGTCGAACGCGCTTACACAAGCGTTCAAGCGATGGAAACTGATGTCTTATTTGGCTCACTCACCCGCGCCATGCACCATTGGTCGGCCAATTTATTGGTGGTGACAGCGTTCCTGCATATGTTGCGTGTCTTTTTTACGGGGGGATATAAAAACGGCCGTTCTACAAATTGGACAATCGGCCTCATCCTCCTGCTCGTCATCCTCTCCTTCAACTTCACAGGCTACCTGCTTCCCTGGGATCAATTAGCGTATTGGGCGATCACCGTCGGCACCAGCTTACTCAGTTACATCCCCATCATTGGCGACATTATTTCCAACTTCCTGCTCGCTGGCCCCGAAGTCGGACAAGGCGCATTGCGTAATTTCTACGCCATTCACGTCTCCGTTTTACCCGTGCTGTTCACCCTGCTGATGGCGTGGCATTTCTGGAAAGTACGCAAAGATGGCGGCATCTCGCAACCGATCCCCCCCAAAAGAACCCGCATTGAGCGCGTCACCACCATCCCCCATCTGGTACAGATTGAACTCGCCGCCGCCATCGTTCTCATCACCACAGTATTACTGTGGTCGATGGTCATTCCCGCCCCATTAGAAGCGTTAGCCGACCCGTTGCATCCACCAAATCCCGCCAAAGCGGCTTGGTATTTCATGGGCGTACAAGAACTGCTCCTCCACATGGACGCATTGGCGGCGATGATTTTGACGGGGATCGGCCTGCTCGCCATCTTCCTCATTCCCAAATGGGACAAACAGGGTGACGACATCGGCATCTATTTTCGCTCCGCACGGGGGCGCGTAGCCGCCATTGTTGGCATTCTCTGGAGCATCGTTCTGGTTCCCATCCTCGTCGTGGTTGATGAATACTGGCTTGATCTGCCCGCGATGTTCCCCGATATGTCCAACTTCATCATCAACGGGGTTGTGCCATTGTTGGCAACCTTTACGGGATTGGCTTTCATTTATATGCTGATCCGTGTAATCGGCCGTTTAACCCACAGTGAAACGCTGGTTGGCTTATTCAGCTTCATTTTCAGCAGTTTGATTTTATTAACCATCGTCGGTGTCTTTTTCAGAGGCGCGAATATGGCGTTGGTATTGCCATTTTAACAATCGTAGGGGCGACCCGCTGGGTCGCCCTGTTCGTAAATGGGCGACCCAGCGGGTCGCCCCTACAGAGAATTCGTTATGAACGACAGAAAAAAACAAGAACAATTAACACGACGCAATTTCCTTAAAATGGGCATCGGCGCATTGGGCGCGGTCGCTTTGTTGGAAATCACGGGCGTGAGCTTACTTTACATGCAGCCCCGATCAGTAGAAGGCGCGTTCGGCGGCATCGTTGAAGCTGGCAGGGTTGCCAGCTTCCCGCTCAGCTCGGTGACAGAATTTGTAAACGGCCGTTTTTATCTAATTCGCGCAGAAGAAGACGGCTTCCTCGCCGTTTATCACCGTTGCACCCATCTCGGTTGCACCGTCAACTGGCAAGCAAACGAAAACCGCTTCTTCTGCCCCTGCCACGCCTCCGAATTTGACATTCACGGCGACGTGCAAAACCCACCCGCCCCCCGCGCCCTCGACACCTTCGCCGTCGCCATCGAAGACGGCATCGTTTATGTGGACACATCTGGCCCACAAAAACGGGGCGAATTCGCGGCTGAACAGCTAGTTTACGCCTAAATAATGGAGAATTGATAATGGAGAATTGATAATTATCCATTTTCCATTATCAATTCTCCATTCAAATCATGAACAAATACAGCATCATCACCTTAATCGCTTTACTCGTTATGGTCATCGCCCTGCCGATTTATGCCTTGCGCGAGCCAGAACGTCTGGGAACCTCACAAGAAGAGTTGCGGCAAGAATTCGTCGCTGACGCTTCCGTCATGTATGTCGAAAATTGTGCCGTTTGTCACGGCGCGGTGGGCGAAGGCATTGGCAGTATCCCCGCTCTCAACAGTGATTCGCTACGCGAAGTCGATTATGACTTTCTCTACAAGACCATTGAACGCGGCCGTTATGACACCGTTATGACAGGCTGGCATGTGGAAGAAGGCGGCATCTACAACGAGTACCAAATCGACGAACTTGTCGCCCTGATTCGCTATGGTGATTGGGGCGCGGTCGGCGATTTGGCCGTCGCCGAAGGCAAAGTGCCGCCCACCCTGCCCGTCCCCACCGTTGACGAAGCGATGGTGGCCGACATCACCGCCCTCGCCCCCGAAGGCAGCGAATGGGCGGCGGGCATTCAGCTTTTTGCCAACAATTGCACCGTTTGTCACGGCGTAAATGGCGAAGGGTCAGAATTAGCCGTGCCGCTAAACGATGAAACCGTCCGTGCCACTGATGCCGCCGAACTGACGCGCATCATCACCGAAGGCGTTCCCGGCACGATGATGACGGGCTGGAGTAGCGTATTAAGCCCCGACGAAATGGCGCAAATCGTCTCCTTTTTACAAAATTGGGACGTTATTGGGCAGGAAGAACTCGTTCTCATCGCCCCCGAACCTGTGCAAATTGATATGAGCAACCCCGAAGAGGTGGTGGCGATTGGTGAGCAGATTTTCAACACCACTTGCACCTCTTGTCATGGCGTGGAAGGCAGCGGCGGCACTGGCCCCGCTCTAAACAGTCAGCAATTTCTGACTTCAAAGACGAATGAGGAGATTATTAACACCATCATCAACGGCGGCCATCGCCCCAACAGCATCATGCCAGCCTTTGGTGACCGTTTCACCAGCGATGAAATCACCGCCCTTACCGATTTCATCCGCGCTTGGGAGCCGACTGCGCCAGTTGTGGAAAATCCACGCGGCACAGAACAAGGTCAAGGCGGCCCGCCGTGGGCTTCCGAAGACCCGAACAGCACCGACACACGCGGTGGTGGCAATGGTGGTGGCGGCCCGGCATGGCGCACAGATGAAAACAGTGTGCCGCCCGGCCAAAGTGGTGACACTGGTCACACAGACACGACGACGACGGATGGCATGACGCAGGGAGATACGCTATTCTTCGATGGCACGGTCGTCATTGCCAACAGCAATAATCTCATCTTTAGCGACAGCGCGACGGGTGAAATGCACGAAGCGATGCTGGGGCCGCCCTTCTTCTGGGACGAAAGCGGCATCGCCCTCAATCCGGGTGATTCCATCAGCCTTGAAGGGTTTGAGTCAACCGACCATATGGAAATCAATTGGTTGACGAATCACACAACGGGAGAGATGATAGAATTACGCACGGCCGACGGGATGCCCGTCTGGACGCAATAAATGTAAG
>WFSA01000279.1 GCA_015486215.1 Anaerolineae bacterium | reverse complement strand
CCCGCCCCATTGCCCGCCCAAATGTCAATTGATGGATTGACGGCCGTTAGACAAACATTCAACAATTGCGGCCCTGCCAATCTGGTACAAGTTCTCGATTGGTATGGAGAAAGCAGCTCAGACGGCGTTGTTTTTAACATCATGTCAAGAAGTGTTGACCAAGAGCTTGTCGCCGCCTACCTTAAACCAAATCCCGAAGATCGAAATGTCAGTCCATGGCAGATGGCCGATTATGTCAACGAACAGACACTCGGCTACAGAGCAATCGCCCGCAGTGGCGGCGATCTTGATCTGCTTAAACGCTTTATCAGCGCGGGCTACCCCGTCATCATAGAAAAAGGGTATGAATTGGCTAACAGCGGCTGGTGGGGACATTATCTCACCGTTTATGGATATGATGAGGAAAAAGAGGAATTTTACAGCCAAGACAGCTATCTCGGCCCCTTTGATGGGACAGGACGGACGGATAGTTATGCAGATGTACAAAAATATTGGCAGCATTTCAATGATAGTTTCATCGTCGTTTACCACACTCATCAAGAAGCGGAGGTCAATGGCTTGCTCGGCGAAGATATGTTGGATGATTTCACGATGTGGCGCGACATCGCCGCCAAAAATAATGAGTGGGTGAAAGAAAATCCCGATGATATGTTTGCATGGTTTAATCTGGGAACCAGCCTGACGCGAATGGGCGAGTTGACGGGCGAAGCAAAGTATTATCAAGCGGGTGCACAGGCGTTTGATACGGCGCGTTCGTTTGGCCTGCCGCCGCGTATGTTATGGTATCAATACCGCATCTATACGGCGTACCAGAAAATCGGCCGTTTCCGTGATGTCATCGACTTAGCCAATGCAACATTGGAAGCGCAAGGCGGCCAAAATGTAGAAGAGACGTATTGGTACAAGGGACATGCACTACTCGCGCTGGGTGATATAGAAGGTGCAAAAATTGCCTATCGTGAAGCGATGGTGGTCAACGAAAATTTCTACCCCGCGCAATGGTCGCTCGATTACGCCCTCACGCTCGCGCCTGACACGATTACGGACACAGTGGGAGAAAATGATCCAGAAGGGACACCTGCAACGGAAGATAGTAATTAACACCATTTATGAATGACGTATTCACATACCGCATAACGAAAGAAAACAGAGTGTTTATTTACTGGTACGGTAAGCAAATCACCATCTTAAAAGGGAAGAAAGCACAGAAATTCATAGGAAAGATAGCAAATGCCGACCATGAAGAAGCGCAATTATTGATGGCGAGGGGGACGGGCAATTTCAAACGCGGCAATGAACGGCAAAAATGAGTTTGTTCTGCATGTCGTTTTAGAGTTGTAACGGCCGTTTTTACCATCGTGATCGTGATCGTTTTTTCGATCACGATCACGATGAACAATGACGATTACGAATCGGCCGTTTTCTCCCGATCAAGAATACTTCACTCTTGCAGGCGCAAGCCAGAGGAGTGAACCAATCATCGCTGCGCCTCCACAATTTTAAATTCCTCAGCCGTAAGGCCATAGAATTGATAGACGAGTTAATCTATTTGGTTGTTGGTAGCGGTGAGTTGGCGTTATCGCCCAATTTTGAGTATACGTGGCACTAACAGCCCGCTATACGAATTATCGTAAATTCTCACCATCCTCTTCCGTAACTTTATGTTTAATTAAGTTGATCTTATGCAAAGTAATTGTTATACTATCGACATAATGTTACGCTTTCGTCGTGATATTATTATGTACAGGGGATGTGCATCAACATATTTTATCAGTATATATCAAAATTGGGTGTTTTGATCGATTCGCTGTGTTGACTACGCGAATATTACTGAATATACATCGGACAGGAGCAGTGGGTCTATGAATGATCAACTTCAATCTTTTCTAACGCAGTTAGAGGCAAAAAAGCGTTATTCTAACAACACTATTGCCGCGTATCGAAATGACCTAACGCAATTCATTACATTTTTGAACGGCCGTTTGTCGTCAGAACAAACCTTAGCCACTGTCGAAAAAGCAGATTTAGATGCTTACATCAAAATGCTTATTGACAAACCATACGCCTCTTCGTCGGTAGCGCGTAAAGTTGCCGCCGTCAAATCTTTCTTCAACCATCTTACCAAAACAAAGGTCATTGGCGAGAACCCAACCACGCATATCAAATCACCAAAAGTAAAAAAGCGTCCGCCACAGGCATTATCACCTGAAGATATTGATCTACTGCTGAACGTTACCACAGGCAAACAAACTCCTAAGAATTTGCGCGATACTGCCCTGTTACGCATCTTATACGCGACGGGAATGCGGGTCACAGAAGTGGTGTCATTGAGCGTCAATGATCTCAATTTAGAAGAGGCGACATTATCTTGCACGGGCAAAGAGGGAAAACACCGCCTGCTGCCCTATGACAAGGTAACGATGGCTGCGCTGGAACTTTATTTAGAAGACGGCCGTTCCTCTCTCCTCAAACTGCAAAAAGAGGATGCTCTCTTCCTTAATCATCGCGGGCAGCAGCTCACCCGACAAGGGTTATGGCTGATCATTAAAGCGTATGCCAAAGCGGCCGGATTGGAAAAAACGGTCACACCTCACACCTTACGGCATAGTTTTGCCGCCCATAAAGTGGCTGCTGGCGACGATCTGCACGATATACAGCACTTGCTCGGCCATGCCAATATCTCTACCACTCAAATTTATACACACGATTAAATAAAACGAACAAACGATAAACTCTCGTCTCTGGAACTCTCGTCCCTGCGCTCTGTGCAGGAGCATTGCTGGACGCGCTACGTCCGTTCAACGCAATTCATAAAACGAGACAAAGCATAAAACGAGACAAAGCTGAGAAAGCTGACCGACTACACATTGCTTATACAGATAAATAGGAATTTTTCTTTTATCCATACAAACCAATGCCCCCTTTTCATATGAACGAATTTCTATTACCCGAACAAATAGCAACGGCCGTAAACTCCATCAAAAACCGCACATCCAAAACCCCTGCTGTCGGCCTTGTACTGGGCTCTGGTCTCAGCGGTCTGGCTGATGCAATTGAAAACGCAGACATCATCCCCTATGAGGAGATTGAAGGCTGGCCGACAGCAACAGTCGTTGGACATGGCGGAAAATTAGTTATCGGCGAATTAGAAGGAAAAACCGTATTAACTCAACAAGGGCGCGCCCATTATTATGAAGGGTATCCCTTAAAAGATATTATTTTAGCCGTGCGGGTGATGCACGCGTTAGGCATAAAAACAATCATCGTCACCAACGCCGCCGGCGGCATCAATCGCGGATTCACTCCGGGCGATTTAATGCTTATCACCGATCATATCAACTTTCCCGGCCTCGCTGGAGAAAATCCATTGCGCGGCCCCAATGATGATGCCATCGGCCCCCGTTTTGTAGATTTGACCGAAACATACGATAAAGAGTTACAGCAAGTAGCACGAGATGCCGCCAAAGCAAACGGCTTCACATTACAAGAAGGCACTTACGCCTTTGTTGGCGGCCCCAGCTTTGAGACACCAGCCGAATTGCGCTTTTTGCATACCATCGGAGCCGATGCGGTCGGCATGTCCACCGTTCCTACCGTCATCACCGCCCGCCATGCAGGGATGCGCGTGCTAGGCATATCCTCCATCACCAACAAGGCGATTCTCAATCCCGTCGAAGGAGACGAGGTGTCACACGAAGAGGTATTAGAAACAGGAAAAATCATCGTTCCCCGCCTGACAGCACTCATTCGCGGCGTATTAGCGGCGATATAAGAGCAATTTTACCCCTATGAAATTCAAACGATGGCTACCACTGTTGGCATGGATGGCTCTCATTTTCTATCTGTCTGGACGCACAGAGAATGAGATTCCATCCTTTGGCTTTTGGGATTTATTGGCAAAAAAGGGGGCACATTTTTTAGCATACAGCTTTCTTTCTTTGCTGGCATGGCGGGGGGCGATGGGGGAAAAACGGCCGTTACCCCCCCACAAAACCAAGCCATTCCTCACCGCCTTCGTCATCACTTTGCTTTACGCCATCAGTGATGAGTTCCACCAATCCTTCATCCCTACCCGACACGGACAACCACTCGACGTACTAATCGACACAGTCGGCGGATTGACGATGCTGTTGCTTTTATATTATTGGTCTGGCTGGAAGACAAGAAAGTCTGCAACTGGCTGATTGCACACCGTTTAGCTGTTTTTATCAGCAAAATCAGTGCAATCCGTGTGCCCCATTACAAAAATAAGGGGCGGATGAGTGTCATCACGCCCCTTGAGTTGATCAAAATAACTGCGTCTACTCGCGCAAAACGTAACCGATGCCGCGAACGGTATGGATAATGCGCGAACCGCCATTGGCCTCAGTCTTCTGCCGCAAATAGCGCATATAGACCTCGATGATATTGCTCTCGCCGCCAAAATCGTAATCCCACACCCGATCAAAAATCACCTCACGAGTCAACACCTGATTTTGATTTTGCATGAACAGTTCCAGTAATTCATACTCCTTCGCTGTCAAATCGAAAATTTTGCCGCCGCGCTGCCCTTGCCGCGTGCCCGTGTTCAATTCCAAATCAAGGAAAGTGTACGTTTGCGGCTTGGGCGGCTGCGCTCGACGCAATAATGCGCGTACACGCGCTGTCAACTCATCTAATGCGAACGGCTTAACCAAATAATCATCAGCACCAGCGTCCAATCCTTTAACACGATCTTCAATCGTCTCTTTGGCCGTCAACATAATAATCGGCACATCACTTCGCTCGCGGATCTGATGGCACACTTCTAATCCATCCATCCCGCCAGGCAGCATAATATCCAGCAATACCAAATCGGGTTGATTCTCCTCAGCTAATGCAAGCCCCGTCATCCCATCTTCAGCCACATCTACTATGTGCCCTTGCATGCTCAACCCGCGTTCTAAAAATTCACGGATTCTAATTTCATCTTCTACTACCAAAATTCGTGCTGGCATAATCACCTTTTCCTATTTTATTTCCTAAAAAGAGGCCAGACTCTGATCAAGAAGTCTGGCCGCCACTCTCCGTTAAATTATAGTCGGCTCAATTTAGATGGTCAAAAACAACGGCCGTTGTCTCATATCAACCGTTCTTAGGCGATCTACTGCGCCGCCCAAAAGTGTAAGGCACGAGGATTTGTTTAACTACCAAAGTTGTCATTCCCGCCCCCATCCCCACCTTCGTGAGGACAGACACTTCGTGAGGGCAAGCTCTTTAGGCGGGAATCCATGAGTTCCCAGACTGTGGATTCCTGCCTTCGCAGAGCCTGCCCTTATGAAGATGGGGGAATGACAATTTGAAGTTCCGCAAGTAACATCTCAATAAATTGGGGCAAAGACTTGACAGGTTTCATAAGAGT
>WFSA01000278.1 GCA_015486215.1 Anaerolineae bacterium | reverse complement strand
CCCAGCGGGTCGCCCCTACATTAAATACCCAACGCAGGATCCACATCCTGCGCCTTGAATTGTGTATACCCATCTGCGTGACGGCCGGGCGTGTATCGCGCCCCTTCTTCATTGCCGCGCATCATGCCGACATGCCCCGTCCGCACCATTTCCGCAATACCCGACGGCCGTAACAACTCAACCAAGCTGTCCACCCGATCCGACGTGGCCGTAATCTGCATGATCAGCGAATCTGCGCTCACATCCACAATTTTGGCCTTGAACACCGTCGCCAAGCTGATGATTTCTGCCCGCTTTTCGGCCGGAACATCCACTTTGATCAACGCCAACTCACGCAAAACGGCCGCTTTATTTGTCACGTCCTGCACATCCAGCACATTCACCAGCTTGTACAAGTTCGCTTCCACCAGCCGCGCCTCCGTCTCATGGCTGTCCATCACAATCGTCATCCGTGACACATCTGGCCGCTCCGTGCGCCCCACGTTCAACGAATCAATGTTAAAGTTCCGCCGCCGAAACAACGAAGCCACCCGATTCAACACGCCGGGCTTATTTTCCACAGTTGCTATTAAAGTTTTGTACATAATAATCTCCAATGAACAATTTGTTCATTATTCATTGCGCTTTGCTCTTTGTTTCTTCCAGATTGGCCGCCGAATCATTCCATCCAATGCCGCGCCTGCGGGAACCATTGGGAATACGTTATCTTCTTGCTCGACAGTGAACTCAAGCAGGACGGGGCCAGGTGTGTTATTGGCAAATGCTATCGCCTCTTCCACCTCGTCGCGGCTGGTGATGCGGCGGGCGGGGATGCCGTAAGCGGCGGCGATCATTGTGAAATCGGGGCTGGCGATTTGCACGGCCGAATACCGCTTATCGTAAAATAAATCCTGCCATTGGCGCACCATGCCCAAAAAGCCGTTATTAAGGATGGCGATTTTAACATTTGCACCTTCTTGGATCGCCGTTCCCAATTCAGGCATCGTCATCTGGAAACCGCCGTCGCCAACGATTGTCCACACATTGCGATCCTTGTCGCCAAACCACGCACCGATGGCTGATGGCAGCCCGTACCCCATCGTGCCTGCGCCGCCCGACGTGAGGAAGCGGTACGGCCGTTCCATCTGGTAATACTGCGCCGCCCACATCTGATGCTGGCCGACATCCGTCGTCAACATCGCCTCGCCACCCGTCGCGCCCCATAAATCGCGCACGATATGGGCGGCGTACAACTTGCCGTCATCCGGCCACGACAAAATATCGCGCCGCTTGGTGTCCGCCTTCCACTCCGCAATCTGATCCAACCATTCTTCATGGTCAATCGGGGGAATGATGGGATCAATGTCACTCAGCACCGTCTTCAAATCACCGATGAGGGCGACATCGGCAGCGACATTTTTGCCCACTTCCGACGGGTCAATTTCCACATGGATTTTGCGGGCGCGGGGTGCGTATGTCCGCAAATTACCCGTCACCCGATCATCAAAGCGCATTCCAAACGCCAACAGCAAATCCGCTTTCTGGATGGCGTTATTGGCGCACGCTTCACCGTGCATGCCCATCATGCCCAAACTGAGAACGTGGCTGGCAGGGATTGCACCCAAGCCCAACAGCGTCATGGCGATGGGCGTTTGCGTCTTGCTGGCGAAGTTGAGCAACTGATCCATCGCCCCCGATTTTAGTACGCCGTGCCCGGCCAAAATGACGGGCTGTTTGGCGTTGGCGATCAGTTCGGCGGCGTGTGCCATTTGTTCGTCAGAGGCGTGGTTGGGTGGCTGATAGCCGGGCATCTCCAACTCAGCGGGGACGATGTATTCGACCTCTTCAATTTGGGCGTTCTTGCAGACATCAATCAAAACAGGGCCAGGACGGCCGCTTCTGGCGATGTAAAACGCCTCTTTGATCACTTCCGCAAGCTCGCCCGCCTCCGTAATCAGAAAATTATGTTTGGTGATGGGCAACGTGATGCCCGTCACATCCATCTCCTGAAACGCATCGCCGCCAATCGCCGACGCGCTCACCTGTCCCGTGATGCAGACCATCGGCACCGAATCCATCATCGCTGTGCCGATGCCCGTCACCAAGTTGGTCGCGCCTGGCCCTGATGTTGCCATCACCACCCCGACTTTGCCCGTCGCCCGTGCGTAGCCGTCGGCCATGTGCGCCGCGCCCTGCTCGTGCCGCGTCAGTACATGATGCACCGACGGAAACTCAAGCATCGCGTCATAAATGGGCATATTCGCCCCGCCCGGATAGCCAAAGATGGTTTCCACCCCTTCGCGCACCAGACCTTCCATTATAATTTCTGCTCCAGATTTAATCATGACTCGCTCCTTTAATTAGGTGACAGGCACTTTGAAAGTGCCTGTCACCTTCCTGTCTCACTCCAAAATTGCGCCTGTATGTGCGCTGGTTACTAACTTTGAATAACGACGTAACCATGAACTGTTGATCTCTGATTTGAACGGGGGCAATGCCTCCAGCCGCGCTTCAATTTCTTCATCGCTCAGGTCAACGTCGAGTGTGCGTTTGTCTAAATCAATCGTGATCATGTCGCCATCTTGCAGGGCGGCGATGGGGCCGCGTGCCGCCGCTTCCGGGCTAACGTGGCCGATACATGCGCCATGTGTGCCGCCTGAGAAACGGCCGTCGGTAATCAACGCCACGCTTTCGCCCAATCCCATCCCCATAATGGCTGATGTGGGAGCTAACATCTCCTGCATTCCCGGCCCGCCCTTCGGCCCTTCATACCGTATGACGACCACATCGCCCGGCTGGACGTGGCTACTCAAAATGCCGCGCATCGCCTCCTCTTGGCTTTCATAAATACGTGCCGGCCCAGAGTGCTTCCACATCACCTTTTCCACGCCGCCCGATTTGACGATAGAGCCTTCGGGGGCAAGATTGCCGAACAGCACCGCCAATCCGCCCGTCTGGCTGTACGCATCCTCACGAGCGCGGATGACGGCGCGATCTTTCACGCTGGCCCCGTCCACAATCTCCCGAATCGTTTGGCCGGAAACGGTCATACGGTCAAGATGGATTTGATCCCGCGTCTCATTAAGAATGGCAGGGATGCCGCCAGCGCGGTGAACATCTTCCATATGCCAATGGCCTGACGGGCTGACTTTGCAAATATGCGGCACGCGGTCGGCGATGTCGTTAATGCGGCTGAGAGGGTAATCGATCCCTGCTTCGTGGGCGAAGGCGAGCGTGTGCAAGACGGTGTTGGTGCTACCACCCATCGCCATATCGAGGGCGAAGGCATCATCTATCGTATCCATCGTCACCAATTGGCGCGGGGTGATCCCTTCGTCGATCAGTTCCATAATGCGGGCGGCGGCGGTCAAAGCTAGTTGCTCGCGCTCGTCGGTCAAGGCCAATGCTGTGCCGTTATAGGGGAGCGCAATGCCAAAGACTTCCATTAAACAGTTCATCGAATTGGCGGTAAACATGCCTGAGCATGAGCCGCAAGAGGGGCAGGCGTGCTTTTCGATAACGGTCAACTCTTCTTCGGTCATCGTGCCTGCTTTGAGTGCGCCTACGCCTTCAAACACAGAAATCAGGTCAACCACTTCGCCGTCGGGGGTCATTCCAGCCGCCATCGGCCCGCCTGAGACAAAAATGGTGGGAATGTCTACTCGCAACGCACCCATAATCATGCCGGGCACAATTTTGTCACAGTTGGGAATACAGACGATACCATCGAATTGGTGCGCCTGCAGCATCGTCTCCACGCTGTCGGCGATGAGTTCGCGGGAGGGCAGGCTGAATTTCATGCCTGCGTGTCCCATCGCAATGCCATCGTCTACGCCGATGGTGTTGAATTCAAACGGCACGCCGCCAGCGGCACGGACGGCCGCTTTCACTTTTGCTCCAAACCCTTGTAAATGGACATGGCCGGGCACAATGTCAATATATGAGTTGACGATGGCTATAAAGGGCTTGCCAAAATCTTCGTCGGTCACGCCCGTCGCCCGTAAAAGGGCGCGGTGGGGGGCGCGTTCAAAGCCTTTCTTGATTTGATCTGATCGCATAAAACCTCGTTAATAATGAATAATGAAGTTTTAATAATAAATTGTGAAGTGGGCGTAATGCGTTTACTTCATTATTAATTATTCCCAATTCATTATTCGTTATTCGTTATCCTTCCAAAAAAAAAGGACTGCCCTTCTGGACAGTCCTGTAAAAAATCACGGTTGCTAATGCTTTGTTAGCTGTCCAAGCGGTAGTACTGTCTCTGAATAAGAGCCAATACGCTGAGAAGGACGACTAAAAGGGAAATTGTGTTCATAAAATTCATAATTTTGCTCAAGGGGATTTTGTCGGATTTTGAGAGTGTTGCTATTGTACAAAGGTTACAAGAAAACGGCCGTTTATTTGTGTATTCTGTAGAAACGAATCTTACAATTCATTGGCTTGGTGTAATATCGTATTCATAACAGGCAAGCTGATCCTGAATCCGTAGCGTCGTAATCGCTCCAAATCGGGCTGAATCAATGACAGTACATCCACCTCTTTTGCTTTAAGCAAAATTCCCGCCGTGCCAATTTTGTCAAGTCCAAATTCATCAAGTTTACGCTGCCCAATTTTCTCGTCCATCAACACCCACTCCGCTCCAATTTCACGAGCTAGGACAATTGCCTCCGCTTCTCCTAAATCCAATTCGCCAGATAATTCATCCACAGCTTCTCGGTTTATCACTCGAACAACTTCAACCCATTCTGCTGTAATTACCTCGTCCCTTGCACCGCCCTGTTCACTGCTACGAGCAATAACCTCGTCATAAACAGCTTGCGGGATTTGAATGTGTCCAAAAAGTTGACGTAACAGATCGAAACGACCAATCACAGCCAAGCCAACAAGCGGCGTTGTGTTTGATACAACAATCATGTTGAAATAAGGGTTGGTAATCGCTTTACAGACGCAAACTCTTCAGCTAGCTCTTGTTCAGAATAATCAATATAAGCAATTCCTTGTTTTCGCAATAAAGCCAAGAAATCAAGTCTGTTTATGTCCAACATACGCGCCGCCTTGCCAGATGATATACGATCTTCTGTAAACAGAGATAATACTAACCATTCATTTACCCGTTGTTCGACATCTTCCCGATCTATGCCCATTTGCAACAGCGGGACGGGAGCGCGAATCTCTAACATTGTGTCTAACATAAACCACTCTCCACAACTATCTTTGTTGATGTAAAAGGATTATAGCACATCGATCAGATGGCAAGCATTTTGCACAGCACAACGGCCGTTTTCCCTCCCATCAACCGAATCCGCCGATCTTCTACGAAGCCGAGCCGTTCGTATAATGCCAACGCACGGCCGTTTTCCACATCCACCCCAATCTCTACCTCTGCCAGCCCATTTTCACGAGCAATTTCATCCAGAGCGGCGATCATCGCTGTGCCGATGCCCTGCCCCTGCCGCGCGGGAACAACAGCGAGATTGGCGTACTCGGCTCCGTGCGGATAGATGAGCAGTTGCCCATTGGCGATCAGATCGCCATCCTGCCAACAGACGAGCCAAAAACAACGGCCGTTTTTCCTCCACCGCATCATCTCATCAAACCAGTGATGGAAGTCGGGTTTATGGGCGTAGAAGTGGGTGTGTAACGGCCGTTTATCAACGGCCGTTACCAGTGTGAATGTATTCATCAGGGAATGGTACACTGAAAACGGCCGTTTTACCCGTACCATTTATTACACTATAATCATCGCCGCAAAATAAATAACGACAAATAAAAAACGGAGTTCTATGTCGGCTTCAAAAAAAGAATCTTCCCAAGCCTTACTGCCCGCTCTTTTTGGTATCAACAAGGCCAATCGAGACTTTTCAAAAAAGAAAAGTTGGGGAAAAAACCAATTTAATACCGCCTTTCCCGCCGCGCTTGCTTCGTTCATGGGCGAATGTGGATTAAAGCCAATTTATCTCACCCTACATTCAAATTTAAAAGTTATACACAAAAAAATTGATGTAGACGATCTATTTGGGATGGATCGCGTCTCAAATGATTTGTATTTTGCATTTGAACGCGATTACACTCCCTATCAGACAATGATTTTGGGCGACTTACCTCGAATCGATCTGGTTACAATTAATCAAGCCAATAACAGTTGTTTACGCGGTATCGAAATAAAATTGACCGCTTTGCCTGACAATACGACTTGTGAACTTGATGAACAGGCATATGGATCGGAACTCGTTATTCGACCAGATACAATCGTTTATTTGGCTCTCAGCATTGCGGATGCACATTCACGCAATACTTTACTGGATGCTTTTGGCGTGCTTGGGGATGGTGTTGTTGATTGGAGCGATGAGAAAGAGATGCTTCGTAATTTACCATCGTTTATAACCGCTTTAGACGCTTTCTTTACCGAAAATCTTGATAAACAACGGCCGTTAATCTTGCAAACCATTTGGAAAACCAAAGGGAAATCAGCCGAACTGGCAGAAAATTGTCTGGACACATTTGTCTGGAGTAATCTAGGATTCACTCGTTTATTCATTGACGCGACAAAGAATAAATTAGACGATGGCAACCCATCCATCACTCGCCAAACAAGAACCGTTTTGTGGTTGTTCAAAATGTTATTTGATTTTGCCAAGACAGGCTCAATCGATCATGCTTGGGTCATCGACAACATGACATATAACACGAGAAACGACAAAGCATTTGCCGTAAGCGGTCAAATAACAAACAGATACATGCGCTCGTCAGAACTTTCCACGCCAAGAATCCAAAAGTCCCAACTCAAAGAGATTATCTTGAATCATGGACACAAACTACTAAGTCCAGAACGACGATTTGATGCCATTATTTTCTATAGCCCAGAGCTTTTTGAGAATTAATTTTTATGCGAACTGTTGATCTGTTTTCAGGGTGCGGCGGATTATCTTTAGGCTTTACAAAAGCTGGATATAACATCGTCGCCGCTTTTGATAATTGGGATGAAGCGATCAAAGTGTACAGCCAAAATTTTGAACACCCTATCATCAAACTTGACATAAATACACTCAATGGGGATTATGATGCCATCAAACAATTCGATCCAGAGATAATAATTGGCGGCCCCCCTTGCCAGGATTTTTCATCTGCTGGAAAGCGCGATGAAGAGTTAGGCCGTGCTGATTTAACGGTTGAATTTGCCGACATTGTTGCCGACATCCGTCCCCAATGGTTTGTGATGGAAAACGTCAGCCGCGCCCCAAAAAGTCAACGGTATCAATCGGCAATAAAAATTTTCAAGGCGGCTGGATATGGATTGACATTGGAAACTGTAGATGCCTCCTATCATGGTGTGCCGCAAACACGAAAAAGGGCGTTTCTTATCGGTCAACTTAGCGGCGTAGACAACGCCTTGTTGCCCTATCTGACGCGCAAAAGTACGCCAAATAAGGTGACGGTACGGCAATATTGGGCACAAATTGGCAAAGTTTTGGATGTGGAACACCATTATAGACATCCGAGATCGTATCAACGGCGTGGAATTTTTAGCATTGACGAGCCAAGCCCAACTGTACGCGGGGTAAACAGACCGATTCCACCAAACTATCAAAAACATCATGGTGATACCTGTCATCCATCTGCAAATGTACGGCCGTTAACGACTTTGGAACGAAGTTACATTCAAACATTTCCGTTGAATTTTATTTTCACTGGCTCTAAAACGAATTTAGAACAAATGATAGGCAATGCCGTTCCCGTCAATTTGGCCGAATTTGTCGCCAACTGTATTCTGGAATTTGAAGAAAACAAAGTTAATCCCCCTGCATTTATCAGAGGGGAGCAATTGGCTTTGCTTTAATCTCCATCAAATAACGATTACATCCCAACAGCCGTTTATCCTCCGCAGTCACTAGCATAAACGCATTCATCAAAGAATGGTACACTGATTTTGCAGATAAAAAAGATAATTCAGCATTTCTTTGATCCGCATAATCCGAATCCATCCTGACAATCTACGCCATCTTCCTCCTACTCCTTTCACCCATCAACTCAGCGCAATCCGTGTCCTATTTTTCTTTTTCCGACAGACTGCTAAAATCCGCCCATGGATATTCAATTAAGTGTAGTCGTTCCTCTATTAAATGAAGTCGAAAGTTTGCGCCCCCTGCGTGACGAGATCACCGCCGCCCTGCATGAGCAAAATATCAACTACGAAATCCTTTTTGTAGATGATGGCAGCACGGACGGCAGTTTTGAACTGATTCAACAGATGCACGAGGAGGATGAACGAGTAACGGCCGTGCGTTTTCGTCGTAATTTTGGGCAAACGGCCGCTTTCTCGGCCGGATTCGATCATGCAAAAGGAGAGATCATCATCACGATGGACGCAGATGGTCAAAACGACCCCGCTGACATTCCCACCTTGCTAAAAAAGATGGACGAGGGATGGGATGTCGTCAACGGTTGGCGTGCCAATCGACAAGACCCCCTTCTCCTTCGCAAATTTCCCTCCAAAGTAGCGAACAGTCTCATCGCCCGCAGCAGCGGCGTGCACCTGCATGATCGCGGCTGCTCCATGCGAGCGTTCCGCAATGAAGTTGTCCAAGAATTGCACCTATACGGCGAAATGCACCGCTTTATTCCCGAAATGGTACATTTTGCCGGGTTCAGCATGACCGAAGTCATCGTCAACCATCGCGCCCGCACCGTCGGCGAATCCAAATACGGCATTTCACGCACCTTCCGCGTCCTATTTGACCTGATGACCGTCCTCTTTTTGCGCCGCTACGGCGACCGTCCCATGCACATTTTTGGCTGGCTTGGCGGTATCACTGCTGGGCTAGGCTCGCTCATCACCGTCTGGCTGCTTGGCAGCAAACTATGGGGCGGCCTCACAGGTGGGATGGACGGATTTCACGCTATCCGCATCGGCGACCGCCCCCTCTTTTTACTATCCGTCCTATCCATCATTGTCGGCATACAATTTTTAGTAACCGGCCTGCTCGCTGAACTGATGGTTCGCACCTATTACGAAAGCCAAAACAAACCCGTCTACCGGATAAAGCAATTAACAATGAACAATGAGCAATGAGCAATTGTTCATTATTCATTATTACAGGAGTTTTGATGCCCTCTCCCGCATTTGATGTAATCGTCCAATTTTTAAAGGCGAACCCAACCCCGTCGGGTATTTCGCCAGTGCAACAGCGCCGGACGGCCAAAAAGATGGCCTCCCAAGCTCCGTTACCGAAAGATGTGTACACGGAACGAATAAGAAACAAGGCTGCCAGGGGGCTGTTGATGGCCGCGCCCGGTGTGGATGATCAACAGATCATTCTCTATCTTCATGGCGGCGGATACGCGCTTGGCTCTAGTTTGACACACCGCGAATTAGGCTGGCGACTATCGGCCGCAACGGGGGCGCGTCTGTTTTTGCTCGACTATCGGCGCGCGCCGGAGCATCCGTATCCTGCGGCCGTCGAAGATGCGGCAGCAGCGTATAAATGGCTGCTGGAAAACGGCTTTCCCCCGTCCACTATCAGCGTGGCGGGTGACTCGGCCGGCGGCGGATTGGCGGTAGCGATGATGCTATTGCTGCGGGATGAAGGGGTTGTATTGCCGAAAACGGCCGTTCTCCTCTCCCCATGGCTCGATCTCACCCACAGCGGCGGCACATTTGTCAGCAACGAATCATCCGATCTCATCCTCTCCGTCGCCCGCCTGCACGAATTTACTCACTGGTATTTAGGCAAAAAAACGGCGGCAGACGATCCGCTCGTCTCGCCCATATTCGCCGATTTGCACGGCTTGCCGCCCATGCTCATCCAAGTCGGTGATGCCGAAATGCTGCTCGACGATTCCATCACCTTTGCCAAAAAGGCAGAGGCGGCTGGTGTGGATGTCACCCTTGATGTGTGGGAAGATATGTTCCACGTCTGGCACGCATTGGCAGCGATTTTACCTGAGGGGCAGGAGGCTGTGGAGAAGGTTGGCCTATTTATAAAAAATACAGAGAAACAAAATGCTTAAACGAATATATATTGATAATTACAAATGTTGCGTCAACTTAGACATCACATTTGAGTCCATCAACCTATTACTCGGTAACAATGGCGCGGGAAAATCGACGGTTTTTGAGGTTTTGCAAAAACTCCAACAGTTAATCGGTCACGGGCGCAGCATCTCAACTTTATTCTTGACGGAAGATTTGACACGATGGCAAAAAACAGACAGGCAACGATTTGAACTTGCGCTAGAAGGTAACGGCGGCACATATAAATATGAGTTAGAACTCGTCTATGAAGCATCCCAGCGGCCGCGCATTTACCGAGAAAAACTGTCGTTTGACAAAGAAACTCTAATTCATTTTATTGATAATGAGGTACAACTTTATCAGGATGATGGAGCTGAACCTACAAAATATCCATCTAATTCCAGCAGATCGGCAATTGCGGCTTTACCTGTCCGTCACGGTAATCTTAAAATAACATGGTTCAAGGAACGGTTGAATAAATTCATCATCATTCAAATCAACCCCGTGCAAATAGGGCGTGAGAGCCAACGAGAAAGTGAATTTTTAGACGCTTATAGCCGTAATTTCGTAGATTGGTATCGGTATGTTTCGCACAATCAGGGGAAAATTTTTGAAATCACAAACGCATTGCAAGAGGTGATTGATGGGTTTAGTTATTTTGAATTTGAAAAGTCAGGCAGAGACCGCCAATTATTAAACGTTCAAATCGGAAATTCGTCCTACCAGTTCAATGAATTATCGGATGGACAACGGGTTTTGATTATACTTTATGCGATCATTCATTTTGCCCGTGAACAAGAGTACACATTGTGCATTGATGAACCAGGGAATTTTGTCTCTTTACCAGAAGTTCAACCGTGGCTGTCTACTTTGTATGATTTTTGTGCGGATGGTGAATTACAATCCATCATCATTTCGCATCATCCAGAGTATATCAATTATCTCGCAGAATCGGCTGGATTATGGTTTGAGCGTGAGCAAAACACGCCTGTACGGGTAACGGCCGTTTCCGACGAAAACGACTTCGACATTGCCGAACTGATCGCGCGGGGGTGGCTGCATGAGTAAACGCAAAATCAACCTGCTCATCGTGTGCGAAGATTTGCAGCAAAGCACATTTATCAGACGCTATCTAATCAAGCGCGGCTTTAATCGAGGCAAAATTCGCGTCAAACATACCCCTTCTGGAAGAGGGTCGGGCGAGCAGTTCGTGCGTCGGCAATTGGTTAAAGAAGTCAAATTGCACCGTCAACGGAGAAGCTACGGGAAAGGGGTAACGGCACTTGTGGCTATGATTGATGCGGATAAAATGAGTGTGCGAGAACGGCTTGACCAGATCAATAAAGAGCTTGCATCGGCTGATCTTGCACAGATAACCCCAGACGAGAAAATCGCTATTTTTGTACCCAAGCGTAATATCGAGACATGGATTGAATATGCGGCTGCTCGCAATATAGATGAAACAGTTACATACCCAAAATTAAAGACACCCAATAGTTGCCAACGCGAAGTGGAGATGTACGTCAATACGATATGCAAAACAGGACTTCCCCATAATGCCCCTTCATCCCTTGCTCATGCTTGCGATGAGTTGGGAAAAATTTTGTAAACGGCCGTGAAGTCCCATTCCTATACGCTGCATCAAGCACAGGCGCATATTTCTCAATATCATAACTCAAAAAATCTGCGTTATCTGTGTCCTATTTTAGAGTTCTCTAACAAATCGTTACATACCCATTTTCAATAATTCACCTGCTATCTCTTATGTCAAAAAAAACAAATAAAAAACCGAAAGGATGTGTTCGCGGGCTGATTATTCTGGTGCAATTGGCTCTTGTCGGCGTGCTGTTCGCCATCATTGGCGCGATTGGGGCGTATGTTTATTTTAGCAATCAATTGGCCGATGCAATTGAAGAAGTAGTGACGTATCAAGGGCAAGGATTGGGCGGTACACCCCGTTTCTATGATCGGAATGGGGAACTGTTGTTTGAGATGGCGACCATCGAAAAAAGGCGGGCATTGGCGTATTCTGAAATTCCAGTATATCTCGTCAACGCCACCGTTGCGGTGGAAGATGACAGCTTTTGGACAAATATGGGGTTCGATCCGATGGCGATTGGCGGGGCGATCATCAGTAATTACCGCAACACAGGCCGTCCTGTCGGCGCAAGCACCATCACCCAGCAGCTTGTGCGCCACATCGCTTTTGATTATGAAGATCGGGTCGGGGTGAGTTATGAACGCAAGCTGAACGAGATTTTTTTGGCGTACATAATGACTCAGCAACGCAGCAAAAAGACGATCCTTCAACTGTATTTGAACGAGATTTATTATGGTAATTTGGCGTATGGCATTGATGCGGCGGCGCAGACTTATTTTGGCAAAACGGCCGTTGATCTCAATCTCGCCGAAGCGACCTTCCTCGCCGGCCTGCCCCAATCTCCCATCCAATTAGACCCCTATACGAACTTTGAAGGAGCCAAAGCACGGCAGGAAATCGTCGTCGCCCTGATGCTGCAAGAAGGGTACATAGACGAAATTGATGCCGCTGTCGCCAAAGGTGCGCCGCTCCATATCCGCCCGCTCATTTCAGCTAATGACGAAGCGGCCGACTCCGTTTTGCAAGCTCCCCACTTCGTTTTATATGTGCAAAAAGAGTTAGAGCGGCGGTACGGCTCGTTGGCAGTCGCGCGTGGCGGATGGCAGATCACGACCAGTTTAGACATGGAAATGCAAAATATGACGGAACAGATGGCGCGTGAATGGGTGACGGAGCGGTCGGCCGAGCATGATGTCAGTAATACGGCCGTTGTCATTTTGAAACCATCAAGCGGCGAGATATTGACGATGCTGGGCAGCGTGAACTATTTTGATGACAATATCGACGGCCAATTTAACATGACGCTGGAGCCGCGTCAGCCGGGAAGCAGCATCAAACCGATCACCTTCGCCGCAGCGATGGAGCGCGGCTGGAGCGCGGGGGATGTGCTGTGGGATGTGCCGATCAAACTGGATTTGGGCGGCGGAAAAGAGATGATTCCGGTCAATTACGACGGCCGTTATCACGGCCCCGTCCTCCTGCGCGACGCATTGGCAAACAGTTACAATATCCCCCCCATCCAACTGATACGGGACATCGGCGTGGGCGAATTCATCCGCACAGCCAATAAAATGGGGCTGGAATCGCTGGAAGAAGGCTCCTCCTATTACGGCTTGGCGTTGACACTCGGCGGCGGCGAAGTGCCGCTTTTGGAGATGAGCCGCGCCTATGCAACCTTCGCCAATATGGGGCGACGGCCTCATCTCACCAGCATCTTACAAATTACAGACAGTCGCGGGCATGTGGTATTTGACGTGCTTAACCAGCAAATGCCGCCAGTAAACGCCATCACCCCCAGCGTGGCGTATATCATCACCGATATTTTGGATGATGATGCGGCGCGGCTGCCAGCGATGGGGTATGGAAATCCGTTGGAACTTCCCTTCCCCGCAGCGGCCAAAACAGGGACGACAAACGATTTTCGGGATAATTGGACGATGGGATACACCCCTAATTTAGTCGTCGGGGTGTGGGTTGGTAACACAAACGGCCGTTTCATGAAAGAGTCATCCGGCCTATACGGAGCCGCCCCGCTGTGGCGGCGCATCATGGAAACCGTCCACGACGACCCGCGCATGATGTCCCTTCTCTCCGTCAACGGCCAGCCGCCGCAAGATCAATTTACGATGCCCGTCGGTGTCGAAAATCGGATCGTCTGTCTGCCGCAGGGGACAGGCGGCAGCAGCTGCACCGCCGCCCGCGAGGAGCTTTTCGCCATCAACACGCCCCAGCGCGGGACAAATCATATCGGCTACAACACATATGCGACCGAAAATCCAGGCGCGTGGACATTAAACTCGCGCCCCATCACCGCCGACGAAGCGGCTCGCGTGCCGCGTGATCCATTAGACGACGGCACAATTCCACCGTACCCCTCCATGTGCGTCATCAATACAACGCGGGAGATGGCGGGGGCTTCGCGCCGCCTCTATCTGCCCATGCCGCCCTTTTATCCCGACGAAGTACGGGCGCGGATTTGGGCTTCGGGACGGTATCAGATGGCTCCTGAATCGATCTGCTCATCGGCAGGAAATGTGAGGAAAACGGCCGTGCCGCCCACTGTACAACCATAAGCAGAGGCGATTACATCCTCGTCTTTTACAGAAAATTGGGTTGATCCTGTTTTGAAATTGGACACTGATCACGCTGATTTCACTGATTTCGATCTTTTTATCTGTGTTCATCTGTGCAACCAGTGTCCAATTGTGGAGGTTACAATCGCCAAATCGCACTGTTAAATTCCAAATTTACACCGTTTTTAGTAGCTCCGCAATTGACATAACATGTGAATTGCAGGAAATTTATGCGTTATGATTGTCGTGATCGTATTTCGTGATCGGTTTCGTGATCGGTTTTTTCGATTTTCGATGTATCTTCTCAGTATTCTGGGGAGACTTGACAAATTTTCCTAATGATACTCGTGTAAAATAAAGTGCTGATGAAATTTGTCAACTCTTGTCCACGATTTATTGAGAAGATACGTGTGGTTCAAGTATAGATGACAAGGAGTACGCATGAACATTGAAGAGATACAACACGCCTTAGCGTTACCCAATTTTGACAGCACGACCGCGCAGATGAAAATGTCGCCGTCGTATCGCAATGTGCTGATGCAGAAAAATCAGGGAGATCCGCGTCTGGGAGGGGTGTTGGCACTCCTTTTTTGTCGTGATAAGGAGATGCACGTCTTGCTGACGCGTCGTCAGGATAATTTGAATACACATGCGGGACAGATCTCTTTTCCCGGCGGTAAGCATGATCCACCAGAGAGCTTGCGCCAAACGGCGTTGCGGGAAACGTTTGAGGAGGTAGGAATCGCGGAAACGGCCGTTACCGTCATCGGCTCGCTGGCTTCGTTATACATTCCGCCCTCAAATTTTGAGGTGCATCCGTTTGTCGGCTGGTATCATGGGGGAAAACGGCCGTCTTTCCAGCCCAATGAAGGGGAAGTCGCCGAACTCTTGGAAACACCGTTGCACCATCTCACCGACCCAAAAAATCGCGGCGTAGAAATACGTCAATTTCGCGGCAAAACCGTTCATATTCCATATTTTGACGTACAAGGGCATAAAGTTTGGGGGGCAACAGCAATGATATTGAACGAGTTATTAGAGCGGGTTAAGGTATTAGAGCAGGTTAATGGAAATGGAGCATTGTAAGTGTGAAGATGAATAAGACGCAGGTGCTTTGCACGCGGATCATGGCGGATGAACGCGGATTTTCTTTCTTTGATCCACGTTCATCCTCACAATCCTGAAAATCTGCGTCCCCTCCCCACCTACGTATTATCCTGTCTCCATACCCACCAAGAGTAGCCAAATAAAATAGCGATAATGCCAAAAATAGTGACCATCATTAAGCCGAATGTGAACGTGCCATTGTGTAAAAAGCCGCTTAGAAAGATGAGTAGTCCGGCCGTAAAGAAGAGCCATCCACCCAGCCGATGCGTTTTATTCCACGCTTTATCGCTGGAAAGTGTCCACGGGGTACGGATGCCGAACATAAAATTGCTGCGAATTTTCCCCAGATAATTGCCAATCACCATAAACAAAACCCCTATGAGATACCCCATAGACGCGGGGAGATCAACTGCATATCCCAATGCGGATCGGACTGTGATCCAATGGAGGACAGCCATGAAGAGGAGTAATATGATCCAAACGGCCGTGTACGCTTTTTTCGATTGCTGCAAATTTTGCAAGCGCGGCTCTATATGAGGGACAAGGCCCAGCATAACTGTCAAAAGGAGCAATGTTCCCGGCCCCATCAGCAATCCCACCGTTTTACTGCCATAATTATCCGCTACCCCCTGTGCATTCCAATGAATAGGAATTTGGGCATCGGGCGGGATTTGCGGCCAAGCCCAAACTGTCAATGCCAATGCAAACAGCAAAATAACAGTGCTAAATAGTAACATTCTCTTAAAATCTAGTTTACTCTCATTCATTTTCGCCTCGTGGTTTCACATTGAACATATCCATCATGCCCCACATCGCCTCTTCTAACACAGTGACATTGAGCCGATAGATAATATACGTCCCCTGCTTATTGCCTTGTATCAAATCAGCTTCGCGCAAGATGGAGAAGTGACGGGACAAGGTCGGTTTTGTCGATTCAAAATGGTCGGCCAACTCTCCAGCCGACATCTCTTTTTGACGCAATAATTGCAAAATCTTTCGTCTTGTGGGGTCTGCCAACGCTTTATACACTTTCACAGCCATTTGAGAACCTGCCTTGTTGTAATTGTAATTCGTTATTTAGCTAAATAACTAAATACAGTGTAATAAAAACAATCTGCTTTGTCAAGATATAAGGCCATTTATGAAAAATAAGTGTCTTCTCAATAAATCGTGGACAAGACTTGACAAATTTCATCAGCACTTTATTTTACACGAGTACCATTAGGGAAATTTGTCAAGTCCCCCCAGAATACTGAGAAGGTACGAATCTGCGTTTATCCGCGAAATCCGCGTTCCATCATATACTTATACCAACTGAATGAGATGGTATTTCTTCTTTCCGCGCCGCAGGACGAAGTATTTGCCTTCGATGCTTTGCGCTAAGGTGACTGTTTGGGCGAGGGTGACGCGCTCATTGTTGAGGTAAACGCCGCCGCCTTTGAGTGCCCGCTTGGCATCCCCTTTCGATTGTGCGAGGCTACTTTCTGCTAATAGATCAACGATGGAACGGCCGTCACCACCAAATTGATGACGCGGCACGTCGCTGGATGGCACATCGGTGAAAATGTCAGCGATGTCGGCCACGTCCAACCCTTCCAATCCACCACCGAAGAGGACGGCAGAGGCGGTTTTTGCTTTGGCAACGGCCGTTTCTCCATGAATCATCCCTGTCATCACCTCCGCCAGCTTCTTTTGCGCGTCACGACGATGCGGATTTTCCAACAGCAGCCCCTCAAGCTGCTCAATCTCCGTTGCATCCAGCCATGTGAAGAATTTGAGGAAATCAATCACCTCTGCGTCATCAGCGTTGACCCAGTATTGGTAAAAACGGTACGGGGATGTCTTTTCGGCTGAGAGCCAGATCGCGCCATCGGCCGTTTTGCCAAATTTACTCCCATCCGCCTTTGTGATGAGCGGATAGACCAGCCC
This sequence comes from Anaerolineae bacterium, assembly GCA_015486215.1. Lineage (GTDB taxonomy): Bacteria > Chloroflexota > Anaerolineae > Promineifilales > Promineifilaceae > S016-13. The sequence continues at coordinate 3,613 of WFSA01000278.1, read as the reverse complement.
ATGCGCCTTTTGCCCCTTCGATTTGCGAATCAGTTCCACACCAGCGACGATATTGCCCCATTGGTCACTGCCGCCCGCTTGCATCACGCAATTATGGCTGTCAAATAGATGGCTGAAATCATGCGCCTGCAACAGCATGTAGCTGAATTCGGTGAACGAGATGCCGCCATCTTCCCGCGCCAGCCGCGATTTGACAGAATCTTTTGCCAGCATGTAGTTGACGGTGAAATGTTTACCCGTACCGCGCAAAAAATCCATCATGCTGATAGGAGAAAGCCAATCGGCATTGTTGACGATGGTTGCGGGATTGCTCTTTATCTCAAAATCGAGCAGATGGGCGAGCTGCACCTTCTGTGCGGCCACATTGGCATCAATCACGTCACGAGTGAGTAGATTTCGTTCGCTGGAACGGCCGCTTGGGTCGCCAATCATCCCCGTGCCGCCGCCGGCCAGCACGATGGGCGTATGTCCAAACCGCTGTAACCGCGCCAACCCCATCATCGGAATAAGATTACCGATATGGAGAGAATCGGCCGTTGGGTCAAAGCCGTTGTACACGGAGATTTTCTCTTTTGCCAAAATATCAGGTACGCCATCGGTATGGTCATATACCAACCCGCGCCATTTGAACTCATCAAATACAGATTTCATAATGGTTACTCCTTGTCAAACAGACATAAAAAAAGCGCGGCCTAAGCCGCGCTTCATATTCAATGGATTGTTTTACCTCAACTACCACAGGCAAACGATCTTTGTGCTAAAGAGCAGTCAAAGGACGTTATGTAGGTACGTATAATAGTAGTTGAAGTATTTCTTGTTCATGCGTGCATCTTAGCATGGGGGATGGGATGCGTCAAGTGTCCTTAAGGCGATTGTTAATTCGTGATCGTTTTCGTGATCGAAAAAATCGATCACGAAAACGATCACAAAATACGATCATGACAATCATGACGTATAAATTCCCCGCAATTCACATGTTATGTCAATTACGGAGCTTCTAAAAACGATGTAGATTTGGAATTTAACAGTGCGATTTGGAGGTTGCAATCGCCCTACCGATTCTTCCGCACAAACAAAGCCACCATATCCACCTGATAATGATGTGGTGTCATGTCAAACGGCCGTTTCCCCTCGTCCATCCTTTCCAAGAACGCAGTCAACTTAAACCATCAAATCCAAATCCGATTTCTTGTAAACATTATCCCCGCGTACAGACCGTTTTATTTTCCAGAATTGAATTGCATCCGCTTTTGTTCTGTCTGGATTATCGTCCAGAAAATCCCTAATATACCGGTTGTACTCAAATTGGGGGGCGATGATCGTTCGTTTTTTTTTCATTTTTTTTGCGGCTTTGATTGCATTCCATTCATCGACAGCATCCGCCAATGTTTTTCCTGCGTTTTCCTTCATCCAATTCATAAAGGCTACATTAAATTTAAATGCACTGCCGATCTGCTCTTGAAAAAAGGTACGCACGTTTTTGCTGTTTTTATAATTGTCAGTGATGACAGTCTCTAAAGTCAACGTCTCATGGTTCCAATCGAACTTTGAAACGGGAGCGCGTTTCTTCTTGATAGCCGTTTCTTTCTTTCCTGTCCGTAAATACGCCTCAACGCGATCCGCAACTTCAATTTTGCCGCCTTGTTTGCGTAATCCTTCTTGACGGCAAAATTCAATCAATTCCATTTTCAGCCAATAAAATTCTCTAAAGTCATCAATGGTAATATCTTTGTTTAACGAGGGTCTTATATCCATGATTTTGTTCTTTATTCTTTCACATTTTTCCTTAAAAATAAAGCCACCATATCCACCTGATAATGATGCGGTGTCATGTCAAACGGCCGTATCTCCTTCATCTCAAACCCAAACCGATCAAACACCTTTGCATCCCGCGCGAGGGTGGCGATGTCATTGCTGACGTAGATGATGCGTTGCGGGCGGGTGGCGGCAGTGGAACGCACGGCCGTTTTCCCCATCCCTCCACGCGGCGGATTGACCACAATGACATCAGGCGCAGAACCCAAATCCAACATATCCAACACCTCCGTCACTACCCCATTGTACAGCGTGATATTGTCAAATTCAGCCAAATTTGCCGCCATATCATCGGCCGCATCAGGATTACTCTCAACAGTGGCGATGGCCGACGCTTTTTCTGCCAAAAACGCGGTCAACATCCCCACCCCGCCGTACAATTCCAACACATTTTCCGTGCCGTCAAGATCAGCATACGCCATCACCGCCTCAACCATCTTGCCCGCCATGATGGGGCTGGGATGGAAAAAGCTGCCTGCTGAGACACGGAATTGTCGCCCGTTTACCGTTTGCAACAGGTAATGATCACCGATGAGCGAAGCGGCCGTTCTGTCTGGCATCACGATGGCAACCGAGAGCGGAAAATCCACCTGCAACTCAGGCGGCTCCACATTATCTATCTCAAAGGCGGCCAACAGATCGCCATCATCACCAACCCGCAAGGTGAGTTTACGCAAATCAAACAGCAATAAATCCACATCATCCCACAATTGCTGCAAACGCGGATCGATGAGCGGGCAGCTTTCTATCGGCATTACCCGCCGCATGCTGGGCGACCAAAACCCAAGCCCTTGCTCATCGCTGCAAGGGCTGAGTTCCACATCAATGCGGTACTCCCATGGGTCAGGATGGGGGATGGCGGCGCGGATAGTCGTCTCAATGCCGCCGATCCGCGCTAACTGCTCATGGATGACGGCACGTTTATACTTTAGCTGGGCACTATAGTTAATATGCTGAAAATGGCAGCCGCCGCACACGCCAAAATGGGTACAGCGCGGCTCTATTCTGTCGGGCGAGAGGGTGAGAATTTCATCCGCTTGAGCGTAGGAAAATCCTTTCTTTTCCATTGTCACCGTTGCCCGTACTGTTTCGCCGGGGATAGTGTAGGGGATGAAAAACGGCCGCTTTTTCTTATCAACCCCCATCCCCGCGCCGCCATTCGCCATGCTTTCTATCTTGATTTTGATTGTATTCATAAGTAACATCCTTTTCTACAACTGTAGCAGGGCGATTGCAACCTCGCCTTAATTCGTGATCGTGATCGTTTTCGTGATCGGTTTTTTCGATTTTCGATCACGAAAACGATCACGACAAGCATAACGTATAAATTCCCCGCAATTCACATATTATGTCCATTGCGAAGATGCTAAAAATGTAACATCTCAATAAATTGGGGCAAAGACTTGACAGGTTTCATAAGAGTCTTGCGTTTTACACGAGAGTATTATAGAAAACCTGTCAAGTCTCCCCGAAATTTTGAGAAGATACCTAAAAACGGTGTAAATTTGGAATTTAACAGTGCGATTTGAAAGTTGCAATCGCCCTAGCATCAAGTGGACACAGAGAACAGAAGAAGGATTATTAGTATCTTCTCAAAAAAACGAGGAAATTATTTTGTTTTTAGTATGACTATAGCGGGTTATGAAAATCACACCATCCGTTTATTTCCTTCATCCGTTGTAGTCCCTCCGAAATATTGAGAAGTTACAATTATTATTCATCACACATTCCGCCACGGGATCGCCTCATCCCATGGGTCGGGCATTGCGGTTTGCTCACCCGTAACGGCCGTTCGTCC
>WFSA01000277.1 GCA_015486215.1 Anaerolineae bacterium | reverse complement strand
CACCAAGCCAATGGGGATAATGGCGTAAACGATAAAGTCAAAAATAATATCCAGATAGCCGCCAAAGTCGCTGGCTTGACCGCTCAGGCGGGCAACTGCGCCGTCTAATCCATCAAACAGGCGATTGAGTCCCCAAAAGAGGAGGCCAAGTGGATAATTTTGTTGATAGAGGAAAACGGCCGTCATCATCCCTACTCCCAATCCCATCAACGAAAACAGCCATGGCGGCACAGCCAACAAAAACCGTGCCAACGGATTGATGGCACGGTCTTTCAATGAACGCATTCTTTCATCAAACATAATAGCTAGAGATAGAGAAGGAAGATAGAGATAAAAGAAACGCCTCTATCTCTATCTCTACATTATCTTCTCTTCCATGCCAGCCATTTTTTGAAGATGGAGGCGACGCGGGGAGTCAGACGGGTGCGGTTCCACGCATCGGCCGCTTTTTTGATCGCTTCGGCTTGTGTCGGGTAGGGATGGATGGTGGCGGCGATACTTTTCATGCCTGCACCAGCGACCATCGCCGTTGTAATTTCGCTGATCATCTCACCAGCGTGCCGGGCGATGATAGTCGCTCCCAAAATTTTATCGCTGCCCTGTTTGACAAATATTTTAACGAAGCCATCTTCGCCATCGGTGCGTCCGCGATCTGTCTCTTGGATGGGGATGGTGAAGGTGTCAACGGCCGTTCCCGCCGCCTCCGCCTCATAATCAAACATACCCACATGAGCAATTTCAGGATCGGTATATACCGTCCACGGGATGATGAGGTCGCTGTATTTTTGCCGCCCCATAAAGAGAGCGTTATTCAAGACGATTCGTGCCGTCGCATCGGCCGTGTGGGTGAATTGCATCGGAATAGCGATGTCGCCCGCGCCGTAAATGCGCGGATTTGTCGTTTGCATCCTATCATTGACTTCCACGCCGCGTTTATTGTACGCCACGCCGGCCGCTTCAAAGTTCAACCCTTCGATATTTGGCCGCCGCCCCGCTGCCAACAAAATTTCATCGGCGGCCACTGTCATCGTCTCCCCTTCATATTCAAATGTAATCACTTTCTCATCCCCCGCGCGGGCGATGTTTTTGGTGCTGCTGTTCAAATAGAAAGTAACACCATCTGCTTCTAACGCGCCGCGAATAACTGCGATTTCTTCAGGATCACGCAAGGCGGCCATCTTGTTGGAGATGTCAAAAACGGTCACTTGGCTGCCAAAACGGGCGAACGCTTGCGCCATTTCCAGCCCAATCGGTCCCGCGCCGATGACGGCTAAGCGAGCAGGCAGTTCGGTTAATTCAAAGATGCCTTCGTTATTGATGTATCCTGTTTCGGTGAGGCCGGGAATGGGGATATGGGCGGCGCGTGCGCCTGTGGCGATGACCGCTTTGCTAAACTGGATGGTACGGCCGTCTACCTCAAAAGTATCCGCACCTGTAAACTCACCTGTGCCGAGATACATATCAATGCCCAAATCACGAAAGCGTGTTGCCGCATCGTGATAGCTGATTTCAGAGCGGATACGGCGCATCCGCTCCATCACCGCGCCAAAATCGGCTTTAATTGTGCCATCAATGATGATGCCCAACTCAGCGGCACGTCTCATATCGCCGACTGCTTTTGCGGAACGGAGCAAGGTCTTGGAAGGCACGCAGCCGACGTTAAGGCAGTCGCCGCCGAGCAGATGCTTTTCGACGAGGGCAACTTTCGCGCCCAATCCAGCCGCACCAACGGCCGAAACCAACCCAGCCGAGCCGCCGCCGATAACTAAAAGATTGTAACGGCCGTCTGGCGTTGGATTCTGCCAATCGGCAGGATGAGCATTATCAACTAATGTTGCGTTATATGTATCGTAGGGGGGGACTTTTATTTTAGGTTTCATAGGGTTTTATGTGTACAAATGTGCAAGTGTGCGCCGCCTCGCAGTTTCTACCGCGCTCCTTCGCGCCGTTTCATGTATTGGGAGATGCCGATGCTGATGGCGATGAGGGCAATTGATGAGATGAAGGTGATCGGTTCGACATGGATGTCTCCAGAGAGTAGTTCGTCCAGCGTGCCAAATGATGCGCCTAATAGGACAAAGGAGATGGTGCCGGGAATGGAGCCAATCGCCGTTGCCGCCAAAAATGCTTTCCAATTGATTTGCAGGAAGCCAGCCGCGTAATTGACTAAATCATAGGGCAAGAAGATGAGCCGCATAATCAATACCGTCTCAAAGCTATTTTCTCGCATTCGGCCGATATATTTTTGAAGGCCGCTACTGTTTTCGTCATCGCTCAACAGATCGCCGCCAAAGTAGCGGCCAACGGTGTACGCCGCCATCGCCGATGCGTTGCTGCCGATGACGGTATAGATGATGCCGATGGGGCCAAAGAGAAAACCGCCCATCAATGTCAAAATGGTGGCGGGAAAAAAGAGCAACGGCCGTAACGCATACAATAAAATATAAAACAACGGCCCATACAAACTACTGGTCATTACCTCAGCCAACTTAGTCAAACTACCAGCTATAGTCAACTCATTTTGCCGCGAATACAGATAATACCCGCCAACAATTACTGCCCACAGCAATAAAGCGACCATTTTTGCGCCATGCCGGTGCAAGAATGAAGGCGGAGGTGATGGTTGTACAGTGGAATCATTCATAAAAAAATTTTAAGCTCCCTTAGGGAAGGTTCGTTTTTAACTTTGGACTTTCAGGTGACAGGCACTTGGCAAGTGCCTGTCACCTTGGCCACAGTTATTTACGAGTTTTCCCTTAGATTCCTGCCTTTGCAGGAACGGTATCAATACTTGTTTGCTGATGTATAGATAGTATCTTACATTTACATAAATCTATGTAATCTATATTCCATTAGCGTTAGATTAGACAAAATTCAACGACTGAGCCGCCTCGTAGATCAGTTCATTTTTCTAATCTGAATGAACCAGAAAAGCACGATCCGCAGATTTCACAGAGTAGTACAGTACAGTATCTTCTCAGTATTCTGGGGAGACTTGACAAATTTTCCTGATGATACTCGTGTAAAATAAAGTGCTGATGAAATTTGTCAAGTCTTGTCCCCAATTTTTTGAGAAGATACGTAGTACAGATTAAAAAGGTAAGAATCTGCGTCAATCTGCGGAATCTGCGGAATCTGCGAAAAAAGTCCTTGTACACCATACAAGAATATCGCTCATAAGATATTAAGAGATTAGCTCATACTCTGAATAGTACCTCTTTGCATATGTATACATATAAATGTATATTTTTGCTTCTCTACTCGTGTGTAGATTTGTAGACACTCGTCAAATAGCGAAATATCGCTATGATTTAAGGGGTGTAAATGATGGTTTTTTTGCTCCATATAACGGCCGTTTTTATCACATCTCTCAACCCAATTCGGCATATCGTTTACATCGGTTAAAAGGTGCTTCTCGGCCTAATAATGCGACATTACCCGCTTTTTAGACCTGATAAATTTTTTAGCCGCATTTTCATGACAGGTTGCTCTGAAGGGATCGAGCAAGCTGTGATAAGTACGAGGAAAAGCATGTCTGAGAAAACAATCATTTTAATGGAAATGACATTCAATATAACGTATATGATCGTTATTTGGGCGTTAGTATTGGCATTATTTATCAAACGAGACGATGTTGTGAAGGAGAAACGGCCGTTAGGCACTCTTTTCCTCTGGGCATTTTTTCTACTCGCACTAGGGGATACCGCACACGTCGGCTTCCGTATTTTTATACGCGGGCTGGGTTACTCCGACACGCTCGTCATCGGCAATACATCATGGAATTTGATAGGGTACGGCGTTCTCTTTACCTCAATCACCATCTCCCTTTTCTATGCGGTATTGGTGATGATATGGCATGAGCGGTTCAAACGGCCGTATACATGGTTCAGCTATCTGCTCTTTGCGGCAGCGGCAGCGCGGTTGCTCATCTTCATCCCAGCCGCCAACGCATGGAACTCGGCCACTCTATCATGGCCATGGTCACTTTATCGTAATATCCCCCTATTGGTGCAAGGAGGCGTAGCCTTCCTGCTCTTGCGTGACGCACTCCCCAAACGAGATACCCCCTTCATCTGGATCGGCGCGTTAATCCTCATCTCCTATGGGTTTTACATCCCCGTCATCCTTTTCGTGCATACCCATCCCAGCGTCGGCAAATTTATGATGCCCAAAACAACCGCCTATATCGTGATGGCCTTTGTCGCCTACTTCACCCTCCACCCGCGCAAAAAGTAAGGGAAGCTAGAGTAAAGAGCTAGAGGGCGTGTAAGCAACTGTATATACTGCTCAACGCAATCCCCTGGTATAGCTTGGCGGAAGTTCTTCTGCAATTATAGCGGAGGCTGAGCCTGTCGAAGGCTAGTATTAAACATCCGCCAGCGTGTACTAGTATAACTTGGCCTAAGTTCTTAGATGATATACGCCGCCTGTATCGGGAATCGGAATTCCCGATACCTATTTATGGGAGTTGCGGGAATTCCGATTCCCGCAACAAATAATCAGAGATAGAGGTCATGCCTGTATCGGGAATCGGAATCCCCGATACTTGTCTGGGTATGAGGTTGCGGGAATTCCGATTCCTGCAACAAATAATCAGAGATAGAGGTCATGCTTGTATCGGGAATCGGAATCCCCGATACTTGTCTGGTATGAGGTTGCGGGAATTCCGATTCCTGCAACAAATAATCAGAGATAGAGGTCATGCCT
>WFSA01000276.1 GCA_015486215.1 Anaerolineae bacterium | reverse complement strand
GGGTTAGGGTGGGGGACGACAAAACTCAAATATCGGCAAAACGGGTAAGTTAATAAAGTCTTATTCCTTATCTATATAAAAAATGTGGCAAAGTGTAACATGTTTTTTTATGTGGGTCTGTTTCGAATGAATCGAATCAAAGTGACTGTCACAGGGCGAATGGACCTGGTTTACCCGAAATCCTGCGCCCCGTGGCTGTCACTTCTACTGAAAAATTTGGTTCAATTTCCTCTGAGTGATTGAGCTATAACGACAATAAATTGAAGCGATCTCCAGAGAGGCTGAGTAGTTGTCACACGCTTTTTTTATTTAAGTGACTTCTGTCTTTGTTCTGTGTTATAGATGGTGGGTTTGATATGGTTCATTGGTATCTTCTCAATAAAGCAGGGTGTTTATTTTGCTTTTAGCATGACTACAACAGATTATGGAAATAAACAGATGGTGCAGTCGAGGAAACATCTGTTTATTTCTTTCACCCGTTATAGTCACCCCAACTTTTTGAGAAGTTACGTTCATTGGTAATAAAATAAATTTCGTAATTTTTGGGTGACCCAGCGGATCACCCCTACGCATTGTTTTGTAGGGGCAATCCGCTGAATCGCCCAGTTTTGAACGTGTAAGTTCGCAACGCGTATCAAGGAGAAATAAAGATGCAAATTCAAATAAACAGTGATGTATTGGTCAATAAAATGTGGCCGCAAACAGGAATAACTCGTTCTATCATTCTGATGGCGGCGGGCAGTTGGCTTATCGCCATGACTGCCCAAATCACCTTTCCCATCCTCCCTGTGCCCATTACAGGACAAACTTTTGGCGTGCTGATCATCGCCGCTTTGCTCGGCTCACGCTTGGGCGTGGGTGCTGTTCTTGCTTATTTGATGCAGGGGGCGATGGGGATGCCCTTTTTCGCGGGCGGGATGGGAGGAACGGCCGTTTTTCTCGGTCCAACAGCTGGCTATCTTGTCGGCTTTGCGGCCGCCGCGCTCGTCGTCGGCTCGCTGGCAGAGCGGGGATGGGATCGCACGTTCGAGCGCACGGCGGGGATGATGTTGATGGGAACGGCCGTTATCACCCTCTTCGGCCTGCTCTGGCTGGCACAATTCACGAGCTGGCAACAAGCGTTCACACTCGGCGCGATGCCGTTTATTCCCAGCGATATTTTAAAAATACTATTGGCGGCGGCACTATTGCCCGCTGGATCTGAACTGTTAGGGAAATAATCGTAGAGGCGACCCGTCAGGTCGCCCCATTTTACGTTATTTTTGTATCTTCTCAGTATTCTGGGGAGACTTGACAAATTTCCCTAATGATACTCGTGTAAAATAAAGTGCTGATGAAATTTGTCAAGTCTTGTCCACGATTTATTGAGAAGATACTTATCTTTCGTTAATCAATACCCAAATACGCTTTCTGCACCATCGGATCATGCTGTAACACCTTCGCCGAATTGCTCAACACAATTTCGCCCGTTTGCAACACATAACCGCGATCAGCCACTTGTAACGCCATGTGAGCATTCTGCTCCACCAGCAAAATCGTGACCCCTTCCTTTTGAATCTCCGCAATCGTCGAGAAAATCAGTTCCACCAATACAGGTGCAAGCCCCATAGACGGCTCATCCATCAGCAGCAAGCGTGGACGAGACATCATGGCGCGGGCGGTGGCTAACATCTGCTGCTCGCCGCCGCTCATCGTGCCGGCCAACTGTGTGCGCCGCTCTTTCAAGCGGGGAAACAGGACGTACATCCGCTCCATATCGGCAGCGATTCCATCCTTATCATTCCGATGGTACGCGCCCATATCGAGATTATCTTCAACTGTCAGACGGGCAAAAACGCCGCGCCCTTCGGGAACCATCGCAATCCCTTTGCTGACGAGTTCATGCGCTTTGTATTTGCTCAAATCTTCACCATCAAAGATGATGGAGCCTGAGCGCAGTGGCATCAAGCCGCTGATTGCGCGTAAGGTGGTCGTTTTTCCAGCACCATTACCGCCAATGAGGGAGACCACTTCACCCTCATTGACTGTCAGCGATATGCCTTCAAGTGCTTGAATGTTACCATAATATGCGTGTACATCTTTGACTTCAAGTAAGGCCATCGTTACGCTCCCTCTTCTTTTGCAGGAATATCAATCGTCGCGCTGGCGGCCGCGCCCTTTCCCAGATACGCTTCAATTACCAATGGATTGCTCTGAATTTCGGCGGGCAATCCTTCGGCGATTTTCTTGCCGTAATCCAGCACGGTAATATGTTCCGATATGCCCATCACAACGCGCATATCATGCTCGATCATCAGCACAGTTATGCCCAAATCGTCACGCAGACGGCGGATGAATTCAGTCGTTTCCGCGCTTTCGTTCGGGTTCATGCCCGCAGTTGGTTCGTCGAGTAACAGCAATTTCGGTTTGCCAGCCAATGCACGGCCGATTTCCAGCCGCCGCTGATCACCATAGGATAAATTATGTGCCAAGCCATCCCCTTTGCCCGTCAAGCCGACAAATTTGAGAAGGCGATCTGCTTCGTGTAACGCCTCCTCTTCTTCTTTGCGGGTGTTGACCGTTTGGAAGATGGCTCCTATCCATGAGGAGTGTAATTGTGGCTCTAAGCCGACGAGAATGTTCTCAATGGCCGTCATTTGGGGAAAGAGACGGATATTTTGGTACGTTCGAGCGATGCCGAGCCGTGTCACTTGATCGGGCATTAATCCTTTGAGTGATTTGCCGTCAAAAATAACATCTCCTTCGTCAAATTGGTAGAAGCCGGTGATGCAGTTAAAAAATGTAGTTTTGCCCGCACCGTTGGGGCCGATGATGCTGATGATGGATCGTTCGGGAAGGCTGAAAGAAAAGTCACTGACGGCCGTTAATCCTCCAAAGCGTTTCACCATCTTTTTTGATTCTAGTAAAGGCATAAGTAATCCTTGAGTAACAATGAACAATGAACAATTGTTCATTGCTAATTATTTATTGTCAGTCAGCTCACGTTTGCTGATGGATGACGGCCACAATCCTTCTGGGCGAACAAGCATCATGGCGACGAGTAATGCGCCATAGAGCAACATGCGATATTCAGCAAATTCGCGTAATAGTTCGGGCAGGCCGACCAGCACCAATGCGCCGACAACAACACCGGGTAAACTACCGATGCCGCCGACGATGATGAGGCTTAATACGTTGATGGAGATGAGCAAGCTAAAACTGTGCGGGAAAACTGACCCTAAGCGGGCAGCAAAAATTGCCCCTGCCAAGCCAGAGAATGCCGCACCCATGCCAAATGCGAGCAATTTTGTGCTGATGAGATGGATACCCATCGCTTCGGCCACATCTTCATCCTCGCGCATCGCCATCCAGCGGCGGCCAGCACGGGAATCACGCATCCGCCATGAGACGTATATGGCCACAATGACACCAGCTAGGATGAGATAATAGGATTGTTGCGGCTGAATGAGGGCGTATCCCATAAGCTGCGGTTTGGGGATTTGTAAAACGCCTTGTGCGCCGCCGATAGTCTCTTTTAGGAGGTCGGAGGTCGCCAATACGCGGATGATTTCGCCGAAGCCGAGTGTGACGATAGCCAGATAGTCGCCGCGCATTCCTAATACGGGAATGCCGAGTATGACACCAGCGATGATGGCCGCGCCAACGGCAATCGGCAAGGCGACCCAGAAACTCAAATGTGCGCCGCCGAGTCCGCCTGTGGAGGTCAATATGCCCATCGTATACGCACCGATGGCGAAGAAGGCGACGTAGCCTAAGTCAAGTAGACCAGCAAAGCCGACGACGATGTTCAAACCGAATCCCATCAAAATGTACAGGCCGACATTATCAACCACTTCGGTTAAATAGGTGCCGAGAATGAGGGGAAGGACGAGCAGGAGCAACATGCCTGCACCGACGCTTGCTTTTTGTGTGGTGCTGCGTTGAGCGGTCGTTTGTTCCGCTTTCCACTTTTGGTATTTATCTTGCCCTGTTGCATCCCAATACATAACGCTGATAAGGGCGATGATAAAGGCGATGATGGTCGTTGCCAGTGTGATCCCTTTTGTGCCAAATAAGAAGCGTAATATCGCACGCGGAAGCATCGGGCGCAAGATATTGAGTAATACATCAGAGAAGACACCGAGACCTAATGTAAGGAAAAAGGCAAAGAAGAACGGCCGTATATATTTGGTCGGTATCAAATAAATGACCGCCCCAATCGCTCCCATTGCCGACATTAAGATCAATAACCGTACCCCGCCAATGCTAAGTTTTTGCCCAGCGGTTAAAATTTCGAGCAAATCGGGCGAGATATTGACGAACGAATCACGGATAGTCGGCCAAATAGAGGTTAATCCGAGCAAGCCGACAAGTGGAATAGCCGATAAAAAGCCCGCAAATGCACCGCTTGATAGGATCACTTTGTTTGCATCTCTTTCATAGCGGACAGCAACATAGTAGCCAGCTATCATCGGTGCAGCAAATAGCAACAACTGCCCCAATGAAAAATAATCTGTGATGATGTCACGTTGATCGAATGCTTCTACCATTCCAATTACACTGACACTTAGAGCGATAATGCCAGCTAATAATCCGATATTAGCGTTTTCTTTTGCGTCAAATTTTTTCATCTTATCCCCCTATGCCTTTTTCTCGGCTAACGCTTCGCCAATGATACCTTGCGGGCGGAAAATCAAGACCAATACCAGCATGGTGAAGGCGATCACGTCTTTCAGTTGATGTGCGCCGGATAAATTTAACCCTTCCAAGAAAAGAGGCGGTCCAATTGACTCGATCACACCCAAGAAAAGTCCGCCCAACGCTGCGCCGGGAATACTGCCGATGCCGCCCAAAACGGCCGCTGTGAACGCTTTGATACCGGGAATAAATCCCATGAAAAAGTTCACTTGACGGAACATGATGGCGTATAAAATGCCGGCAAAGCCAGCCATTGATGCACCAATCATAAATGTCATCGCAATGGCGCGATCCACATCAATCCCCATCAAAGCGGCGACATCTTTATTTTCTGCCACTGCGCGAATCGCTTTGCCCATTTTTGTGCGCGTGATGAACAGATTTAAGCCAATCATCACAATGATGGATGAGACCATGACAACAGCCCGTGTTTTCAATATCTCAAAGCCAAATATAGCATAGTTGCCCGTGAAAATTTCCATTTTGGGGAACGGGATAATGCTGGAACCATATAAGCCGCGAAAAAAGTATTGCCAGAAAAAGGAGGCTCCAATGGCGGTGATGAGAGGGATAAGGCGGGGGGCGGTACGCAATGGGCGATAAGCGACGCGCTCGGTTAATAGCGCAATCCCGACAGAAACGATCATCGAGACCACGAATATCAATAATAATCCCCAAATTGGATATTTATCTAAAAATCCTGATGTGCTTAGCGGGATGGCGACAAGGACTGTTGCGGTCAATGTCCCTGACATAAAGAATTCGCCGTGAGCAAAATTGATCATGAACAAAATGCCATAGACCATTGTGTAACCCAAAGCGATTAGGGCGTATAAACTGCCTTGTGATAAACCAGCAACTACAAAGTCAGCCCAATCGGAGGCTGTATAAGCGTTGCCGCGCCCTAAGGCTATTTTGGCAAATGTACCCCATATAACAAGAAGGATAATACCAGTTCTAAACAACCATAATATGGTCGCTATATAATCAATACTTTTTATTTTTTTCGTTAAACTTTGCGGCATATGGGTCTCTCCCGCGTGTCAATGATGATGCAGGCCAAAGGTTATGAATTTAACCTGCAATAGCTATGTTTCGGTAATGACTGAGGCGTTACAAGCAAAAGTCAATTTGTTTTCCAGAATAGTTGTCTTAAATACAGCACTGAATAAATAATTCCATTGTCATTCCCGCAAAGGCGGGAATCCACATTGCTAAAAGAAAATGGATACCTGCTTTCGCAGGTCTGATATGCTAATAGATTTACTTAGGAATGAGCCTTAAATAACTTACCCATTTAACTTTGGAGTTTTACCCTCACCCCAACCCTCTCCCAAAGGGAGAGGGAGCAAGTTCCCTCCCCCTTCGGGGGAGGGTTAGGGTGGGGGACGACAAAACTCAAATATCGGCAAAACGGG
>WFSA01000275.1 GCA_015486215.1 Anaerolineae bacterium | reverse complement strand
GGGAATCGGAATTCCCGCAACGCTCCACCAGATAGGTATCGGGAATTCCGATTCCCGATACAGGCAGCGTATATCATCTAAGAACTTCCGCCAAGCTATACTAGGGCGATTGCAATCTCCAAATCGCACTGTTAAATTCCAAATTTACACCGTTTTTAGCAGATCCGCAATTGACATAACATGTGGATTGTGGGGAATTTATGCGTTATGATTGTCGTGATCATATTTCGTGATCGGTTTTTTCGATTTTCGATCACGAATTAAGGCGAGGTTGCAATCGCCCTACTCTGCAATCATCAACGGAATATCAATCAAGTAGAGTGTGGTATGGTAGACGGTTGCTTTTTCATCGGCAAGCGTGCTGTTGAGTTGGCTTTCGTCTGCCCAAGCGAGCAAGGTGATGGTATCGGTGCGGTATTGGTAGAGCGGCATTACGGTGGATGAGTAATCGCGTTCAGGCTCTATGGCATTTATCAATTCATATTGAGCACGCAGGATGATATCATCATAGTAAGCTGCGGTTCGTAGAATAACTTCATTATTATCTTGTAGTGGGTGATCGCTGGCAGATTGGAAGATGGAGAGATCGTGTAAATTAACGGGAGCGGAGGCGTAGGTGCGGCTAAAGGTTATACGGCCGTCATCCCCAAAATCATCCATCTCATACACACGACTGCCAATTATCAAGGTCGCTCTTTCGAGCTGTATATCGCTTTCATTTGTCAATACCACATTGAGCAGCGCATCTCCATCCCCCCGTGTCAGCGTGGCATGCCCGCTGATGGCAGGCATTGGCTGATAGCTTTTTGCCGTAAATAGTTCCATATTACCAATATCCACGCGCACATTTTCCATCGTCAATGTTGTGTCACGAGCGATGGAGTCTATCCGTGATGAGGAATCGGTCATAACGGATGCCATCGGTATGGCGGCCGTTACATCAAGTGGAACGGCAACGGTGTTATAGGGGAAGACAAGATCGTATGTATCACGACGGGGTGAATATAATCCGATTATCGATTCAACCCGTGCTGTTTCCGTTTCTGTATGCCCTATCAATACTGATAATTCGTTGATAATGGTATCGTTTCCTTTGAGTTGAAAGCCGATGAAGTACGCTATGACGGAAAATCCAAGCGAAATGACGGGGATGGTTATCCAAGCGCGGGCAAGGTCGTCGCGTCGGCGCAAAACAATGTAGTTGACAGGGCCGATGGTGCTAATGTAGAGGAAAAGAAAGAAGATGAGCAGGAAGGTTGACGGCAGGGCGAGGGAGGGAAGGAGGCTGACGGCCGACTCGGCTGCATAAAGCGTTTGAAATCCGCGTTCCCATGTATGCGGATTTTCTGGCGTATCGTTTTGCAGCATTTCCCATATTAACGGTGCGCCATCCCAATCGAGCAAGGGGGCGAGTTTGGGGTCGAGCGACAAAAAGTAGAGATGGCCAGCACCAATGGCGCGGCGGGCGAGAAGGGGTTGCCCGTTTTGGTGCAAAAGTAGCTCGCCGCCTGTTTGTAAGCTGCTTTTATTGAGCAGATACGGCCCTTCGTCACGGAATGGCAGGGCGAATCGTTCCGATAGGGTGGACAGATCGTCAACGGCGGCGGTGTCGTGGACGGTGACGGGCAGGATGTCGGAGAAAACGGCCGTTGTCTTTTGCCATCCTGCCCCGCCTGTAATCATCAATTGGCCGCCATTTTCCAGCCAACTGTTCAACCCTGCCTGTTGGACGGTGCTTAAAGCGGCGGTGTCCACATCGTCAAAAATGAGCATATCCAACCCACTCCAAACGGGAGCGATTTGGGGCAGATCGGCGATGGTTAGATAGGCGACTTCAGCATTGGTAAAACGGCCGTTTGCCCTCTCTAAAAAATCAAAGTCACCGATGGACGAGGTAACAACGCCATATAAGAAAGTATCTCTTGTCACGAATTTAAGCGTGCCGTCTGTTTCTGCGGCTGCCAGAAGGGTGTTGCCATCCCATAGCTCAACGCGTAATCCGTTTATTTGTCTTGCAAATTGCACGGGAATGTCGATCCGCTTATTGGATTGTGTGGCAAGGGTGACTGGGGCGCGGTAGAGAAGTCCATCATTGGAGACTGCTTTTGCTGTGATTTGAATATACCCATCAACGGCCGTTCCTTCATTAGAAACGGTCACATAGACGGGAACCGCCTCCCCTTCCTTATAATACTTATCAAATCCCGCTTCTATGCTAATGTTGATACGGGAATTTTCTTGGGCGGCGGCGCGGTGAGGCAGTAAGATAAAAATAGAGAGAAGAAGGAGTAAAAGGAATATCCCCCATGACTTTACGGGGGCAAGCCATTTTGTGAAAATAAGTTGATTCATAATGAATGATTACTCAATTAGGTAAATTTTGCAATATGGACAAAACGTATCTTCTCAAAAAATTGGGGACATGGGTACAGCAGATTTGGAAAAGAACAGATTGACTTGACTGACGCAATTTGTTCCTTTCTTAATTTGTTGTACTCACCCCGAAATATTGAGATGTTACGACAAAACGATAGGGCGATTGCATACCCAAAAATCAGACACGGATTGCACATCTGAACACAGGTAAAAAGTATCTTCTCAAAATTTCGGGGAGACTTGACAGGTTTTCTATAATACTCTCGTGTAAAACGCGAGACTCTTATGAAACCTGTCAAGTCTTTGCCCCAATTTATTGAGATGTTACGATAAAAAGAACAAAATCGGTGAAATCAGCGTGATCAGTGTCCAATTTCAAAACAAGATCAACTCAATTTTCGACATGATTCATTTTATGCAAGATGATCTTTGCACTTTGAGGGTGGGCACAAGGCCGCGCCCCTACAATCTACTCCTGTAGGGGCTCCCTTGTGGTCGCCCAATCGCCCTAGACAAAGCGATAATCTTAATCGACTCTTTTTGCCTTTTTAGCATTATTC
Organism: Anaerolineae bacterium; assembly: GCA_015486215.1. GTDB lineage: Bacteria > Chloroflexota > Anaerolineae > Promineifilales > Promineifilaceae > S016-13. The sequence continues at coordinate 2,142 of WFSA01000275.1, read as the reverse complement.
ATATACCCTCCCGATAGAGTTTATCGTTTTGCTTGATTGTAATGGATTTTAAAGTGAATGGGTAAAAGTAATCAAGTATGCAACCCGTTTTTTATTCTCCCATTAGTATCTTCTCAATAAATCGTGGACAAGACTTGACGAATTTCATCAGCACTTTATTTTACACGAGTATCATTAGGAAAATTTGTCAACTCTCCCCAGAATACTGAGAAGATACTCCCATTAACTATTATGGACAGCAACTGTGTTCTCTGAATACATCACGAGCTGCTCAAAATCACAGAAATTCCCAAAGAGATACGAATAGAAATGAAGATGCTAAAACGGCCGTTATTTATTTTGATCATAATGCTCACTTTGCTGGGATTGAGTGCGTGCAGTACGTCAATCGATCCATTAGAGACAGTGGCGACGGCCGTTCCTGCGATAGAACAGCCAATAGTAGAAAACGGCCGTTTTGACGGCATAACCATTCGGTTATTAACGATGGATGGGCCGCAAATTGCCGAGCCGCTCATACGACGCGCTCCTGATTTTGAGGCGTTGACAGGGGCTGACGTTGAAATTGAAGCCATTCCTTTTGATGAACTGTATGACACCATGTGGCGAGATATGTCTACAGGGCAAAATACGTATCACGCCTATGTATACGGAGCGCAATGGTCTGTTGATTACATTTTAGCTAATTATTTAGAAGAGCTAACACCGCGCATTGAGGCCGACAAAGCCATTCAATGGGATGACATCGCCCCCTTTTACCGTGATTTTAGTGCCACCTATCAGGGACGCATCTATACCATTCCATTGGATGGTGATTTTCAGATGGTTTACTATCGTGCCGATCTATTAGAAAATGCGGGATTACAGCCGCCAGACACATGGGAAGCGTATCTGGATGTGGCACGCACATTGCATGGACAAGATTTTGACGGCGATGGCGAGCCAGATTATGGCTCATGTATTGCCAAAACAGCAGGGGCGCAATCCCATTGGATGTTCTGGTCTATTGCAGCCTCATATTTGCAAAGTCATGGCACTAGACAGGGTGCATTTTTTAATACAGAAACGATGGAACCCTTAGTCAATAATGATGCTTTTGCTCAAGCACTTGAGATATACAAAGAAACAACATTATATGGACCGCCTGATGAATTATCGTTAGATGTAGGGGATACCCGCTCTCTGTTTGTCTCTGGACGATGTGCATTATCTATTGATTGGGGAGACATTGGCACTTTAGCCATCGAGCCAGATTCTCAAGTTGCTGACACATTTGGTGCCGTAATTCTGCCGGGATCAACCCAAGTGTTAAATCGTGAGACGATGGAGTTGACTGATTGTGACCGCACGCTTTGCCCTTACGCTTTAGGGGATGTGAACCATGCGCCGTTTGCCGCTTTTGGCGGTTGGTCGGGAGGGGTAAATACGGCCGTTGCCGAAGCTGAAAAAGAGGCCGCCTACGCCTTCTTATCTTATATGAGCCAACCCGCACAAGCTAATGTGGATGTTACCATCGGAGAAACAGGGTTCAACCCTTACCGTATTTCACAATTTAACAATCGTGATTTATGGATGGTAGCCGGCATGAGCGAAACGGCCGTTGCCCGATATTTAGGCGCAATTGGAGTGAGCTTACATAATTCTAATATGGCTCTTGACTTACGCGTACCGCAAAATGTCCGTTACCAACACGATATACTTGATGTCGCATTAACTCAATATCTGGCTGGTAAGATAACAACAGATGAAGCGATGCTGCAGATTTATGATGGCTGGAACATAATCACGCTCGAATTAGGCAGAAAAAAGCAATTAACGGTTTATCGAGCCAGTTTAGGACTTATAGGCACAGCAAATGAGTAATACGTCCCATTGACAATCAACATCTGTTAATTGACAATAAGTGTATTTCACTTGAGTGTGTTTCAAATGAGTTGAACCAACGTGACAGTCACGGGGCGCATAGTTTTAGCTAAACAAAGCCCGTTCGCCCCCGTGACAGTCACTTCTACTGAAATGAAACACACTTAGGAATGAGCCTTAAATAACTTACCCATTTAACTTTGGAGTTTTACCCTCACCCCAACCCTCTCCCAAAGGGAGAGGGAGCAAGTTCCCTCCCCCTTCGGGGGAGGGTTAGGG
>WFSA01000274.1 GCA_015486215.1 Anaerolineae bacterium | reverse complement strand
CTTACTCATCGTCACCGACGCGCCGCTGCCACCCTATACCATTTTAGCCGCCGACGGCTCCATTCGCGGATTAGAGCGGGATCTGCTCGATGCCATCGCCGCTGATTTTGCGTATGATTTTATCGCCACACCGCAAGAAGGGGTGTACGAATTGGTGAAAGACGGCACATTTGACGGCGTGATGGCGCATCTGCTCATCACCGATCCCCCCGTTGACGGGATAGTTTACACCGAGCCGTATTTAGAAATCGGACAAGTCGCCGTCGTGCTGGCCGACGAGAAGGAGTTGCTGAGCGCGGCCGATATTGGAGCGCAAACGGCCGTTGGCGTACAGAAAAACAGTCACAGCCTGCGTACCGCCCAAGCCGCCACCGCCCAAATCCATGAGTACGAGACAGCGACGGCCGCTTTTCAAGCCCTCACCAACGAAGAAATAGAAATCGTCATCGCCGATAATTATATCGCCGACGCATTCGTCGCCCGCTATCCCGATCAATTGATGCGGATCGGCGGCGGCGGACGCGACGGCTGGATAGAGAGCCGCGCCTACGGGATCGCCATCGCTGCCGATAACAATCCCCTGCGCCAACGGTTAAACGAAGCGATCACTGCCATGCGCGATACAGGAATAATGACGGAGCAGCTCATCGCCTATCTCCTCCCCTCCACCGATATTGACGCGGGCGAATCCCGCGTTGGCACGGCGGCTGAGGAACTGGTTATCGGCATCGTTGGCGATCTCAATAGCATGGACCCAGCCACCCCGCCCGACTTCATCAGTTGGGAGGTGAAAATGAATGTGATGAGCGGCTTGTACGGCGTGGATGAAGACAACACGCTCATCCCCGTGCTGGCAGCTGAATTCCCCATCATTTCTGAGGATAAGCTGGAGTACACCATCTCGCTGCGCGAAGGGTTACACTTTCCAGACGGCCGTTCCTTCACCGCCACCGACATAAAATGGTCGATAGACCGCGCCCGCGTCGGACAAGGGGGCTATCTCATCAATGCGTATCTCAAAGATAGCGACGGCGATGGGTTTGCAGATAATGACGCGGTGCAGGTCGTGGACGCGCAGACGGTCAAATTCATCTTGCAAGAGCCGCTCGGCCTCTTCCCCAGCCTGCTCGCTACCCCGCCCTACTTTCCCATCAGCCAAGAGTGCTACGCGGCAACGGAGGATTTGGGCAGCACCTGCGGCGGCATCGGCGCGTATCGCATCACTGAATGGGCGGCGGGAGAGATGATGCGGCTGGAAGCGAATCCCGATTGGCCGATGGGTGCGCCCGCCTTCCCCGCTATCCAACTCCGCTTTTTTGATGATGCGGACGCGCTCCGCCGCTCGTTGGTCGAGTTCAATTCGGTTGATATGGCGTGGACGGGATTGCCGTACAGTGAGTATCTCGCGCTGGCCGATCAAGCGGCTTTTTCGGGCTGGATGGGCGCGTCGGGGTTCAAAAGTTATCTGATTTTTGATCAAAGTGTGCCGCCATGGGACAAGAAACAGGTGCGGCAGGCGGCTGCGCTGGCGGTGGATCGGGAGGCGTTGGCAACGGCCGTTTTCCAACAGTCACGCGCTCCGCTCTACAGCCCGGTGTTGGATGGCGTGCCGGGGGCGACGGCCGTTTTTCCCCAGCGCGATCTCGATCAAGCACGCGCTCTATTGCGACAGGCGGGATACAGCGAAGCGGTTCCGCTGCCGATTACCTTGCATTATTTGAACGACGGCCGTTACAGCGACCGTGAGGAAGCGTATGCCATCGCCCTTAAAAGCCAATTGGAAGAGACGGCCGTGTTCAGCGTCACGCTGGAGAGCGCAAGTTGGGATGTGTACCGCAATCAAATCGCCCAATGCAATTATCCCGCCTATCTGCTGGGCTGGCGTGCGCCCGATAAGCCGGTGGCGTATCTTGATGCGAGCAGTTGGATGGATTTCTTCATCCGCGATGTCCGCAATGAGAAAGATGAACCGTGTAATAATTATTCAAATTACGAAAGTACACCAATGGCGCGATTAGTGGAAGCGGGGAGAGAAGAGATAGAAACGGCCGTGCGTCTGGACATCTACCGCCAGCAACAAGAATTATGGGCGGCCGACATCCCCACACTCCCCCTATTACAATCCCCCCGCTACGCCATCAGCCTGCCCACCATCAGCGGCCATCATGTTGACGGCTTGGGTTTGATGCAGTATTGGCGATTGGAGAAGGGAGTGGAGTAGCAAGTGTGCAGGTGTGCAAGTGTACAGGTGTGCAGCTTTGCAAGTTTGCAACTTTGCACAATAGGAGGAATATGAGGCTTATACGTATACCCAAACGGGAAGAAGGACAAGGATTAGTAGAATATATGTTGGTGTTACTGTTGGTAGCGATTGTGATCGTCGCCATTTTGACACAATTTGGTTCAATACTCGTTTTATATTTTGCCAATATCACTGGCGGGTTCACGGGGCAGTTATTGACGGAATCTGGCAGGGAAGGGGTTGTGGTCAGCAATAGCGTCGGGGAAAACAATGGGGCTGGTGTCTGCACATTACCAGATGGAGAGTTCACCATCGTGCTGGCAGATGATGGGAATCCAGTCACTGGGAGAACTGTCACCGTCCATTTCCTTATGGGCAATACGCCCCTCTCGCAATCGGTGACGGTTGGCAGTTCGGGAATCGGAACGGTCACGCTGACGGGTCTATCCGCCAGCTGCCCCGCCAGCTTGAAAGTTGATTCGTGGAACTGACGCTTTGATTTAGGGGGGAGATGGGACGCAGATTTTCAGGATAAACGCAGATTTTATATGACTCAACATAGGAGTGAGGATTTATTTAACTCCCAGACTTGTCATTCTCGCCCCCACCTTCGTGAGGGTAAACTCTTTTAGGCGGGAATCCATTTTTTTGAGGAGTGTGGATTCCTGCCTTCGTTACAATGAGCACGCCTTCGGCTTAACTAATCGTAACGGTATCTTCTCAAAAAATTGGGGGCAAGACTTGACAAATTTCATCAGCACTTTATTTTACACGAGTATCATTAGGAAAATTTGTCGAGTCTCCCCAGAATACTGAGAAGATACGCTGAGTAGTTATGAATTTTACAATAAACATGTGATTAATCTGCCCATTATCCGCGCCAAAGAGTGATACAATGCTGTATATGAACGAAGAGTATGCTCCTATAACAACTCACTTACAGACATTTATCCCGATGGATCGGCGGCTGGCATTGCAAAATGACACAGAATTGCCAGATCGCACCAATGGCGCAGCGTTATTTGCTGATATTTCTGGCTTCACCCCCTTAACGCGCACATTGTTACGTGAACTCGGCCCCCGTCGCGGTGCAGAGGAGATTTTGCACCAAATCAATCCTGTCTATGATGCGTTGATTGCCAAATTGCATCGGTATGGCGGCAGTGTGATCGTGTTTGCGGGGGATTCCATCACCTGCTGGCTCGACGGAGACGATGGCTGTCGGGCGGTAACGTGTGCGCTGGAGATGCAGGTGGTGATGGAACGGTTTGCTACTGTTCACAGCCCTGCTGGCACGCCCATCTCGATGGCCGTCAAACTGGCTGTCGCTGTCGGCTCCGCACGCCGCTTCGCCATTGGCGATCCCGACATTCAAATTATAGACGCGCTGGCTGGCGGGACGCTGGACAAAGTGGCGGCGGGCGAGCAGCTGGCAAATCGGGGCGAGGTATTGGTGGACGAAACGGCCGTTTCCGCCTTCAATGATCTATTCACCCATGAGTGGCGCGTTGACAAAAACGGCCGTTACTTCGCCGTCATTGGCCGACTGCCCCCAGACAATATCACCCCCGAAAAAGCGTGGCCGTCCGACCTTTCCCTCTCCGATGACATCACCCGAAATTGGTTGCTGCCCGCCGTTTGCGCCCGCATAAGCGGCGGTAGCGGCTTTTTGGCTGAATTACGGCCAGCCGCCTCCCTCTTTTTAAAATTTGGGGGCATTGATTTTGATAACGACGATGATGCAGGCATGAAATTGGATGCCTTCACCCGACAAGCACAACAGATTCTGCGAAAATATGACGGCAATTTATTACAAATGCCGATAGGCGACAAGGGCAGCTATTTTAATGCCTCGTTCGGTGCGCCCATCGCCCATGATGATGATGCGGCCAGAGCGGTGGCCGCCGCGTTGGATTTAGTCCGCCTGCCAGATGAGTTGGGATTTATAACGGCCGTTCAAATCGGCATCAGTCAAGGCTTGATGTGGACAGGTGCTGTCGGTGCGGATGTGCGCCACACCTATGCCATGATGGGCGACCAGACCAATATGTCCGCCCGTTTGATGGGCAAAGCCGCGCCCGGGCAAATCCTCATCAGCCAAGCCATCGTTGATGATACCGCCGCCATCTGCCGCTTCCACGCCTTAGGCGCGATGCAAATGAAAGGAAGCGATGAGCCGATGGAGGTGTTCAGCGTCATCGGCAGACGACAGCGTGTGCAAGAGATGGGGCGGTACACATTGCCGCTCGTTGGCCGCGAACCAGAATTGGCACAATTACGAACGATTGCCGAGCGAGCGATGAGCGGTCACGGACAAATCGTAAAACTCAGCGGCGGGGCTGGCACAGGCAAAAGTCATCTCGCCGCTGAGTTCGCAAAACGGGCGGCGGCACAAAAGGCGTATCTGGCGGTTGGTATCTGCCAAAGCGTCTCTCAAGACACAGCGTACACCCCATGGACGCAAGTTTTTCGTACGATTCTAGGCGTTGCCATCCACGATGACGGACTCAACGTGGATGAACAAATCGCTCAATTGGAACAAACGCTACACCATTTTAATCCTGAATGGGAGCTGCGTCTGCCACTGCTAGGCGATTTATTAGGGCTGCCAATTGAGGATAATCCGACAACGGCCGCTTTCGATCCTAGTTTACGCCAACAAGCGTTGTTTTCACTATTGGTCGAGATCGTGCAATCGTGGGCGCATGAACAGCCCTTGTTGCTACTGATCGAAGATATTCAATGGATGGATGAGGCTTCGCGGGCGTTGACATTGGCGTTGGCGCGGGCGATTGGCTCTCATGCGGTGGTGATGTTGTTGTTGGAACGGCCGTCAAGCGAAAAAGTAGAAATTCCTGAACTAGACGATCTTGCTTACATCAATATCTTGTCACTGGATGAACTGTCACGGGAAGGGATGGCAGCGTTAATTGAAGGGCGATTGGGTAAAAAACCGACGACGTTACTCGTCTCGCTAATCGCTGAAAAGGCGCATGGCAACCCGTTCTTTATTGAGGAGTTGCTGGAAACATTGGAAGAACTGGAGCAGATCGCCCCTCGTCCTGACGGCATGATCAGTATTTCTGATAAGACTTTTGATGCGTTGCGACGGGCTAGTTTGGTCAAACCGCAGGGGGATGAGTGGGTGATCGTGGAAGGGGCGGATTTAACGGCCGTTCATCTCAACATCCCCAGTTCCATTCACGGCACGGTTCTATCCCGTATTGACCGCCTGCCTGAAACACATAAATTAACCTTAAAGGTTGCCAGCGTAATCGGGCGGCGATTTGCTTTCAACCTGTTGCATCCCTCCCATCCCCGCCATCCAGATACGTCTGAATTACAGATGGAAACGGCCGAAATGGCCGCTCGTGAGTTCATCAATCTAACCGAGCCGATGCCCCATCTGGCATACCTTTTCCGCCACAACACCACTCATGAGGTGACGTATGAGACGTTGCTCTACGCCCAGCGAAAACGACTGCATCGCGTGGTCGCCGACGCGCTGGAGGCGTTACAGCCGGAGTTGATCGACCAATTGGCGTATCACACCTTCATCGCTGAGGAGTGGGAGCGGGCGTTGGGGTATTATTTGCAGGCGGGGGAGCGGGCGAAACAACTGTTTGCCAATCATCAGGCAATTGAGCATTTTAATAAGGCGTTGCATTGTGCGGAAGCGGCACAGGCGGAAAATTTACGGGTAAACACGGCCGTTGAGCGGCGAACAATTCATCTGGCGTTGGGCGAACTGCTCACCTCAATTGGGCAGTATGATACGGCGCGAGATCATTTGGCAAATGCGTTGGCATTGGCGGAAGAGCAGGCGGACGGGAACGCGCAAGCGAATGCGTGTCGCTGGTTTGCGCGATCATACGAGTTGCAGGGGGAGTATCCGCCAGCGTTGGAATGGATCGATCGGGGATTGAAGGTGGAGGGTGTGGGGGAAACGGCCGTTGGTGCTGAGTTGATGTTGATTGCGGGGTTGATAAATACGAGACAGGGCAAATATGATTTGGCTTTATCTCTTTGCAAACGTGTTCAATGCATTGCCAAAAAAACCGATCAATTACCTGTACTAGCTCGCAGCTATAATTTGCAAGGAATAGTTATTCGTGTACGCGGTGACAGTGCTAATGCTATTGAGCATTTTCAAAAAGGGTTCAACTTATATGAACAAGTAAAAGATATTTATGGGCAAGCTATCTCTTATAATGAAATTGCTAACGCCTATTTTTATATGGGGCAATGGACAAAAGCTGACCGATATTACAATTTATCACATAACATTTTCCACCAGATTGGTGATGTTTATAATAGTGCTATAGCAGAAAATAATCTGGGTGGAATAGCCCTTAATCAAGGCCGATTGGACGATGCTACGACTTTTTATCAAAATGGGCTGCATAATTTAGAGAGATCGGGTGGTTCATTATGGGGATTAGGTGTTTTCCATAGTAATTTAGGGGCGGTTTATTTATGTACGAATCAAACAGAGTTGGCCTATCAACATCTTAATAACAGCCGACACTATTTTGAAGAAGCCAATGCTCGTGATTTTACGCCAGAACTTGATCGCCGTTTTGCAGAGTTATTTATTATGCAGAAAGATATGGTGCAAGCTAGAAATCATATAAAAAGCTCTATTGATTTGGCTCGTGAATTGGGTGTACGCGGGGAGGAGGGGCAAAGTTTCGGAGTTCTGGCTATGATTGAGATAGATGAAAATAAAGTAGACAGAGCTAAACTACATTTGAAAAAAAGCGACTCTATTTTAAGTGACATTGGCGAAAAATATCAATGGGCGCGAACGCAGATAATATGGGCTAGAGTACATATTATAGAAAAAGATTTTGTGGCTGCAATTGAACGACTTGAATCGGCAACGGCCGTTTTTGAGAATTTAGAAGCTAAACTGGATTTAGATGGTATTGAGAACTTGAAACAGAAAATACAAGAAATGTCATAACTGCTCAAGTGTGGAACTAAAATTGGTTCAATTTCCTCTGAGTGACCGATCTGTAACGGTAAAAAATTGAACCAATCTCTAAAGAGGCTGCATAGTTACGAAATATCCAAAGCTGCTTGTTTGGTTCTAGCAAATAGGTCAACTTTTACCCATTACACCCCCTATCATTCCCGCAGGCTGTAAGCGGGAATCCATCTCTCACCAGAATGACAAATCGTTAAATTTACGATAGTGGCTGTCTGCTGAAAACGGCCGTTATTCGTCAAAATAACGGCCGTTTTGCATTTAACATCACCGCGCAACTATAGGCAGGTAGATGTATGAATATGGATCATAGCTAACTTGGAACGCAGAGCCATTATCATAAGCAATAGCAACATTGCCCGCTCCATCCACCGCTTGAACAATATATTCAATCTGTCCAACAGAAGGAGTCAATTCTACAATTCCCTGTCCATCTACACTATCATACGTCATATTCGCCATTGACCACGCATTTTCATCAACATGCCTGTACAGGATGACAATACGTTGAATACCACTATCCTCATCATCCACATTTACACTAAACTGAATACCAACCGTTGTCGTTATCGCCTTTACCTGCCAAATCTGCGGTGCAACAAAATCAGTATTACTGAACGGCGCGGTATAAACCTGCATATTCAATGTGTTATATAACCGTTGTGTACCAATTGTCGGCGTACTCGCAGGATCGGCTTGGAATTGACCGGGAGACAAAACAAGCCGCTGGTGCATCGTGCCATCTATCGCCAAAAAGCGATTGATACTAGCTGTCTGCAAAGGATAAAATTGGGCGATAGGGTAATTTGATTCCACTAATAACGCATTTTCTTCCGAAATAATATCAGAAATCACTGGATCAAAATCAGGAATGTCAGTAAAAGAGCCGCCAAGCCAAAGTGCACCATGTGCGATCTCATTACCAACCGTCTGAATAGGTGTACTGACACGGGGTTGCACTGGTCGCCCGCCCGTGATCAATATCTCATGTTTTCCATTCAATGTATAATATGTACCCCGTCCATCTGGTGCATCGTGAGCGTCATAGGTAAAGTTAAATTGTTCCGTCTGCACCGATCTTCCTGTCATAACTAATGATGCCAAGTCACCATCCCCAGGTGGATTGGTCGTCTGATTACTCATGCTGATCACTTGCATGGGCAATCCGTACAAAGTCATCTCGGCCAATACTTTTTCATCATAAACGCTGAGTGTGCCACCAGTTGCGCTATTAAAATAGCGTTGTTTGGCGCGTAACATCGCCTGCCCTGCCGTTGGCGAACTACCATCGTTATATCCTAACTCTTCCACAAAATTGACCATCAACGCTTCTGAATACGCTATTAAGTCTGAATCGCCATATCCATATCCTGTATTACCAAATAGAGATGCCCCTTGCCGCCCAAGCGCTTGCGGCCAATCTATGCCAACGGCCGTTTCATAATCAGCTACATTCAATCCAGAGTGGCAGCCAACGGAGAATGCCAATACATTACTGTAATTTGTTGTCCCTGTAATTTCGCTGGCAAGCACATCATTAGCATCATTTGGATAGAGACTATTATGGCTGAAATGAGAATTTAACGATAACAAGTCCTGACTTTGCGTACCAAACAAAGCGGCGCGAAAATCGGCCGCTGTCCATTGATCATCAATCAACTTATCTTGTGTAAAGCCCGAACCACCTCGTGCAGACAAATTATCACTAATTGCGTCTGCCTCATCAATCAAGAAATCATATCCCGTAATCAACGCATCATCTGGTGACAGTACTGGAGCCGCCAAAAATGTATCAATGTACGCGACCATCTCTGCTGGCGTTTCAACCAATCGCCCAATCGCATATTGGGGCAAATACAGTTCACGCCCCTGCCATGGATATGGCGTAGGGCTGGCATAATAATCATCACTAAGGAAATATAGTTTTTCAAAAGCCAATTCTATTTGATCGTGATCACCTACAGCGGAAGCGTAGTTCCGCTCATTGGCAACCAAAGTCGCATCAGTCACTCGTCGGAAGGGAATGATATTGTCGCCACCGACAATAACGATATTTTCAAGATTGGGATAAGCAGGCCAAAGATCGTAAAGGAGTGCTTTAATGCTGCGGGCAACATAGTTAGCCGCTTGTGGTGTATTCGGGTTGTTTTCCCATACTTGATACGCATCTACAACACCCTGATAATCGTCAAGATTGACGAGTGTACCGCTAACGGCCGTGTGTCCTTTCAACTCAACCAGTTTTGTAATCAACTGCGTAGACGTAATCGTATCTGTACCCGTATAGAATTCATTCAGCCGTGCTTCACTATACAAAATCATCGTATGCACATCAGTATCGGTAGCTGGTGTCGTATAACTCATTTCCACCGTATTACTAATGACAAGAACGGGTTCTGCCGGCGGGGTGATAGACACTGTTAACGTAAACATTGATGGTTCAAGTTCCAATGCTGGCGGTAAAACCGCAATCGAATACTTACCAGCTAATTCATAAACATTATGAACTATCAACTCATCTTCCGCATATGGTCGAATAGAAAAACCCACCAATTCGCCAATATTGCCACTTTCACCGATATTGCTCATCTGACCGATATTACTCATTTGGCCGATATTACTCATCTGCCCGATATTACTCATCTGACCGATATTGCTCATCTGACCTAAATCTAATAGAGTGCCGATATTGCTCATCTGACCGATATTGCTCATCTGACCGATATTGCTCATCTGACCGATATTACTCATCTGCCCAATATTACTCATCTGACCAATATCCCGAACTTGCCCCGTTTCGCCATCAATTTCGGGGGCGAAGAGGAAGATGCTGTAGTCGGAGGGGCTGGTAAGGGTGATGGTGAGAACGGAGAGGGTTTCAGAGACGTTGAAACGGAACCATTGTACATCTATGGGATTAACGGCCGTTCCCGTCACAATATACGAATCCCCCACCTGCGGCATCCATTTCGCCCCTTCACGATGATTATTCCCCGTTTCAAACGCGCCAATATCACAAGCACCTATACGGGCAACGCCGCGCTGATCTGTAGATAGACATAACTCACCATTACCAGCATCAATAACAGGGCTGTTACGATACGGCCGATGCGTCATCGTGCCGCCGCCATTAAAGCGTAATGGATGTAATGCAGGATTAGTATTAGTAATATCTGGCGACATAAATCCAACGCATGATGAATCACTCACTAAATTGTATCCCTGCGAAGTAAATGGTTGCCCACCACAATCTCCACCCACATTTAAGCCAATGATATTGTTCCGAACTTGTAAAGAGAACTCCGCCTGTGATATATAAAGTCCACCACCCGAAACGGCCGTGTTACTAAAAATCGTATTACTATCAAGAGTAACAGGAGTGTTCTGTGTATTTATCTCCATCCCGCCGCCATGTCCAGAAGCTCCCGCCGCATTATGGCTAATCGTATTGTTATACAACCCTATAAAATCAACCAAACTATCAGAATACATATAAAATCCACCACCTGTACCAGATGTAGAATTGACTACATTATGTGCAATTGTATTAGCATGCATTTGTAATCCTGTACTAGGTTCCCTCGATCCTCCCGAATAAACTCCCGAATAAGCGATACCGCCGCCGTTATTCAGAGCTACGTTTTCCATCACCATAGAACGCTTTATCGTGACATTACTATCATAAACAAAAATTCCACCACCTTGATCACCCGCACGGTTCCCCGTCACACGGGTATATTCAATAATAATCAAACTTCCTGCCGCACCATACAAACCACCGCCGTTTGACGATGCCGTATTGCCCGCAATATGCACCGTATTCATATTCAGCTCGCCGCCATTATAAATACCACCGCCATAATGCCCCGTGCTGCTTAATACCTTCACATGCACCAATGAAAGATCGCCAAAATTCAGAATACCACCGCCATTACCAGATATGCGGGAGCCGTTCTGAATGGTAATACTCTTAATGGTGACATGACCATAACGCACATCAAACACACGATCATTAATAAGATCGGCATCAATAATTACATTTCCGTTCGTACTGCCAAGCAATACCAAATCCTCTCTGATATCCAAATCACCAACAGCGGCAGTATCATCATCGCCACTAACTGCAAGCATATACTGACCAGCAGGAATATGTATGGTATCCAGACCATTTTGCCCAGCAGGGCAGGCATCAACGGCCGTATTGGTATTGGCAGCTATTATTGCTTCGCGCAAGGTACAGTTGCCGTTATTCGTTCTGTCATCGGCCGTTGTATTTACAGTAATGATCCCGCTCGTCACATCAGCGACGAATTGATCATCAATTTGGAAAGAATCACTGTCTGCCTCATTTGACAAACCATCTCCATCACTTACATATAACGCAGAAAATGAATCAGACGTGGCTAACGCCTGTGAACGTGGCGGTAAAACAAACAGCAGGAGGGTAAGTAATAATGCAAATCCTAGAATAATTGCTGTGAACAGATGTGGAAAAGGTTTTTGTTTCATTAGATCAAGTCCTCAAAGATGAACAACCACTGACAGACGGCCAGGCTGCATATGATATTTCGTTCAATACAGTTATCAGTATAACATTCATAAATAAGCAACTCAACGGCACAAATAACAAATAGAGTGTAAACAAGGTATCATTTGGGTGTGTTTCAAATGAGTTGAACCAAAGTGATTGTCACGGGGCGAACGGACTTTGTTTACCCAAAACTATGCGCCCCGTGACTGTCACTTCTACTGAAATGAAACACACCCATATCATTTCACATATTTTTGACGCTGATTTTGGCTTGTGCTATGATCTCCCCTGTTCCAATCTACTGATCGGGGCATCTTTTGTTACCTGTACAATGAAGAGTAGCTGTATAATGTTATACAGACAATTTTATTGCTGGACATTATAGGAGAATTAATATCCGAAGAAGAAGAAGACGCGCTCCTAAGAAAAGTAGCGTAAATTACCGCGTAAACCGAAGAATTCGTATTCGTGAAGTTCGTTTAATCGACCAGAATGGCGAAAACCATGGCGTTATCCCTACCGCAGATGCGATAACAATGGCTGAAGAAGCACGGCTTGATTTGGTTGAAGTTTCGCCAAATGCGAGGCCGCCTGTCTGCCGTATCATGGATTATGGCAAATTCAGCTACGAAAAGACGAAACAAGAGCGTGATGCACGCAAGCGACAGAAAAAGGTAGAAATTAAAACCTTGAAATTAACCCCGAGAACGGGCGATTTTCACCGTGACCTTTTGGTAAAAAAGGCACAAAAATGGTTAGTTGAAGGCAAGAAGGTTAAATTTCAAGTCCGTTTCAAAGCACGCGAGATTACTTATCCCGAGCTTGGCAAAGCTGCGTTAGATTCTATAGCAGAAGAGTTAAGCGATGTTTCCGAAATCGAACAGAAACCTAAATTGGACGGCTGGTCAATGACATTGATGCTCGTGCCATTAGGCGACGGTGGAGCAAGCAAGAAGTAACACTCTGCACATTTGATGGTTCACATCTTATGTGCAATTCAACTTTGTTAAAAAGCTCCGTTAAGGGGTTTTTTGTGTGAGAGAGGCACGTTTTGTTACGCTAATCAGCGTGGCAAGACATAATTTAGAAGGAATAAATCATGCCCAAGAAGAAAAAACAAAAGAAGTATAAATTAAAGACGTATAAAGCGGCCGCTAAACGTTTTCGTGTAACTGGTACTGGTAAAATTGTACGCACCAAAGGTGGTAAAGGCCATCTACGCCGTCGTACATCCAAACGTACCAAAGCAAAATTGGCTTCGATGATCGTTGTCGATTCTGCTGGTGATAAGCGTCGGATTAAACGGATGCTTCCCTACATGAAACAGTATAAGGCGAATCCGCCCGCGTAATTAATTTTTAGATAGTGAGCTGCGGTTGGAAACGGCCGTCAACTCCCCAAAACCGCTGCCTGGCCTCGGTGCTTTTATTACATAAAACGCTTGAGTGTCCAGTGCCATGAAAAATGCGAGGTAAAAACAATGAGAGTAAAAGGTGGCTTTACAACACGCCGTCGTCATAAGAAAATTTTGAACATGACCAAAGGTCAGTGGGGAACGCGCAGTACGCTTTTCCGCCGTGCCAATGAGTCAATGATGAAATCGCAATGGTATGCGTACCGCGATCGCCGGCAGCGTCGGCGCGATTTCAGACGCTTGTGGATTACGCGGATCAATGCGGGTACACGGCAACAAGGATTGAGTTACAGCCGGTTTATTCATGGTTTGAAACTGGCAAACGTAAATCTGGATCGAAAAGTGCTGGCTGATATGGCCGTTCGTGACAGTGTCGCTTTTGCGGCCGTTGTGGACGTAGCCAAGAACGCTTTGAATAACGCTTAACGATTTTTAATCCTCTCAAAACACACGAAAACGCTCTGCTTGTTAATCAAGCAGGGCGTTTTTTATATAAAAGTGACTGTCACTTTTACTGAAATAAGACACACCTGTAAAGAATTGTCAACGAATTTCATTGACAATTGACAATTGATAATTGACAATTTGGCATGGTTCATTTTACGCAAGATGATCTTTACACTTTAAGGGTGGGCACAAGGCCGCGCCCCTACAATTTACTCCTGTAGGGGCGACCTTTATGGTCGCCCAATCACGCAACAACTGTAAAGACGATTCACCCTAATTTGAACCATGTCGACAATTTTTATTTAATACACCCACTTCAACAGTATGAGCGAATTAATCGTCACAGAACAGCAGTCGAAAAGCAATCCATTGATTGATTTGTTGAACGAGCGTTTGTCACAAGCGATTGCCAGTATTGACGAACAGGCGGCAGTTGAACGGGTGGCCGCATTGCGCCGCAAACGGCCGTTAACCTCCCTCCCCCAACTCGCTGATAAACTCATTTACGATAAATGTCTGCAAACGGCCGTCATCGGAGCAACTTCATCAAGCGCATCCATCCTGCCCGGCATTGGCACACTCGCTTCGCTCACCATCGGCACAGCCGCCGACATCAGCCTCACCTTCAAAGCACAAGCCGAACTGGTACTAGAATTAGCCATCCTGCACAACCATATCCTTTCACCCGATAAGAAAAAGCAGGTTGTACTGCTCATCACAGGAATAAGTGCCGGCACAAGCAGTGCCGCCCGTCGGACAGGGCAAAAAATTGCTCTCAAAACAAGCGAGAAATTCGCCGAAAAAGAGTTCATCAAAGCGATCCCGTTCGTCGGCATCGGCGCATCGGCAGCGATGAATATCGCCATGACTTACGCGATTGGCGTGCGTGCCAAAGCGTATTTCAGCTTAGGCGAGGCTGAGATGTTAGATATAAAGAGATCAATACGTGCCATCACAGGCATAGATGGGCGCAAAATTAAAGCTGGATTGATAAAAGCGGGTGCAAAAATCCGCCAATCGCCAAAAGAGCGGCCACGGGCAATAACGGCCGTCAAACAATCAATCAAGCAACTCACAAGCAAAGCAAGCGCAAAAGTAAAGCGCGTAATCCCCAACAAAAATCAGTGAAATCCACACAGTCCGAGCCCCATTCTAAAATTAGGGCGATTGCAACCTCCAAATCGCACTGTTAAATTCCAAATTTACACCGTTTTTAGCAGCTCCGTAATTGACATAACATGTGAATTGCGGGGAATTTATGCGTTATGATTGTCGTGATCGTATGTCGTGATCAGTTTTTTCGATTTTCGATCACGAAAACGATCACGATCACGAATTAAGGTGAAGTTGCAATCGCCCTAATTCCAAAATTCCACCAGACCTGCTATTATCAAATATGTGCTACAATTCCCCCGTAATTTAACCAATGGAGAGTGAATATGAGTATCGAAATTCGTATTGAAAATATCGCTGACTACGTTGGTCAGCAAGTGACAATAAAAGGATGGATGTACGCCATCACCCGCAAAGGCAAACTGATATTTGTTCGCCTGCGTGACGGGTCTGGCATGACGCAAGGCGTGGCGTACCGCCCCGAAATAGGGGACGAACTATTTGAAGAGATAAAACGATTGGGACAAGAATCCTCTGTGATTATGACCGGGACTGTACGCGAAAACGGCCGTGCGCCCGGCCTGCCCAAAGGGTACGAAGTAGGCATCGAATCTGTTCAAGTGATACAAAATGTCCAAAATTTCCCCATCACCCCGAAAGAGCATGGGGTGGAGTTTTTGATGGACAACCGCCACCTCTGGCTGCGTTCCAGCCAGCAATGGGCGATCTTGCGCGTCCGCGCCACCATCAAAAAAGCGATGATAGATTTCTTCGACGACAACGGCTACATCAACATAGACACCCCCATCATCACCCCCAGCGCGGCCGAAGGGACGAGTAATTTATTTGAAGTCGGCTACTTTGATGAGCAAGGGTATCTAGCACAAACAGGCCAGCTATACAGCGAAGCGACCATCATGGCGTTCGGCAAAGTGTACTGCTTCGGCCCCACCTTCCGCGCCGAAAAATCCAAAACGCGCCGCCATCTCACCGAATTTTGGATGATGGAGCCAGAGATGGCGTATTGTGATTTGGATGAATTGATGCAAATCGAAGAAAATTTCGTCAACTACATCCTCAAAACAGTCATCGAAAAACGTCGCCCCGAACTGGAATTACTGGGGCGCGACATTTCCATCTTAGAAAACGCTGTCGGCACTTACCCACGCATCAGCTACGACGAAGCGTTAGCGATGTTAGCCGATATTCAAGAGAAAACGGATGATCCAGCACGCAAAAAAGAGCTTGATATTGAATGGGGTGATGATTTTGGTTCACCACACGAAACAGAGTTGACAAAGCAGTTCGACAAGCCCGTCTTCGTCTACGGCTACCCATCACAAGTAAAGGCGTTCTATATGGAACCGTGGCCTGACCGCCCCGAAGTATGCAAAAGCGTTGATCTGCTTGCCCCCGAAGGGTATGGCGAAATTATCGGCGGCAGCGAGCGGATGAGCGATCCTGAAGCATTATTGGCCGCCATCCACAAGCATGAATTGCCCGAAGAAGCGTATAAATGGTATATCGATCTGCGCCTGTTTGGCAGTGTGCCGCATAGCGGCTTTGGCATCGGCCTCGAACGCGCCGTCACATGGATTTGCGGCATAGACCATATCCGCCAAACCACCGCCTTCCCTCGCACCATCAACCGTATGTACCCATAAAGACAGAGTGTAGAGATAGAGACAGAGGCGATTATGCGTGCTTCTGTCTCTATCTCTATCTCTGTCCCTGTTTTTATGCAGATTGGAACGATAGGTATTGTTATTGACCAGTTCGGTCAACTATTGTTAATTCGGCGCAACGATACGCGCACATGGGCACCACCGGGCGGGGCATTAGATAGGAATGAATCGCCGCCGGATGGGGTTGTCCGTGAAATAGAGGAAGAAACGGGCATAAAAGCGATTCCTGTACGCTTGGCCGGTGTCTATTTTTGGCCAATGTCGCCCTCAGGGTTCCTCTCTTTTGTTTTTCGCTGCCTGCCAAGCGGCGGCGAACTAACCCCCTCGCCTGAATCACCTGAGCTGGCGTATGTGCCGTCCAACGCGCTCCCTTTCCCTATGTTGAATGTTTCGCGCCAGCGGATTGAAGGGGCGTTGACGCATGTGGAAGAACGGCCGTTACTCGTCACCCAGCCCTTCACCATTTTAGAGCGACTGGGCATGTTCATCCTGCGTAAAGGCATTTATGCTCGCTACGACCAACAACGCAAAAGGGCGGAGAGTGATTTTTATATACCGCCTGTCAAATGGGCGACAAGCGCATTTGCTGTCATCCAAAATAAGGATGGGGCGGTGCTATGGATATTGCAGACGGATAAGGGGGGATGGAGACTGCCCGGTGGCGGGGGTGAAAAGATGGAACCACCATGGGAAACGGCCGTGCGCGAAACCTACAGAAAGACAGGACTGACCATCACCATTAAGGGATTGACTGGCGTGTACCAATCTGACGGCCGTGATAGAGTTGATTTTGTCTTTACGGCCGTTATCCAAAACAGCGTAGTGACAACAAACGAAGAAGCCGCCCAATTGGGCTGGTTCATGGCTGGAGATGAGCCAGAAAATCGGTCACAACCCCATCTTGAACGGGCAATTGATGCGTTATCCCCATCAGCCATCACCGTATTCAAAAAAGAGTCTATTGAACAGTAATGTTATTTTTTGCGATCCGTTCACGACACAGATTGGCAAAAACAAATAGCTTGTGCTATCTTTTACGAGCATCATAGTCAACAAACAATCATAAAAAAACCAGTTTCTGCACCCTATGTTGAAGTTGGGAAAACTGTAATGGAGGAAAAATGAGTATTAAATTTGGAACAGATGAATGGGTTGAAGCGGCAATGAATGCGCTTAACAGCAGTCCTGCATACAAAAAAGCAGCCACAAAATGGGAAGGCGACTTCTATTTCATTGTCTCAGATAAAAGTGATGGCGGCTCATCTGCCATTATTATGTATATGGATTTATGGCATGGTGAATGCCGCAACGCCGCTCTTGTACACGACCCGTCAGAGAAATCTCCCGCATTTATAATGACTGCCCCGTTGCTCGTTTGGAAATCAATCTTTAGCGGCAAACTCGACCCCATTAAAGGGATGATGACGAAAAAACTGGTTCTCAAAGGGAACAAAATGAAGATTTTGAAAGCCCCAAAAGCGGCCATTGAAATGGTCAACTGTTGTGCCGGTATTGATACAGAGTGGTAGAAATATGGGACGGCAGATGGCGCAGAGTATCAGGATAAACACAGATAAAGCAAAAATAATCTGCGCTTATCCTGATGCTCTGCGTCCTATTTTCTATTGAACCGTACTTATCTCAATTCATTAATTTGACCCCGCAGACGAACGGCCGCTTCTCGTGCGGCTTCTGCAAATCGCATTCCTGATTCCGCATAAATAATACCCCGACTGGAACTGATGACGGGGCCGCATTGTGCGTCAGGGCCGTATTTAACGGCCGTTTCCAAATTCCCGCCCTGCGCCCCAATGCCCGGTATCAAAAAGTTTGCTTGGGGAGCCATCTCACGGGCGATGGCAAGCTCTTCGGGATATGTCGCGCCGACGACATACCCTTTATGTCCATCGGAGTGCCATCGTTGTGATTTTTGGATGACAACGGCCGTCAAGCCCTCTCCCTCTCTAAAATTACCCTGAAAATCCATCGCGCTTCTGTTTGATGTGCGTGCCAAAATGTAGACCGCTTTAGACGGCCGTTCTCCAATCATCGGCAAAATCGCCTCCGACCCGATATATGGGTTCACCGTAATCGCGTCCACCTTCCACACATCAAAAAGACCCATCGCCCATGCCGCTTGCGTATGCCCAATATCCCCCGCCTTACAATCCAAAATGACGGGAATCTCCTCAGGAATATACGCTATCGTCTGTTCAAGGGCGGTGACACCAGCCGCGCCCCATTGCAGATAAAAGCCCAAATTGGGTTTATAGGCGGATACGAGATCGGCCGTTGCGTCAATAATTTTCTTGTTAAAGGTAAGAATATCGCCCTGTAAACGGACGGGATCGGGATCAAGGCCAATACAAAGCCATGAGGTATTGCGTGTTTGTGCTTGTTGTAATTTATCTAAATATGATGTCATGGTCTCCTACCTGAACAAGCCAGAAAAGAATAAGCCGCAGATTTCGCCGATTGACGCAGATAAAAACATTCAATCTACGCTAATTTAAAGTGACAGTCACGGGGCGCGTACCTTCGAGTAAGCCAAGTCCGTTCGCCCCGTGACTGACACTTAGGGAACACTCGTTTTTAACTTTGGCGTTTTACCCTCACCCCAGCCCTCTCCCAAAGGGAGAGGGAGCAAGTTCCCTCCCCCTTTAGGGGGAGGGTTAGGG
>WFSA01000273.1 GCA_015486215.1 Anaerolineae bacterium | reverse complement strand
TTCCCTAAGTGAGTATCCATAAATCACTTCCCGTTTTAGTCGATAGTCACCTCTCAGGTGACTGTCAACTTGGCACATTCTGGGGAGGCTTGACAAATTTTCCTAATGATACTCGTGTAAAATAAAGTGCTGATGAAATTTGTCAACTCTTGTCCACGATTTATTGAGAAGATACTTGGACGATTACTAAACTGCATCAAGGAAGAAGGTAGAGGTACTCTTGGCACGTTTTAGGAAACATCCCCATTTGGCTCCATTATTGCTCTGGACGGCCGTTTGCTTCCTGTTCTTCAGCACCATCATTCTCGCCGCCTCCCATCTTGCTGAAAGTGATTTACTGATACAATTTCATACCTTCGGCCGTTTTCAAGCGCGGGAGATGCTCGCTGGTCGGCTGCCCCTCTGGTCATCGGGCAGTTATGCGGGATTTCCTTTTGCTGCCGATATGCAAGCGGCCGTTTTCTATCCCCTCCGCTGGATTACCATCCTTCTCAGCGCGTCCCGCGACTTTTCCTATTATGCGTTAGAGATGGAAGGGCTGTTTCATAGCTGGCTTCTGGGACTGTTCACCTACGGTTTAGCTTATAATATCACTCGAAGCCGAGCGGCCGGCATGTTTGCGGCCATCGCATTCAGCTTAGGCGGCTACATCACCTCCTATCCATTGATGCAGATCGCCATCTTAGAGACGATTACATGGCTGCCGCTCATCTTGCTGCTGTTGCGGCGCGGCGTGCAGAGCCGACATCCCGTGCGCTGGATCACGGCGGCTGGATTGGTTCTGGGATTCAGCTTTTTGGCAGGCCATCCCCAATCCTTTTTGCATATCAGCTATCTGGCCGCCTTTTATTACCTCTTTCTGACCATGCGGGCGCGATGGGAGTGGCGATGGATAATCGGCTTGGGCGCATTGATCACGAGTGTCGCATTGCTCATCCCCTCTGCGGCCGTTCTGCCTGCGCTGCAATATATGCAATCCAGCACCCGCAGCGATGTCAGCTATGAATTTGTAGCAAAAGGGTTTGCCCTGCTCGATTATCTGCAATTGATTATGCCGGGACAAATCACCCTTTGGTCGCCAATGTATGTCGGTGTGCCGACGATGATTTTCGCCGTATTTGCATGGCTCTTTCGCCCTCATGCCGATGCGCCGGCCGTCAAAGCGGAAATTGCCTTTTGGACAATCGTCGCGGGGGTGACGTTTTTGCTTTCATTGGGAGATAAGGGCATTCTCTTTGAACTGGTTTATCGCGTCGCTCCCGGCTTCTCCTTTTTTCGTCAGCAAGAGCGGATTGTAAGCCTTTTCAGCCTCAGCTTTGCCCTGTTGGGCGCGATTGGATTCGCATTATGCCAGCAGGTTGATGATGATCTGTGGCAGCGGCTCAAACGGCCGTTACTCCAAATTACCCTATTCACCATCTTCTTCATCGGCTTCCTGTTTTTGTCGATGCAAAAGAAAGAGTGGCTGCTTATATGGATACAGACAGGAGTGATAGCGGGCGCGACCTTCTTCACCCTTCGGGAAAAGAGCATCCCTGTTTGGCGCAATTTGCGGATACTTATCCTCCTCATCTTCGATCTTTCCTTGCTGGCTGGGCGACAGTTTGATGTCCAAGAAGGCTCTCCCGCCATATATTGGCCTCAGCCCGCATGGATTTCTACTATTCTTGATGATATGCACGGCCGTATAGATACAGTCGGATATATGAAAGCCAATGTAGGCGAGCTGCACGCTGTCGAAGATATACGCGGCATCAGCCCATTGCAGCCGTCGGCGATGGCGCAATTCAACACATTGCCTTTTGAGCGACGATGGCAGCTGCTGAATGTGACCCATGTCATTGCCGAAGAGCCGTTTGTGGACGGAATGACCCCGATAGAGCCGATTACAGAGAGCATTTTCCCCACACGGCCGTTTACAGGAACATTGTACCGATACGACAACGCCCTCCCACGCGCATGGATGGTATACGATCCCATCATCGCCGAGTCGGCAGAAGCGGCATGGCAGACGGTGGCAAGCCCTGACTTTGATCCCGCCGCCCAAGTTGTATTGACGATGGCCGATGGAGACAGCACGGCCGTTACCCCTCCCGCCTCGCCCCCCACCGTTGACACGCACCATCTGACATCTGGCAAAGTGCAGATTCAAACCAGTTCCAGCACGCCTGGCATCCTCGTCATCAGCGAGTGGAACTACCCTGGCTGGCAGGCGGCTGTGGACGGGGAGCGATGGGCAATCGAAACGGCCGATTACGCTTTGCAAGCGTTGATCCTGCCTGCGGGCGACCATACGATTGAATTAAAATACAACCCAATAATTGTCAAAATCGGTATCACCCTTTCCCTGCTCACCTTGATCGCCGCCCTGCTGCTGGCGTGGAGATGGCAGCCCCTCATCAGCATCCGCCCGTTCAAGAAGAGGGAAGGGATGGCTGCTGAAATCAAATCAACAAGCCAGCTTCGCATAGGAAATAAGCGAGTATGGCTGTCAGGGATGGGTCTCATTTTGCTACTCGCCTTTGGCTTGCGCGTCTATCATCTTGGCACGCAGGAGCTGCGCGGGGATGAGGCGTTCAGTTACCTCTTCGCCCGCCAGCCGGCCGCAGAGATCATCCCCGCCCTCATTCGAGAAGGTGACCCGCATACGCCGTTCCATTACCTGCTTTTGCATGGATGGATGGGATTGAGCGGGGATACTGAATTTGCCATGCGCTACCTTTCCTTGCTGCCAAGTTTTCTGCTTGTCTCTTTGCTGTTTCAGTTGGGGCGGCTTATGGGCGGGCGCAAGCTGGGGATGACGGCCGCATTTTGGATAGCGATCTCTCAATCACAAATTTGGCTGGCACAAGATACGCGTAATCAATATATGCTGGCACTCTTTTGGGGCATGTTGGCAACATTTATCCTGCTGGAAAAAATAGAGCCGAAAAACGGCCGTATCCCGTCGCGCCCCCTATTTTATTGGAGTGTATACGCGTTTGCCGCCGCGCTGACCGTCTACAGCCATTATTATGGGGTATTTATTTTGCTGGCGCACGGGGGAGCTCTGTGGCGGGCGAACGGCCGTTCCTCCTCCTTATTCAAATGGATCGCTGCGGGCTTAGCTGCCGCACTGCTCTTTTTGCCGTGGGCGATTGTCAATCTGCAAACGACCGTCGCTGCTGGTCAGTTAAGCGATGCCAGCACTCCCGAAGCCGCCCGTTACTTGACCGAAATTGGGATCGAATTGATGATGGGGTCGGATGTGGCGGGCTGGTGGCCGCGCTGGTTGATGGTGATAACGGCCGTTATTACCCTGTTTGCAATCAGAAGACTGTTCCAAAACAAGCCTGAATGGGGCGTACTGCTCGCTGGCTGGGCGGGCAGCAGCATCCTTTTCATCTATCTTATCCGTTTTAGCCGCGCCACCTTTAATGCCTTTTATATCAGCATCGCCGCCCCAGCTGTATGGCTGCTATTCAGCAATGCCCTGATCGCTCTTTGGCGGCAGCGATGGCGCGGATGGCGCATTATCGCCATCTCTGTCGCTGCTGCCGTCTTATTGGCAAACATGATCGGCCTGAGAAATTATTATGTCAAACCAGAATATAGTCGTTCTAGCGGCTATCGTGATGCTGCCGCCGCGATTATGGCTGATGCCCAAGAAGGAGACCTGTTCTTGGCACAATTCCCCGATCCCGTTTGGGGATATTATTTGCGAAACAGCGACATCCCCCAATTGATGCACCCTTCTACCCCCGCTGCCACCGCCGAAGAGACGGGACAGGCGTTGCAAGAGATAGCCGACAAGTACGAGCGCGTCTGGTTTGTGCCGAACGCGGCTGCCAATTGGGACAGCGATGATTTTGTCGGGCAATGGTTGAGATATAATCTGTTAACGGAATCAAAAACAGCGCATAAGCGGATGCAGCTCTTCGCCTTTCGTCCTTTGCGGGGGATGGATCAGATTGCTCTGCCGATAAACGAGCTGTTGAATGAGCAGATCGAGCTGCAATCTGTCTATATGACGATCAATGGGCGGCCAGCCGATCCAACGGAGCGGCTCTCTCTTGCGTATGGGGATACGCTCTCTGTCTCTTTGCTTTGGCAGGCGGCGAAGCCGATTGGGGAGCATTACACTGTTTTCGTCCACATTTTGGCCGAAGATGGGCGATTGATCGGGCAGCATGACGGGATTCCGCTATTTGGCACCCGTTCCACACGCACATGGGAGGCGGGTGAACGGATAGTAGACCAGCATGATATTGAGATGACGGCGGAAGGGGGCGTGCAAAACGGCCGTTTATTCATCGGCATGTACGACACAGAAACAGTAGAAAGAATCCCCTTCGCAAACGGGGAGACCGCCTTACAGATAACAGGGAGATAGCTTGATATAGAACGCGAATGGGGCAGAGTATTAGGTTGTCCGCAGATTTCGCCGATTAGCGCAGATTGAATGTTTTTATCTGAAAAAAAATCTGCGTTCATCCTGATAATCCTGATAATCCTGATAATCTACGTTCCATCCTTACTATTTTGAAATATGACTACTATAACTTGGCCTAAGTTCTTAGATGATATACGCCGCCTGTATCGGGAATCGGAATTCCCGATACCTCTCTAGTGGAGCGTTGCGGGAATTCCGATTCCCGCAACAAATAACAGATTTTAGCTACGGGAATTACTGGTTTTACCGTATCTTCTCACTGTTTTGGGGTGATTACAACCAATTAAGAAGGGAACAAGTGATGTCAGTCGAGTAAATTCGTTCTTTTCTTAATTAGCTGTACTCATGCCCATGACTTTTTGAGAAGTTACGTTTTACCTTTTTTACATTATGAA
The DNA here is from genome assembly GCA_015486215.1 of Anaerolineae bacterium. Lineage (GTDB taxonomy): Bacteria > Chloroflexota > Anaerolineae > Promineifilales > Promineifilaceae > S016-13. Next base: position 13,954 of record WFSA01000273.1, on the reverse strand, counting down.
TCATAAATATATCGCCATTGAAGGTGTGATCGGAGTGGGCAAGACGACGTTGACACGTCTATTGCAATCCCGATTTGATGCCTCTATTTTATTGGAAGTTTTTGAAGAGAACCCATTTTTAGCTGAGTTTTATGGCGACCGTGAGCGGTACGCTTTTCAGACACAGATTTTCTTTCTGTTGAGTCGGTATCATCAACAAAACCAAGCGATCCCAGCCGCATTGCAGAAAGGGATGTTGTTTTCTGATTATACCTTCGCCAAAGATGAGTTGTTTGCATGGCTGAATTTGAAGGATGATGAGCTGGCGATGTACGGCCGTGTACACGCCGCCCTCGCTGAAAAAATCCCTAAACCAGATTTAATCGTCTATCTGCACGCCGATCATAAAACGGTCATGCGCCGTATCGCCTCGCGCGACCGCCCGTATGAGCGGGATATGGACCCTGCATATATCCAAAAGCTGACCTCCGCTTATGAAGCGTGGCTGGCTGGCCTGCAAGAAACGCCGGCGCTTTTTATTGATGTCAGCGAGCTTGATTTTTTGGCGCGTGATGCGGATTTGACGATTGTACAGGAGAAGATTGAGGCGGCATTAGCCAAAAATCAGGGAGAGGGGCGAAAGGAAACGGCCGTTTCTCATTCACTTTTGCAAAACGGCCGTTTACCCGCTTATCAACAGTTCCATCGTCAACTTGATGCCGCCAAAGGGTTCGATCCTGACCTCTTTTTCAATTATATGCTGCTGACGGAGGAGATGGGAGAGGTGGGTAGCGAATTGGTGAAGATATGGGGGGACGCGAAACATTTGGAGGCTGACGGCCGTTCGCCCCAAGATGCCCGTCAAGCCGCTGTCAGCCGTCACCATGCCACCTTGCAAACGGAATTAGCCGATTTGCTGGCGTATATATTGAAGATCGCCAATTACACGGGCATTGATTTAGAGCAGGCGTATGTGGAAAAGATGGAGCGCAATATCGGCCGTAAGTGGCATGGCGAGCGGGTGATGCCGCCTAAAATATAGCTACTTTATAGACAAAAGCTTTCGCATAGCGAATGAAGAGCGTGTGATAAAAACTGATTATCTAATATCTTCTCAGTATTCTGGAGAGACTTGACAAATTTTCCTAATGATACTCGTGTAAAATAAAGTACTGATGAAATTTGTCAAGTCTTTGTCCACGATTTATTGAGAAGATACATTATCTACTTATCATCCTGAAACGTATCTTCTCAGTATTCTGGAGAGACTTGACAAATTTTCCTAATGATACTCGTGTAAAATAAAGTGCTGATGAAATTTGTCAAGTCTTTGTCCCAGCCTATCAATTATTTCACCATAAAGAAACAAAGATCACGAAGAAAATCTTAAAAAACTTCGTGTTCTTCGTGTCTTTGTGGTTAATTTGGACAATGGCTGAGTAGTTACCTTAGCGAAACACTTCTCGTATTTTTTCATGGCTTGGTATTTGAATGCTTATAGGAGTGTATTAAACGGGCAAATCCAATAACCCGCAAGTTTTATTGGGCTGAGTAGTTACAAGTAAGGTGTAAAATATAGCGCAACTTTCCTTGCAAGGTTTTCCAAAGATGATAATATAAGGGTATCCTATCATTTTAAAAAGAGGTAATAATGAGAACGCAAACAAATAGCAGTGAAAATGTGGAGATGTATCTTAAAACGGTGGCCGAATTAGGTGGTTGTGCAGCTCCTGTATCCATTGCAAAGGTGGCAGATCGGTTGGAAGTAACGGCCGTTTCTGCCAATGAAATGATGAAACGGCTGACCGATCAAGGATACATTTCTCGTATTCCGTATAAAGGGGTGGAGTTGACCGATATAGGGCAGGTTGCTGCTTACAGCGTTATTCGTCGACAGCGATTATGGGAGCGATTCATCGTTGATAATCTCAATATGAGTTGGTCAGGGGCGTATGAAGTGTCTTGCCGTTTGGAACATGCCACGTCTAACGTATTGGCTGAGGCGTTATCGCTCTATTTAGGACAGCCGACGACCTGCCCGCATGGGCATCCCATCCCCACATTGGCTGGTGGGTTGGCTCCTTTGCAAGGACGGCCGTTGAGCGCGTTGAAAAAAGGGGAAAACGGCCGTATTGAAGCGATCCTGCACACGACTACCGCCATCTTTGCCTACTTTGCCGAGCGCAATATCTATCCCCAGCAAGAGATTGCCGTACAAGAGATTGCCCCATTAGATGGACCGTTTACGATTGTCGTTGAAGGCAAAACAACTGTTTTAGGACAATCATTGGCCGATTTGGTCATCATTATTTAGAAGCGAACTCGGACACTTGTCCGCCAGCTGTTTGTCCGTTGGACATTTGTCCAATAGACAAAATTTCCCCTATGACTTTTTCTCCTCTACCCGCAGCGAATAAACGCATTTTGCCGCTCTCAATGGTTTCTATCGGGCAAAAAGTCCGTCTGCAACAGATAACAGGCGGCAAACGATTGACCCATCACCTCGTCGAGATGGGGCTGACACCTGGCGTTGAACTCACTGTTATCCAAAAATCAGGTCCCCTGCTCATCGCCGTCCGTGACTCCCGCATCGCCATCGGGCGCGGCATCGCGTGCAAGATGCAAGTTTGCAGGTAGACCCCGCCTCCTATGCTTTTACATATCGCCCTGATGGGCAACCCTAATACTGGGAAAACAACAATTTTTAATGCGCTCACCGGCATGAATCAGCATGTCGGCAATTGGCCAGGCAAGACGGTCGAGAAGAAAGAGGGTGTATTTACACATAACGGCCGTAAAATCCGTCTAGTCGATCTGCCCGGCACGTACAGTTTGAGTGCGTTTTCGCCCGAAGAGGCGATTGCCCGCAACTATTTGCTGGACAGCGATTTGGAAGCGGTTGTCGTCGTGCTGGATGCGGCTAATTTGGAGCGTAATCTCTTTTTGGCGGCACAGGTGCAGGAGCTAGGCGTTCCCACGCTTTTTGTGTTGAATATGATGGATGCGGCGGCAGAGCGAGAGATAAAAATCGACACGGCCGTCCTTAGCCGCCATCTAAACGCCCCCATCGTCACCACCATCGCCCGTAAAGGGGAGGGGATTGATGCCTTGAAAACGGCCGTTGTCACCATCGCCGCCAAAAAGAGTGCTGAACAATCCATTCTGCCGCTTGAATTGAATTATGGCAGTGAAATTGAAAATGGAATTGACGAATTATGTACTCAAATGGATCGTTTTCCTGCCATTCTTGAGCGGTATCCTGCCCGTTGGCTAGCTGTCAATCTGTTAGAGCAAGATGAAATGCTGCAACAACAGGTATTAAAAATGGAAGGCGGATCAGCACTATTGACGATAGTGCAATTGACTGATAACCGATTGCAAACGGCCGTTGGCGAAGATGTCGAGATCGCCATCGCTGACAATCGGTATAAATGGATTCACAAACTGGTTGAAGAAACGGTTGATCGGCCGCAGATAGATATGCTTACCCGCTCCGATAAAATTGACCGCATCGTCACCAATCGCTGGGCGGGAATCCCGATTTTTATGCTCCTGATGTGGGCGGTGTTCAAACTAACCGCCGACGTATCCGCCCCCTATTTGGATTGGATCGGCGGCGTGCTGGCCGGCCCCGTCACCCATTGGATCATCTCCCTCTTGACGGCCGTCGGCGCAGATGGCACATGGATCGAAAGCCTCTTTGTCGATGGCATCATCGCTGGTGTAGGCGGCGTTCTCGTTTTCGTTCCCGTTCTTGTTTTCCTCTATTTGGCATTGGCCATATTAGAAAACTCAGGCTATATGGCACGCGCCGCCTTCGTGATGGATAGCGCGATGCACCGCATCGGCCTGCATGGCAAAAGTTTTCTACCCTTATTGGTCGGCTTTGGCTGCACCGTTCCCGCCATCTACGCCACGCGCACATTGGAAAACGAGAAGGATCGCATTTTGACCGGCTTGCTGGTTCCATTTATGAGCTGCGGCGCACGTCTGCCCGTCTATGTGCTGTTCGCCGCCATCTTTTTTCCCGATCAAGGCGGGGCAGTTGTTTTTGGATTGTATCTATTGGGCATATTAACGGCCGTTCTTCTCGCCCTTCTCCTTCGCAAAACATCCTATTTTGCAGGCGAAGCAAACGCCTTCGTGATGGAGCTGCCCCCGTATCGGATGCCCGCAATCAAAGGACTATGGCTGCACACATGGGTACGCATCCGCTCCTTTTTAGAGAGCGCGTGGACGATTATCTTAGCCAGCAGCATTGTCATCTGGCTGCTCGCCTCCGTCCCGATGGGGGGGAAGGGGACGTTTGCCGATGTGGCGATGGAGGATAGCGCGTTTGCGGCCGTTTCGGGCGTTATAGCTCCTGCATTTGAGCCGCTCGGCTTTGGCAGTTGGCAAGCAAGCAGCGCATTAGTGTCCGGCTTTATCGCCAAAGAGGTCGTCGTCAGCACGATGGCACAAGTCTACAATGTGGAAGGAGACGCGGAGGCGGCCGAATTCCCACCATTTATCGAAGATGTCACCTTCATCTTCAGCAGCTTTGCGGAGGCGACGGTGGATACCGCCCGCGCCATCCCTCTTATTGTGGGTATTGATTTGAGTTCGGAAGATGATGAACCAGAACCGACTGATTTGATACTTGCTGTCCGCCAAAATTTTGAAGAGACGAGCGGCGGGCGCGGATCGTTGGCCGCGCTCGCTTTTATGGTATTTGTGCTGATTTACACGCCCTGCATGGTCGCCATCGCCGCCGAAAAGCATGAATTGGGCGTAAGATGGATGTGGGTCAGTGTGATCGGTCAACTGCTTTTGGCATGGGTGTTCGCGTTCATCGTTTTTCAAGGCGGCAAAGTATTGATTGGATTTTAATAGAAGTGACAGTCACGGGGCGTATAGTCTCGGATAAACCAAGTTCGTTTGCCCCGTGACTGTCACTTTTTATTTGGGCGACTCAGCGAGTCGCCCCTACGATATTCTCCGCCCATTTTTGTTATGTTAAAACAGGTTTTAGAAGAGATTAAAATAGTCAATGCGCCCGTCACGGTGCAAGCGTTGAGCCGTCGGCTGCGGATTGATCCGTCCGCCCTGCAAGGGATGATTGAGTTTTGGGTACGCAAAGGGGAACTGCGTGATGATGATGCGGCAGATGAGTGTGCGCCCGACGGCGGCTGTGGAAGTTCTTGTACCGGTGCGGCAAGCTGCTCTTTTATCGTCGATATGCCGCGCTCGTATTCGCTCCGTTTGTAACCTTTTCACCGCTTCTGTATCTGATAGAATAATGTAGGGATGGCTGGCTTAGACGGCCGTTGTATGCTCGCTTACATACGAGATGTTTTTTGTTTGTATAGTGGACGAAGTTACTTTAATATAAGATGAACTATTGGAGGTTCAAAATGAGTAAGAATGTAGGTAAAACAGATAAAATTATTCGTGTTGTGTTAGCTATTATCCTTATCGGTGTGGCAGCGTCTCTGTCCTTTAACATGGTTGGTATCATTCTTGGCATTGTTGCCCTCGTATTGGTCGGCACTGCTGCTACAGGCACATGCCTAGCGTATGTCCCCCTTAAAATCAGTACCTGCGAAAAAGAGTAAATAAGCGAAGGAGTTGAAGATATGAAAGGTAAACGCGCCGTATCATTTGTATTATTATTATTGAGTTTGGTTTTTGCGGCATGCGGCGGTGGTGAAACGGCCGTTGAAGAACCCGCCGCCGCCGCTGTCGTTGAAGTAGTGGATGTCGCCGCTCTTCCCGATGAAATAAGCGTTGAAACAGTCCATCAAATTCAGGCACAAGATGGCGTTTTCGTCATTGATGTCCGTGAGCAGTCAGAATATGATGAGTGGCACATCCCCGGCGTGACGCTTATGCCCATGAGCGAATTTGAGCAGCACATCGATCAATTACCAAAAGATAAAGAGATTATTGTTACCTGTAACAGCGGTAATCGCAGCGGGCAAGTGACGGATTTCTTGTTACAGAATGGGTATACAAATGTCCATAACATGCAAGGCGGAATTAAAGCGTGGGATGCGGCTGGTTTCGAGACAGAATAACGAACGATTTTTACCCAAAACCATTATCGTAAACTTAAGCCAAATATGTCATTTCGACCGTAGGGAGAAATCTTCATTCTTGCCGAGGAAAGATTCCTCACCCCTTCGGGGATTCGGAATGATAAATCGTTAAGTTTACAAATATGACCCAAAACGAAAAAAGCGCGTCCCCCATTATTATGGGATACGCGCTTTTTTTGATCCAATCAACGTATCTTCTCAGTATTCTGGGGAGACTTGACAAATTTTCCTAATGGTACTCATGTAAAATAAAGTGCTGATGAAATTTGTCAAGTCAACCATAAATCCGTTAATCAACACCATCAATCATAAAGCGTGTGGGACAAGTCCCATTGGGGCGAACAGATTCAGTTGGGAATAAGGTCGAATAATCGGAAACATCCCCTAATTCTCTTTTGAGAACCAGCCGAATTTCGCTGAGCGTGCTGACAGAATCAATATCGGTGCAACGCAGCGAAAGATAGGTGTCTGAGCCAAATTCATCCGCAAAAGCGTTCAATACATCACGTCGGGAAAGCTCCTGCCCGATATTGTCGGCGATCCATTGGTTGAATGCGGTCTGCGAAAAGCTGGCAGCCAGCGCGTTTGTCAAGGTGAAGTACGCATCATCCGACATGCCCGCGCAAACACCATGTTTGTACCATTCATGATTTTGCAAACAGGACGCGCTGCCGGGCATATAAAGATGCAGATCATCCATTATCGTTTCGGATAGCGATAAATCAGGCATAGCGCACCAATCGCCATGATCTTGAGCAATGATCTCATCAGATTGTTCGCAATAGGCGAAGGAGTGGGATGAGTCGTTGGCGCGATTCGGCCATAAGCCGTGCAGGACGAAGTGGGTCGCGTCAAAATCGGCATCTGTTTGTGAAGCACATTCTGGTTTGCGGCTTTCGGTTTCGCAAAAGGCGGGTTGCCAGCTTAAAGCGAGAACGTAATAGTCGAATTCCCCATCTGCATCTGCCCAGAGGGGGGCTGGGGGTGTGGGGATTGCCGTTGCTATAACGGCCGTTGCTATAACGGCTGTCGCTGGAACAGTGGGGGCAGCTGCACTCTCGCTGATGACAACGGCCGTTGTCCCCTCCACCGCTTCCCCTTCTGTATTACGATTAAAGAACGACAGTATGAGCATAGCCGCAATAAACAATGCCCCGCCGATTTGTTTGATAGGTAAAGTACCGTTTTTATGCATAGTTTGAAAATCAAATTAAGGTAAAAATAGAACACAGATGTTTCGTACGCGGATTAGGCGGATAAACGCGGATTTTCCTTTTTTGATCCGCGTTTATGTATCTTCTCAGTATTCTGGGGAGACTTGACAAATTTTCCTAATGATACTCATGTAAAATAAAGTGCTGGTGAAATTTGTCAACTCTTGTCCACGATTTATTGAGAAGGTACGTGTTTATCTTAAAAATCTGCGTTCCATCATTACGGCCGTAAACCTTACTCCCCAATAGTAAACAATATCCCATCAGAACGGCCGTTTACCTCTGGAAAATAACTCTCGTACCCAAACGTCGGCATCACCTGATACGCGCCGGGGATATTTGTTTGCAGAGTGTACTCGTACCGATACGTTCCCGCAGGCAGGAAATTTGTCATAAAGACAACCTTCTCATCACGGTATTCGATCTGATTAAAGTACCACCATCCCCAGCATCCCCAACAGTTTGAGTTATTTGCTCCCATCCCGCCGCCAAAATTGCTTGGCGATGTGCCAAGATTAGGATCAATCGCCTCTGCACCGGCGGGGAGCGGGTCTTCTATGATGGCGTAAACCAGATCGTTAACGGCCGTTATATCCAAAACCACCCGCACCTTCTCCCCTGTCGTGATTTGCGTGATCGGCTCGCAGCTCTCTTCCGCAGGGTTGCATGACGCATCATAATACGTTCGTCCTATATTGATGCCCCGATTGACCGCGTTCACCATCGCTGCATTGATATAACTATCCATATGTGTCGTATAGTAGAGGTTTCCTTCCCCCTGCTTTTGGTAATCGAAGTAATTCGGATCCGTCAACGATAAGCTGCTGATCGGCACGCTGTTATGGATAGACTCTGTTAGATTATCGGCTGTGATACGGCCGTTTTCCACTTCATCTCCATTGATTAACAAGGCATACGCATACTCAGCTTCAAAATCGCCCGATGCAACCGCCCAATCCGTCAAACTGTTCAAACTCCACGCCGTTTCATGCGTCGTTGCCCAAACCATCGCCGTGCGGGATGACATCAGCCAGCGCACCGCTAAGGGGATCATCTCATTTTGTGGATCGACCATCGAGAGTGCTTGAATGATAACGGCCGTTCCCCGCACATTACTATTCAAATTAACATAATCAGGATAAGCGTCTTCCCAATGCGCTCCCGTCGCGCTGACGATGACCGCCCCATTTAAATCAGATAGTAAGGTCTGCTCATTAGGGCTGTCTGCGCCGTTTAACGCATATGCCATCAACAAAAACGCCTTACCGTATGGATCGAGCAATGACCGATGTTCGTCTACAAGTGCATCGGCATGAGGGATAATATCCCGTCCCTCTTTTGCCAATACATAGAGGAAAAACGCCTGCCGATTCGCCATATAATCGCTGTTAATATCTTTTATCGCCGCTAACTCTTCGACCAAATAGTTGGAAGCGATACGGATGCGGGCGGAGCTATTCGCATCCCCATACCCCGCTTCTTCTGCTTGGATGAGAGCCATCAGGGTGTAAGCAGTCAGCCACGCATTACTCTCATCGCTGTAGCACCAGCCCCAGCCGCCATCAGGCGTGTGCAAGGATTCTAACAGAGCGATGTCAGCAGGGATTAACGCATCTAATTCTGCCTGTAATTCTGTTTCGTTTAAGTTTAATTCGGCGATGGCGCGAGCAACGGCCGTATTGGGCAGCAATCTATCCGTAATTGAACTAGCACATGCGGATTGCCACGAGTACGGCTTTCGTGCGTCCATGCTCTCAAAGATCGCCGCGCCCAACGAACCGCTTAAGACGGTCTCCACCGTTCCGCGCCGCGTGTCTACGCCGTCGGGCAGCAAAATCGCCTCTACCCGCCGCGCTTCTTCATCCAAAACGCCGGCTGTGCCCACAATATCACGCCCATCATACCGATAGACGGGCAACAATTGATCGGGGGCGATGCCGAACGATGGCTTTGTCGCATCCCGATAATCGCCGCTTTCAGCGATGAAGGTGATGTCCACAAACTCCACATCTTCGACGGTGACGCTCCATTGTACCAGCTCCCGATCATGGGGCGGGATATTGATCGTCTGCGACGCTTCTCCTGACAGTGTCAGGCCGTCGCTCTTAAGAGAAACGGCCGTTTCCAACACCTCATCCGTATTATTCTGCACCGTCGCCATAATCTGCATGGCATCCCCCGCCGTAAAGAAGCGCGGCGTGACAGGGCGGATCAACAATGGCAGAGCCGCTCGAATATCTCGTGTACTCTGCCCGACAAGCGAGCCGCTTTCGGGCGGCAGACTGATCGCTTTGCCGCTCATCCGCCACGTCGTCGCATTGTCTGGCAGATCGATCTCCACATGAGCCGTTCCAGCCGCATCCGTTTGAATGATCGCTTCCCAATAGGCCGTGTCTCTAAAATCGGTGCGTACAGAGCCATCTTCCGATTCTGGCACTTCGGCTAAAGCTGCAAAGGCCATATCTTCTCCGCCGCCGCCGCCCATTCCGCCCCCTTCAAGCGGTATTTCTACCTCTAACCCTTCAGAAGAGATGAAGAGACCGCCTCCCGTTTGACTGCGGTATGGCTGTTGGTGATAGAATCCTTCCACGATGTCTGTCGTATCTGGTTTCAGGCTGAGAACGGCTAAATCGACCAGTGCGAGGGAGAGTTCGGCTTGCACGGGGTCGCCGCTGTAATCGGTGACGGTGATGTCATACACGGCCGTTCCCCCCGGCACAACAATCTCATCTTGCGGCGCAATCGCCACATCCAAAATTAACTGTTCAGGGGAGACGGGTAGATTGACTGCGCCAAAACGAATATCCGCCCATGGATACTCGCTCTTGGTGACACCCTTCACGATGACCAGCGAGACATACACATTGGGCGCGTAGGCAGCTGTGATGGGGATGTCCAATGTATCACTGCTACTGTTCAGCGTGATGAGCCGTTGTTCGATCAAAGTGCCGCGTTCGATGGTCAGCCACGCTTGCACGGGGGCAGGGAAGGGGGATTGCACCAAAATATGCGCCGTATCGCCCGCTTTATACGCGCTCAAATCGGCAACCAATTCCAGTGAACGTTCACGCTGGTCTGTGCGCCAGCCGCGATAGTTTGCGCTGTATACCCAGAATGGTGCGCTGCTCGTATGTGTCCGTCCCGTCTCATCGGTGTAAGCGGCGACGGCGATATACGCCCCGCCTTCTTCGGGGGTGAAGGTGGCTTCGGCTGTGCCGTCCGCTCCAGTTGTCACCTCTAGTTCAGACAGTTTGGTATCGACTGCTGTCCATTGGGTGTAGTAGATGCTGCTTTCGTTCACCCGCTCGGAGACCCATTCCCGTTGGTAAAAGATGACGGTGAGCGGGCGATTCGGTATCGGCTCGCCGTCCCAATTGATAGTGATGAGGTCAACGGCCGTTTCTTTTCCCATATCGGCGATCATATCTTGTGCGACAACGCCGACATATCCGTCAGCCGCGTGCATGATGACGGTGGTGAAACTGGTGACAGGGAATTCACCCAAGTCGTTGATTGTTGTCTCCACGCGCACCTCTTTGCTGCCCTCACCAGCACCGTCTAGCAGGTCGCTGGGCAGGGGGATGGAGATATGTCCGTTTTTATCTGTTACGCCGTTACCATTGCCGAGATATTCAGTATCATCATCATAACTACCAAAGAAGAGGCTGTTGGTTTCGTAGAAGAAGTTGCCGCCATCGCCAAAGTAATGGAATTTACCGTCAAAATGGGGGCTGTACGGCCGTGCGTTGACTCCCCAATGTACGGCCGTATCGTTTACGCCGCCGCCTGCAAAATAGGTCGCTTGCAGGGAGACGGCTGTCTCTGTTCCGCGTATCACATCGGTCTCGTCGGGAAGCATCTCGATCAAGAATTCAGGTTTGCGGTAATCGGCGACGGTGAATGTGTAGAATGTCTGCTGGACATCGGGGCCGTCAAGATATAGCGTATATTCACCCAATGCGATTTCATCGGGCAGGGGAAACTCGCCGGCGAAATGCCCGTACTCGTCTAATTTTACTTTGATCGTTTCGTCTACAGTGCTATTGGGCGAGTACCCGTTGGGGGTGAGCCGCAGAACGACAGTGTGTTCTGTTGCTGGTTGATAACGGCCGTAATCTGCATCGCGCACAATCCCCTTATAATAGAGTGTGTCTCCCGGCCGATAAATGGGACGGTCGCCGTACAGGTAGCTGAATGTCGGCTCTTCTGGATACGGCTGCCCATGAATGCCCATACTCCACATAGAGATATTGCCTGTCCAGCTGCTGCTGCCCACGCCAAAGCCTGCGCCCGGCTCGCCACTGACGACAGTATACCCAGTGAAGTAGTCGGAATCATGTGGATTGTCGAAACGGACGAAGCCGTTTTGGTCGGTCACGGCCGTTTCCATTGTCGCCCCTTGTTCATTATACAAGCGCACCTGTTGGTCAGCAGCCGCCAGCCCATCCGTCATTCCCGTCACCCAGACATAAATAGCGTCGGGCATCTCCTTCACCACCACATTGTTATCAACAACGATGATGGAGGCACGTTGATTTTGCCAGTAGCGGTACGTCGCCTCATCCATATCTGGCGCATGGATATTCAGCATATAGAAGCCGGAAGGAAGTGCGCCCCCATCGGCCAAGCGGACAGGTTCAACTGCCATTTGGTTTTTAGGCAAGTCAATAGGCAGTGACCACGATTTGATCGGGTCAGAAGCGGGGCGGTACTCTGATAGAGTATATGGATTTTGGATGAGGCTTATATTCAACCCTAAATCGTACAGGTCAATATCTGCCATATCCACATTGCGGTAAATGACATCTATATCGGTTGGAAAATCACGACCGACTTGGTTGATCGCCCCTGTTAAGTTGAAGGTGGCGAGGGGAGGTGCATCCATCGTATTAAACGACCAGCCATAGTCTCGCCCTATGGTGTTGCCATATAAGTCAGCAGCATCGCCAGGAATGAGGATTGTATACTCGGTACTGGCTTCCATATCAAAGCCGAGAGAGAGGTATTCATCATGGAAGTAGTAACTAACTTTTTCAGGGGCGGGATGGATGGTCAAACGGCCGTCTATCGTCTCCCAATCCATCGGCGAAGCAAATTCGACAGAAAAACCATGCTGCCACTCACTTGCCGTCTCGTTATCCTCAGGGTTGGTACTGATCACGGATGGGTACGGTATCGTCGTAAAACTGCTGATATGGGAGTGTCCCAATACGGCGTTGCCATTGGCCGATGATGCGCTGCTGCCAATAATAAGTTGATACGTGTCGCCTAATGGCAGCAGCCCATCGGGGATGATGGTGACAGTGCGGTCATCATTTGACCAGCTAAACTCGAAATCACCACTGTAGCTGACACTGCCGAACGCGATAGCCGCTTCGGTTGAGGCGGTATCCATCGGCATATTGAAAGTGACAGTGATCACGCTTTCGGGCAATATCTTCACGCTTTCGTGCGCGGGGATAACTGTCACCACATCGGGGCCGATGGTGCTGAACGCGAAGCTGTACGGCTCATCCATCGCCGCTCCTGTGAGATCGCTCAACGGTTCCACCGTCACTTGATATTTTGTCGCCCCAGCAAACGGCTCGGCGGGGGTGAAGCGATAAAGGCTACTGTTGATCCATTCGCCGCTGCCTTCCGTTTCGGGGATGATGCTTAACGGTTGCGGTAATCCATCTTGGTCGCCGCTGCTGACTAAGGGCACGACGGGGCGATTGAAGATGACGGTGACGGCATTATCGGTGAGGACATCGGCCGTTTTATTTTCAGGAATCACTTGCGTCACTTCCAACGCGCCGATGGTTTGAAAATACGTCTCAATCGGTTCACGCAAGGGCAATCCATTCTCCCCTTTTGCCTGCTTGCCCAGCCGCAGTTGATACGCCGTTTTGGCGGTTAGCGCGCCGTCAGGGGTGAAGGTGAGGGTGTCTGCTTGTGGCCATGCGATTGTGCCGGCAATAGTGCCGCCATCGTCATCTTCCACTGTTAAGGCGGCAGCGACGGACTCTTGATCCATCGGCTGGTCAAAGCGCAGGGTGATGGAGCCGTCTACAGGCAACTCTTCGCCTATTTGCGGGCTGCCGCTGAGAAGTGTGGGCGGCCAATCAATGTCCAGTGAAAGGATGGGGGCGGGTTGGGCGGTTGCCGGGGGAACGGCCGTTGGGGCTTCGGTAGGGATTGGCTCGGCCGTTTCGACAGGAATCTCGTTGACTCTGGCGGCCTCCGTCGGCGTTAAATTTTCTCCACCGCAAGCGGCTGATAAAAGAAGGATAGTGAAGATAAGGAATAATCGAATTGAGCGCATGATACTCTCCTGAACTATGTGATAAAGTGATACGATATGGTGATAGGTACGACCATCATTGTAACATAATAGGGGGCAATTGTAGGGGGGATTGGCCGAATCGCCTAAAAGACTCAACAATTTTTAAGAACTTTAGGTGATAGTCACTTGCCGAGTGACAGTCACCTTGCCCTTAAGGGGCTAAGGGAAGGTTCGTTTTTAACTTTGGACTTTCAGGTGACAGGCACTTGGCAAGTGCCTGTCACCTTGGCCACAGTTATTTACGAGTTTTCCCTAAGGAATAAGACTTTATTAACTTACCCGTTTTACCGATATTTGAGTTTTGTCGTCCCCCACCCTAAACCTCCCCCGAAGGGGGAGGGAACTTGCTCCCTCTCCCT
>WFSA01000272.1 GCA_015486215.1 Anaerolineae bacterium | reverse complement strand
ATGTACACATTTTGGGTGCTGTCAAAATTGACGCTCTCCTCGCGGCACGGCCGTAATGTTTTCGTAATCGGGGTATTTGCTTTCAACAGCGACGCTTTTTTACCCGGCCAGTCCAGACGGTAGCGTTCATTTTCATCGTTAACAAGTTCACCAGACAAGCTCTGTTTTAACAGGTCAAAATCAACGACTTTTTTAAGGTTGCCATCTTTATCTTTAATCTCGGTCACGACATGGGGAAAAAGTGTTGCAATCTGCTCAATGTTATTGTTCGTTCTGTCGGGGGTTTGCATCTTTAATTTTTTGGTCATGATTTGTTTCCTCTGATTATTGTTGCCTTTCTGCGGCGGGTTATGCAACTGGCAAAGATTATAGGCGGGGGCGGGGGATTTGTGAAGGTAAACGGCCGTTTACCCCCGCCGCCGCCCTCCGCACCATCCCGTTCACCCCTATCCCTATAGGGCGATTGCAACTTCCAAATCGCACTGTTAAATTCCAAATTTACACCGTTTTTAGGTATTTTCTCAGTATTCTGGGGAGACTTGACAAATTTTCCTAATGATACTCGTGTAAAATAAAGTGCTGATGAAATTTGTCAACTCTTGTCCACGATTTATTGAGAAGATACGTTTTTAGCAAATCCGCAATTGACATAACATGTGAATTGCGGGGAATGTATACATTATGATTGTCGTGATCGTATTTCGTGATCGGTTTCGTGATCGGTTTCGTGATCGGTTTTTTTGATTTTCGATCACCAAAACGATCACGATCACGAATTAAGGCGAGGTTGCAATCGCCCTACCTATCCCTAGCTCCGTTCCCTAGCAGTCGCTATAATGGCGGCATGGATACATTAATACTTTCAGGCACGCAATTAAAGATAGACGACGTAGTCGCCGTTGCCGAGCGACGGGCGCGAGTGGACCTTGATCCCGCTTGTCTGCCCAAAATGAATTTATCGAGAACGGCCGTTGAGCAGTTCGTCGCCGAGAAAAAAGTTGTATACGGCATCACCACAGGATTCGGCCGTTTCAAAGATAAAATCATCTCCGCCGACGAAGTGCGGCAATTGCAGGTGAACCTCGTTCGCAGTCATGCATGCGGAGTGGGGGACGATTTACCCGACGAAGTTGTGCGGGCGATGATGCTCGTGCGGGCAAATACATTAGCAATTGGACATTCAGGCGTACGGCCGTTACTCGTCCATCTCCTCATCAATATGCTCAATCACGGGATCCATCCCCGCATCCCATCACAAGGATCATTGGGCGCGAGTGGCGACCTTGTGCCATTGGCACATATGGCCTTAGTCCTGATCGGCGAAGGCGAAGTGCGGCATGATGATGGCTGGATAGACGGCCGTACCGCCCTGTCCGCCGTCGGCCTCACCCCCGTCACCCTAGAAGCAAAAGAAGGACTCGCCCTTTTGAACGGGACAACCTTCATGGTGGGGATGGGCGCGTTAGCCGTGCGCCGAGCGATCAATCTTGCCCTGACGGCCGACGTAGCAGCGGCGATGAGTTTAGAAGCGTTACACGGCACAGATCGCGCTTATGATGCCCGTGTCCACGCCATCCGCCCCCACCCGCGCCAAATTGCGTGCGCCGCCTTTTTGCGCCAAAACATCGCCGGCAGCAGGCTACTGCGTGACCGCAATTCAACCAATGTGCAAGACCCGTACACCTTGCGCTGTGTGCCGCAGGTGCATGGCGCAGTGCGTGATGCCATCGCTTACGCCCAATGGGTGATCGATATTGAGTTGAACGCCGTCAACGACAACCCCATCATTTTTGTTGATGAAGAGACGGGCGCGGCCGATGTCATTTCGGCGGGCAATTTTCATGGCGAGCCTATCGCGCTGGCGATGGATTATATGGCGTTGGCAGTAACCGATATGGGCAATATGAGCGAGCGTCGCGTCGCGCGGCTGGTGGATGCGGATGTGAATGGGGGCGTGCTGCCGATGTTTTTGACGGAGCATGGAGGGCTGGAGAGCGGGTTTATGATCGCTCAATATACCGCCGCCGCATTAGCGTCAGAAAACAAGGTATTAGCCCATCCCGCGAGTTCGGACAGTATCACCAGCAGCGCAAATGTAGAGGATCATGTGAGTATGGGGGCAACGGCCGCGCGTCACGCCGTCCAAATTTTGCATCATACGGAAACGATTGTGGCGATTGAACTGTTGTCAGCCGCGCAAGGGATCGATTTTCGGCGCAGAAACGGGGAGAAAATGGGGAAAGGAACGGCCGTCGCCTACGATCTCATCCGCCAGCATGTTCCATTCTTGCAAGCAGACACCCAACTTTCATCCTACATTGAAGCGGTGCGCCAGCTTGTGGCTGATGGCGTGATAAAAGAAGCGGTCGAAAGGGCACTGGGAGAGTAGCATGGATGCAATCGCAAAAACCCCGCCTCCCCCGTATTATGCGGTGATTTTCACCTCGTTGCGGACGGATGGGGATAGGGGATATGGGGAAACGGCCGTTCACATAGCAAGATTAGCCGCCCAACAGCCCGGCTGTCTCGGCCTAGAATCAGCGCGGGAGGATGTCGGCATCACCGTTTCCTATTGGGCAGATTTAGCCTCCATCAAAGCGTGGAAGCAAGAGACCGCGCATCTGGCCGCTCAACAGCAGGGGCGGGAACTGTGGTACGCAGCATACAAAATCCGTATTGCCAAAGTTGAACAGGAATACGGAATGAACGCTCTGTAGGCAAATGGGACACGGATTACGCGGATTAGCTTGACCCGTTTTGAATCCGTGTTTATGTATCTTCTCAGTATCCTGGGGAGACTTGACAAATTTTCCTAATGATACTCGTGTAAAATAAAGTGCTGATGAAATTTGTCAACTCTTGTCCACGATTTATTGAGAAGATACGTGTTTATCTATAAAATCCGTGTACAAACCAAAATATACAAACCAAAATGAAAACGGCCGTTCCCCCCAATCTCTACTCCTTCACCCGCGCCCAGATCGTTGATCTGCTGGCTGGATGGGGCTACTCCACATTCCATGTCGCCCGCGTCTGGGAAATGCTCTACAAAAATCGCCTGCGTGCCGATTTACGCGCCGATCTGCAAGCCGATTTGGCATTACGCACCATCGCCCCCATGCCAACGGCCGTTATCTCCCTCAATAGCAGTGACGGCTTAACGCGCAAATACCTTCTGCGCCTGCCCGATGGCGAAACGGTAGAGACGGTGTTGATGTACTTCAAAGGGCGGGCGACAGCGTGCGTCAGTTCCCAAGTTGGATGTGCGATGGGATGCGTTTTTTGCGCTACGGGGCAGATGGGCTTTCGCCGCCATCTCAGCGCGGGCGAAATCGTGACGCAAGCCTTATTTGTAGATGCCCTATTGCGGCGCGAAGGGAGCCATTTACGCAATGTTGTGTTTATGGGGATGGGTGAACCATTGCATAATTATGATGCTACCTTAACGGCCGTTTCCATCCTAACCGATCAAAAAGGGCTTTCCCTCGCCCCCAAACATATCACCATCAGCACCGTCGGGCTGGTTCCCGCTATTCGCCGTTTAGCCGACGATCCACAACCCGTCATGCTCGCCATCAGCCTGCACGGCGCGACCGACGCTGAACGGCAAGCTCTCGTCCCCCTAGCTGTGCGCTGGCCGTTGGACGATCTCATCGCAGCTTGTCATTATTACATCAAAAAGCGGCGGCGGCGTATCTTTTTTGAATGGGCACTCATCGCTGGGGAAAATGACACGCCTGAGCACGCGCACACACTCGGCGAACTCCTAGCGGGGATGGACGCGCATGTCAATCTCATCCCCCTCAACCCCACAGGGGGGTATGATGGAACACCGACGGATGCAACGACCGTTGCCGCTTTCCAAAACATCCTAACCCGCTGCAACCTGCCCAGCACCGTCCGCCAGCGACGAGGCATAGACATCGCCGCCGGCTGCGGGCAATTGGCAATTAACAATTGACAATTATCTCGCGTTTCACGCTTTCCCTATTCCCCATCATTCTAAAATCAAGTAAACTAATAGAGGAGACAGTATAGTAAAGATAATATCTGCCTTCGCGGGGAGGATCGTTTAAGCTGTGCCAAAAAGTTCAACTTTTCAGAGAAGTTGAACTTTTAGTTCCGTAACTTGGCAAGAGTGTTTCACTCTCGGAGGAGTGAGCCACGCTGTACCCTAAAGTTACGTACGAGCCTTCCCTAAATAGGAACGTAGCAGGTGGACAGCAGGTATGGGGAGAATAGTTCCTTTATTTTTGAATCATTATGGCAGAATTAAGCATCGGTACAACGATTGGTAAATATAAAATCACAGGCTTGCTCGGCAAGGGCGGCATGGCAGAGGTCTATAAGGGGTATCAGGAGAACCTTGACCGTGATGTCGCTATCAAAATGATGCACGCCTTTTTGGCAGATCAGAGTGATTTTCTCTCCCGTTTTCGGCGTGAAGCGAAAGCGATGGCCGCATTGGAACATACCAATATCGTCGGCGTATACGATTTTGATGCGTATGATGGCGATACGTACTATTTGGTGATGGAGTACATCAGCGGCGGCACGCTGAAAGAGAAGTTAGAGGCGTTGGCCCAACAAGGCGGAACGCTTCCGCTTGATGAAGCGGTCACGATTATCAGTCAAATCGGCAAGGCTCTCGCCTACGCCCATGCGCGTGACATGATCCATCGGGATATCAAGCCCGCCAACATTATGATTGATGACGAAGGCCGTGCTGTTCTGACTGACTTTGGCATTGTCAAATTGATGGGCGGCGATCAAAATATGACCCACACGGCGACGGGGGCGATGATTGGCACGCCCTCATATATGTCGCCCGAGCAAGCGTTGGGACAGTCGAGTGATGAACGCGGCGATATTTACGCGCTGGGCATTATGCTTTTCCAAATGACGACAGGCCAGCTTCCCTTTTTGGCCGATACGCCGTTAGCTGTGATATTGAAGCATGTCAACGAACCGCTGCCCATGCCCGTCTCCGTCAATCCCGATTTGCCGCAGGATATACAGGATATTATCCTGAAAGCGACGGAGAAAAATCGGGATTATCGGTATCAAACGGCCGATGAGATGGTGGCCGCATTGCAAGCGGCTAATTTGGATGGGCTTCCAGCGACGATGTTTGCTGAGGGATATGTGCCGACATCGGCAGGATTGACGCAAGCGGGCGGAACTGCCGTTGCTGGTGCAATTTCATCACAAACGGCCGTCGTCCCCCCATCCACATCACCTGCTGAACAAAAAAAGAAGCCCCCTATCTGGGTAGCCGCCGTTCTCGTTTTATTATTATTGCTCGCTGGCGGCAGTTGGATCGCCTTTGGGCGCAAAGGGGATGGCGGGGTGGTGACAGTGACGGCCGTTATCGCGCAGGGAGATGTTGACATTTCCACAGACACCCCCGTGCCGACTGAAACTGCCTTGCCCGATGCGACCATAGATGTGCAGCAAATCATTGACGCGGCTGTATTGCAGACCAAAGAGGCAGAACCAACCGCATCCCCGACCCCCACAAAAACAAACACACCCGCCTTCACCCCCACCCCGACAAAAACACCAGACCCGACAGCGTTGTTCCTTGAGAATTGCGCCATTGGCAGTGAACTGCTCTTGGTGTATCCATATGAGAATGAACGGTTGGATACGGTTCAAGTTGGGGTGGAGTTCCCGTTGAACTTCAAATTACGAAACAGCGGCACTTGTCCATGGCCTGAGGGATTGTCGCTTCAATTTGTGGAAGGGGAAGGGTTTGAAGGGGAGCCGATTGAGTTAGACACGGCCGTTTCCTCTGGTGAAGAAATTATCATAACAACCCGTTTAGACGCGCCCAATACACGGGGGCGGTATGAGAGCAGCTGGCGGTTGTTCACTGCTGACGGTAACCCATATGCCGATCTATTGACCTTTGAACTGGGCGCGTATGTTCCCTTTACCCCAACTCCAATTGCCACAGCCACGCCGTTAGTGACTGTCGCTCCTGAACAGCCCGTCAATTGGATTTTCACCGTTGGCGTGTGCGAAGAGGTTGGCATTGATTGGCGTTGCGCGGTGACAATCACCCCCTATGGCGGCGGCGGCGGCCCCTATACGATTTGGGTATTTGACCAACCTGGCGGTGGGGCGACGGAGTATCGCGGTGTAGGGAACTTCACCTATTTTGCTCTTGCTCGTCGTTGTGCGGCCTTTAACCAGGAAGTAAAAGTCCAAGATGATGCGACTGGAACCAATCTTTCTAAGCCGATGTATATTGATCCCACTCAGTATTACTCCTGTAATCCGTTATAATGCGGCGGATGGACGGACGATGAAAAGTATCTTCTCAATAAAGCGGGGTAATTATTTTACTTTTAGCGTGACTACAGCAGGTTATGGAAATAAACAGATGTTTTCTCGACTGCACCATCCGTTTATTTCTTTCATCCGTTGTTGTCACCCCAAAATATTGAAAAGCTGCAATGAAAACGGATAACGGATAGAAATATCCATTACTATGGAATACGCTCTAATTATCAATAAAGACCTCACTTTTTCGCGGCGATTGCGTCAATCGTTGGCTAAAGTGCGCCAGTTGAAGGTGATTGTCGTGCCAACGGTGGTTGATGCCCAGTTGGCAATTATGCGGCAAGCGCAAGATTGGGTCTTTATTCCTTTTGCTGAAGATGTATGCAAAACGGCCGTATCCCTTTACAATCTGCAACCCGACACGCGTCTCATCCTCATCACCCCGCCGCAGAAAAGCCGCCCGCTCGTTCCCTGTGCTGATAAAATAGAAGGCATAATCCGACAAAACTGGCATGATGACGAGTTGCGCGAGATGATGGAAACGGCCGTTATCAGCAACCCATTCGAGGTTGCCGTCCCTTCTGGTAATCAGGTAGACACCGCCATTCTTATCGCCGCCCTACAGCAGGTGAAGGTGGATAAAGTGGTGCAAACGGCCGTTATCGCCCGTGATGGCGCGTATCTAGCCCATTGGGGACAGCATACCATCACCCAAGCACGGTATATCGTGCGGCTGGTTGGGCGCGAATGGTTATCGGCTAAATCACAGACACGCCTGCAATTTATGTCTCAGCCCGGCGATGCCGATGATTTATTGTTATATACCTACCGTGTCACCGATCATGATTACTTCATCTTTACCGCCCTGCCCGAAACGCCGATAGCCGAACTGCGGCAGCGGGCGGCTGGTTTAGCGACCCTTTTGAGCGATCTTCTAAAAGGTAACGCCGCCATCTCCATTGATGATGTTATGTTTAGTGCTAGAGGAGATAATAGTTATGCCGTCGTCTGGCGGGCGATCCGCGCATTGCCGGCTAAACTGCATCAGCCGATACAAACCGCGATTGAACGGCTGGCAACGGCCAATGCGTGCCGTATCATCCATACCGACATACAGTCCACCTATGTCCATCTCGTCATCTCTTGCCCGTCAGGAAAAGGGAAGAGATGGGTGGCAAATCTGTTCAAAAAAGGGTCAGAGACGACGATTCAGCAGCAATCAAATGTCAATACTCCCCTATGGGATCATGGCTTTTATGTGACCGCCTCCAAACGGCCGTTGACCGATTTAGAATTACGTTTATTTTTGAAAAAGTAACAATAAGCGGCAAGGTTGCACACCTGCAAACCTGCACACATGCAAACACCCCCATGCAAGATTTACTAACCCTTCTTAACCAACCGCCGGGAAGTCTCGTTTACCATTTGGTGACGTTGTTTACGCTGCAAATTGTTTTTGGATTGTCATTGGGAATTTGGCGGCGGGATCGACAGGAGCAGGGAGCGCGGCGAATGAGTATCGCCGCCGCCGCCATTTTTATGGTGCGGCTTCTCCTTTTATTGGCGGTAATCTTGACAGACAGCGATTACTCCTTCCCCGCTCTGCCCGTATTGACGCAGGCGGGGGATGGCATAACGGCCGTTCTTCTCGTTTGGGCTGTCCTGCCCCATCCGCCCCATCTGCCCCGCTTGGGTGACACCCTGATGCTGATCGGCATCTTTCTCATCCTGATTATGAGCGTCTATCTGACCCAATTGGGCGGGATGGAGAGCGTGTGGACGATTTTTAATCTACTCGTTTATGGTACGGGCTTTATTTTCCTGCTCACCAATAGAGATACGCGGGCATCATTGCGTACCACGCTTCTACTGGTGCTGCTTGTCGCGGTGGCTATCGGCTGGCTGCGACTGGGATATTTTATCGCTTTTCCGTTATGGGCGGTGTTGCTATATCACGAGAGCAATCGCCCTGTTGTCTCATATGGCGGCGATGTGCATGAGAATTTGACCGCGTTATTGACCTTATCAACGGCCGTTATCCGTCCCATTGAAGAAGAAAACATTTTGCAGCAGGCGATCCATCTCGTGGCGGAGTTGACGCACGCCGATTTTATCGGCATTGCCAGTCGCAACGCTGAACAGCCCAACACCTTATATGTGATGAGCAATCAGCCCCAAAGCAGGAAAAATGAGCCGAGCAGTTGGACATTGAATGTGAGCGATTGGCCGGCTTTTCGTCAGGTTTTGGAGAAACAGCACGCCGTTCGTTTGGCTTTATCTGGACGCGGGGCGCGGCAAGTGACCGCATGGTATCGGGAGATGGGGCTGCCGGTGATGGGCGATTTGTCCATCTTTCCCATCACCGCTGGCGAGGAAAAACACGCCCTTTTGCTATTGGCTGGTCAGGCGGAGGAGGGTGTGGCTGATGAGAAAAACGAGCAGTTGATCGAGGCGATGGCGGCATATATTGCCGCCGTACTAGACGGTGTAAAACGGGCGGCGACGGCCGTCTCTCCCCCAGCCCCATCAGAACAAGAGATGATCGCCAGGGAGGATATCATCGCCCTAAAGCAAGAGCGGGATGATTTGCAAGCGTATAACAAGATGCTGGCCGACAAGCTAAAGCAGACCGAACAGCGATTGAGCGGCGGCACAAAGCGCATCAAACAGTTGACGACGGCGATGACGGTGTTGAAAAAACGTAAGCGCAATGCGCGTGCGATTGAGCTGGAGGATGAAGTTGCTGGGCTGCAAGAGGCGTTGCTTGCCGCTGAAGAGGCGTTGGCGATGGTCGCCGCCTCAGAAGCGGAGATAAGCATGGATTGGGTGATGATGACCATCACGCGGTACTCTGGGCAGTTGGAAGAGGCGCAGATGCAGATTCAGTCGCTGCAAAATGAGTTGCTGTCATGGGAACGGAGCGCGGGAAATGAAGCGGTGCTGATGTCGATTCGTGAGTTACGCGCCCCGATAACGGCCGTTACGGGATACACCGATCTGCTGTTACAAGAGCAAGCGGGCGCACTTACCGCTGAACAGCGTGATTTCTTAGCGCATATTCAAACAAATACGGAACGAATGGGGGAATTATTGGCGCAGATAGTGCAAACATCGACTGACAGCCGTCAAATGGCCGAAACGTCATATGGCGTGTTGACGGTGGAGGAGTTGGTGGAAACGGCCGTTGATACCGTCATGTCCCATATTCGCCAGAAACAGTTACAGTTCGATTATACCGTCACCCCAGAATTGCCATCGCTGCCCGTCACCTATCACATACTCATCTCAGTGCTGAGCGGCTTATTAGAGTATAGCTGTCAGCAATCCCCGCCCAAAGGGCAGGTCGCTTTTGTTGCCGATATATATGAGATTGAAGAGAATGACGATATGCTCACCTATCTAAGTCTGACCATTCACATCAATAAGAGCAAAATTGTCTCGGCCGATATTCCCCGCCTCTTTGACGAACAGGGAAGCACGCCGCAATTGAGGATGTTCCGCTCGTTGGTTGAAACAAAAGGGGGACGTTTGTGGGTGGACAGCGGCGAAGGGGACGGGCTGGAATTCTCGATATTATTGCCGATATAAGCAGCAAAATTGTCCGCAGATTTCGCAGATTAGCGCAGGTTGAATGTTTTTATCTGCGTCAATCTACGAGATATGCGGATCATTCTTCAGTGCAATCCATATCCACTATCAACTTATGAGATCTCGTATTTCAATCCGCAATAATTTACTCATCACAACGGCCGTTATTATGACTGTTTTTTTGGCTTTGTTTATGTCAAAACAGGATGGAGAAAGCGGCGATTCGCGCTTGTCGGTGATAGTGGAGACGAGCGTGGCGGTGGGGGGGACGAGACTCGCGGTTTTATTACCTACAACGACGAGCGCGGCCAAACCAACGATGACAAAGACGGTTGAGCCAACGGCGGTGGCTGGGATTGATGGGGACGAAACGGCCGTTTTAGCCGTCATTCTTCATTCTAACTGCCAAAATACCCCCGCCGAATGGCTGCCCCACACCGTCCTTGAAGGCGAGAGCATTCACACGCTTTCCATCCTCTCTGGGGCGACGGTTAATAGCATTATGCAAGCCAACTGTCTGCCGATGAAATACGGAATAACTGGATTAGAGATTTACTTGCCGCCGCAGCCGCCGCCGCCCGTCGTTTGCGGTCCGCCTTCATGGTGGCAGCCGCAGTTAATCTATGCTGGTGACACGCTTTACAGCCTCTCTTTGCGCTACGGCACGACGGTGTATAACATCATGCAGGCGAATTGCTTGAGCAGCAGCTATCTTGTCGCTGGGCGCACTCTCTACCTGCCGCAAGTAGTGGCGACAGTCACCTCCACGCCGACGCAGACCCCGCTGCCCACGCCGATCCCGCCGACGGCCGCACCGCCGACGGCCGCACCGCCGCCAACGCATACACCTGTCCCGCCGACATCCACCCCTGTCCCTCCTACAAATACACCCGTCCCGCCGACACTCGCCCCCATACCAACAGATACGCCTACCTCTACGCCTACACCCGTCCCGCCAACAGATACGCCTACCTCTACGCCTACACC
>WFSA01000271.1 GCA_015486215.1 Anaerolineae bacterium | reverse complement strand
GTCTGGGAAATCATGGATTCCCACCTAAAAGAGTTTACCCTCACGAAGTGCCTGTCCTCACGAAGGTGAGGATGGGGGCGGGAATGACAACTTTGGTAGTTAAATAAATCCTCGTTCCTTAATCTCTGCTAAATTGCCTAGTATAACTTGGCCTAAGTTCTTAGATGATATACGCCGCCTGTATCGGGAATCGGAATTCCCGATACCTATCTGATGGGAGTTGCGGGAATTCTGATTCCCGCAACAAATAAGATACAAAGACTTCCGCCAGCGTGTACTAGTAATGCAGGCTATTTTTCGGGGGTGATGATTGTGCCGCAGAATTCGCAAGTGACGTTTGTTACTCCGCGAGCGGGCGGCTCGACGGGAGCGAAGCAGCCAGGGCATTGGGTGGGAAAGGTGACGGTATCGGTCTCTTCTAGTTCATCCTCATACTCATCAGCGCGATCATTGTCAATCTCGCCCGTCTGCACCAGTTTGATCATCGTTGCCCAATCGGATGAATCCTGTCCTTTTAGATGAAAACGGCCGCGTGCCACAGGCGCAGCAGCCGAGAAGATAATTTCCAGAATATCCTTCTTGCCCATCCCCATAAAGCCGCCCTCTTCTTTGTGGCTGACCTCATCAATCTCTTGCACGGGAATATCCAGCAGTAGTTCCTGCACCATTTTAGAGTCTGATTTGAAGAGACCGAACCGCTTTTTAAGGACAATTTCTTCGCGCTGCTCAAATAGGATGCGCTGATCGGTCAAAAAGAGGACACCTTCAGGCCCTTCGTCGCCGTCACGGTGCCACTCTGTTTTGATGGCTAATAGCGGCCCTTCTGTTTCGTGCAGGCGCACATCTTGAGAGTTGTCGATGAGATCGAGCATTTCGGCCGTTTTGTTCATATCCCATTTAACGCTTTGCAATTCGCGGCTTATGCCGTCGTAGAGGGCGGTGATGGATGATGCGGCTGAGTTGATATGGGTTTCCAAACGGTCAACGGCCGTTTGCATCCGTTCAATCCCGCTGGCACTTGTCGCCCCGCGATCCACTTGTCGCTCAACCCTGTCCGCCTCACGGTCTAATTGCTTTAAATGTTTTTCCAACGCCTCTTCCACGCGGGGACGGGCATCATCCCATTGGTCATCGATCGCTTCCAGCCGATCCTCCAATTGCTCATTATGCACATATCCCCGCCCGCGCAGCTTTTCAAGGGCGATGGGCAGTGCCATCAATTTAGCATCAAAATCACCGATAGCTGTGTACACATCAGCCAATTGTGCCTTGATTTCTAAACGGTCAAAGTGGGAATTGATCGATTGTAATTGGGAGCGCATCTCTTCGGTTAATTTGGCGGCGGCGGCGGGGCGGCGGCGGGCAGGGCGCGTACGCGGTTTGGGCATCGGGCGGGCTTTGCGGACGGCTGCTCGCTTTGCCGCCCGTCGTGATGGAGGTTTACGTCGTCCACGTTTACGGCTTACTTTTTTTAATTTATTCAGGGCATTTCGTCTACTGTTGCTAACTGTCATCACAACCTCCGTTATTGACCACGTATTTCTCAGGTGGTTCTTGTTTTTTACTTATTGTCTGTTACATTTTGTGTTAAATATGCTTCCATAAATTTATCTAAATCGCCATCAAGAACGGCCGTTGGATTTCCCGATTCCGCCTTTGTGCGATGATCTTTCACCATTTTATACGGATGTAGCACATAGGAGCGAATTTGACTGCCCCAGCCCGCATCCACATCTTCCCCTTTCAAATCAGCGATAGCCGCATCCTGTTTGCGCCGTTCTATGTCGAACAGCTGCGCTTTCAAAATTTTCATTGCCGTGTCCATATTTTGGGTCAATGAGCGTTGATTTTGGCAAGAAACGACACAGCCAGAAGGGTAATGGGTTAGACGAACGGCCGTTTCGTTCTTTTGCACATGCTGCCCGCCCGCACCGCTGGCACGGAAACGATCCACTCGTAAATCATTGGGATCGATTTCGATCTTAATATCTTCTTGGATATTCGGCCACACCTCCACCTTTGCAAATGAAGTGTGGCGGCGGCTGGACGAATCATAAGGCGAAATGCGTACCAGCCGATGCACGCCGCGCTCTGATTTGAGACGGCCGTAAACATACTCCCCCTCAAGCTCAATCAAACAACTCTTGATCCCCGCTGAATCTCCCGGACTCTCATCCACAATACTGACGGTAAACCCATGCCGATTAGCCCAGCGCACGAACATGCGCTGCAACATCTGCGCCCAATCTTGCGCCTCCGTGCCGCCCGCCCCCGCATGAATGGCTAAAATCGCGTTTTCGTTATCATAGCGGTCAGCAAACATCGCCCGAAATTCCAATTGGGCGACCATTTTCGACAATATCTTTACATCACGGGTCAACTCAGCTTCAAATTCCTCATCTTCCCATGTGGCTAACTCTTGTGCATCCGTCAGGCGGCTGCTGACATCTTGCCATATAGTCACATCGTCACGCAATGCGGTCAGTTCGCGCATGGAGTTTTGCGCTTTACTGGTGTCATCCCAAAAGCCGGGAGCGGCGGCTAACTGCTCCAATTGGGCGATGCTGTCTACCTTATTGGCTACGTCAAAGCCGCCTCCGAAGCTCGTTGATCGTTTCGGCTAATTGGTCTAAGGTTTTAATTAAGTCACTCATGTTGTATATCCGTATTTGGTATCTTCTCAGTATTCTGGGGAGACTTGACAAACTTTCCTAATGATATTCGTGTAAAATAAAGTGCTGATGAAATTTGTCAAGTCTTGTCTCTGCGAAGGCTCTGTGAAGGCAGGAATGACAGTCAAATATATTCGTTAAGTTTACGAATATGTTGCTACAATATATTTTCAAAATGGGAGACGAGACGAGAACGGCCGTTTTCAGGCAAAAAAGCTACTTTAGCCGCATTCAACGTCATCATCCGCAAATCATCATACCCCAGCCCCAACTGTTCAACAGCGATGATGTATTCATCGGTCAAAGAGATATTGCTGACACCGGGATCATCCGTATTTAATGTCACCAGCAAACCAAAATCAAGCATCCGTTTTAATGGATGCTGGCTCAGATGCTGCACTACACCTGTATGCAAATTGCTAGTTAAACACACTTCAAAAGTGATGCCCTTTTCAATCGCTTTTGAAGCAATTTCTCTACTTTCACTGACACGCACACCATGTCCGATACGTTCAGCGCATAGCTGCTCCATCGCTTCATCAACTCGGCCGGCATCTGTCCATTCACCAGCATGGATGGATACGCCTAAACCCACTTCTTTCGCTTTTTTGAAGAGGGGAATGAAAGGGGCAGGGGGGAACATCACTTCATCACCAGCCAAATCAAGCCCGACGATGCCTTTGTCTGCACGCGCATACGCGATTTCAGCTACACGTGTGGCTAACTCAACTGATTCGTGCCGCAATAAGGTGATGATGAGATTGACCTCGATGTTAAAATCTTTGGCTGCTGTTTCAGTCGCAAAAATAACCCAATCCGTCACCTTCTCCAGATCAAAATTGGCAATACGGGATAATGCTTGTGGACTGAACCGCAACTCAAGGTATTGTACATTATCGGCGGCCGCATCGGCGACAGCTTCATAAGCCACACGGCGAATAATTTCAGGGCTGCGGTAAAAATGACGGAGTACGCTGAATTTGCCAAGAAATACCTCATGTTCGGGACGGTCATTAATGATTTGAACAAATGCCCGTAACTCTTCAACCGTACGATGTGGATACCCTAATTTATACTCAGTGGCGATTTCAAGTAAAGTTTCCAGCCGCAATGAGCCTTCCAGATGGCGGTGCAAATCTATTTTGGGCATTGCCTGCAACGCCGATCTTGTCACTTTATTAGCTTGTTTCACAATACAACCTTATTAGTAATTACTAATACTCTCTGGAGATTGTTTCAATCTCTTAACCATATAATTCATGTATCTTCTCAATAAATCGTGGACAAGAGTTGACAAATTTCATCAGCACTTTATTTTACACGAATATCATTAGGAAAATTTGTCAAGTCTCCCCAGAATACTGAGAAGATACTAATTCATTTATTCAGGGAGAAATTGAAGCAATCTTATGTGATGCTTAAGGAATGAGAATTTGGGGAGGGTCATCCCTCCCCCCATTTATGAGGTTTTTTACTCCCTATTTTGTTTCAGGCTCGTCGATGAATGAATTCATCGCCTGATACAAGAAACATGCTAAGGAACGAGGATTTATTTAACTACTAAAGTTGTCATTCTCGCCTTCGCGGGAATGACAAACGTATAATTATTTTGTAACTACTCAGCCATTGTCTAAATTAACCACAAAGGCACGAAGAACACGACGTTTTTTAAGATTTTCTTTGTGATCTTTGCTTCTTTGTGATGAAATAACTGATAGGCTGAGTAGTTACATTATTTTTCATAAATGGCCTTAACCATTAATCAATTGCTTCTGATGTTTCTGTTCAATAGGCAAAGTGAACATAAATTGACTGCCCTTTCCTTCTTCACTTTTTACCCATAATGCGCCGCCATGCGCGTCTATAATACGTTTGGCGAGGGCTAACCCAACGCCTGTGCCGCCAAAACGGCGGCGGGCAGAGCCATCAACCTGATAAAATCGTTCAAATATGCGTTTCTGTTTTTCTTGTGGAATACCTATTCCGTTGTCAGCAACGGTTATTTGTACGTTCTGACCTATATTTAATAGTGAAACGATTACGGCATCACCATCGGGGCTGAACTTGATTGCATTACCGATTAGATTAGCCAATACTTGATTGATACGTCCCCGATCTATCTCTGCATTGATATGCTCATCACTTGCAGCCGAGTCAAAGCTGATTTGTATGTCTTGCTCGCGAGCGGCTAGTTGATGCCCAGCAACGGCCGTTTGCACACAATCGACCATATTTACCACTTCAAAACTCAAATTTTCAGCGTTAATTCGTTGTAACGTCACAATATCATCAATTAGACGTGTGATTTCATCCGTTTTTCTGGAGACAATCTGTAACGCATCCATCTGATTATCGTTCAACTCACCCATCATCGCATCTATAAGCAGATCGACATAACCGCGAATAAAACTTAACGGTGTACGGAGTTCATGCGACACATTTTGTACCAACTCATCCTTTAGACGGTCATTTTCTTGCAATTCAAAATAGGCCGCTTCCAGCTTTTTGGTATGATGGGTCAAATCACCAAATAGTCGTGCATTGGCGATGGTGACGCTGACCTGCGCCGCCGCTACGCCGATCAATTTAATATTGGCTGCGTCAAAAGCGTATGGTTTGCTGCTATCAATCGTCAACGTCCCAATCGCCTTGTCGCGTATAAGAAGCGGAACCGCGATGATACTACGGACTTCATCACTAAAGGATAGAAAATCAGGGTCAGAGAGCGCGTCGGGAATGTAAATAGTATCGGCTAATCGGACAGCGAGACCAGAAACGCCTTCGCCGACCTTCATCCGTACCTCTTTGCCTATGCGTTCAGGAGCGACACCTTCTCCAGCAGCGATGAATAACTCGGTATCGTCTTTTGTCAACATAGTGATGGTGCAGGCTCGGGCATTAAATAGTTTTTGTAGAATTTGTACCGTTGTCTGCATCACCTCTTGGATATCCAGCGTACCTGTCACCCGCATAGCCATATCCATCAGGGCAGTCATATCGCGCAGACGGCGTTGAGAATTATCAAATAAAGCTGCATTACGCACAGCAACGGCCGCTTGATCGGCCAATAATGTCAACACACGCAACTCATCTTCACCGAAAATATGTGGGCGTAAATAGGTGATGGTGAACACGCCCAGCACCTCTTTCCCCTGCATCAAAGGGAAGCCTGCAATCGCCTCAATCGCCCATTCGCTCGCTTTTGCGCTTTGGAATAGAGGATTGTCGGGTGCGCTGTTAATGATGATTGGTGTTTTTTGGACTGTGACTTTATGGGTTAATCCATCGCGGCGCGGTATTTTGACGGCTGGAATTGAGCTTCCATTGCGCCATAGAGCGGCACTAATCGAGAAGTGATCGGTTTCCATATCATATAGATAGATATGCAAATTATCAGCCTCAACTAATTGCAAGGCTGATTTGGCGATCATGCGTAATACGGCTTCTAATTCTAGCGGGGTGTTCAGTTGCAGGATAACTTTTTGAAAGGTAGAAAGCTCATTGACACGTTGTTCAGCTTGTTCTAATGCTGTTTTGAGCTGTATTTTTGTCAGGGAGATGTCATCTACGGAGGATAAGGCGGGTGATTCGGCGATAAGGGGGGCGGCTAACTGGAGGAGCGATTCATCTTCTGCATTTAGCGTGCCGCGTATATGCAGGGCATACCCTGTCGTGCCAATGGGGAGACTCTTGTCGCCATCTATCGGTGATATTGTTGAAGGATGGATAAAAACGGCCGTTCCCCCTCCCAATACATCCAACGCAAATAACCCCATCGCCTCGCGGATGTCTACTAAAAGTTCAGCCTCCATTGCCTTCTTTCGCAATAGATGCAAAGCTGAAATTCGCTCATTTATATCGCTCATAATTTCCCCGATTTGAGATGCGAAGTTTGCAAGTCTGCATGTTTGCAAGTGATATACATGCAAACTTGCCGCTTGC
The DNA here is from genome assembly GCA_015486215.1 of Anaerolineae bacterium. Classification (GTDB taxonomy): domain Bacteria; phylum Chloroflexota; class Anaerolineae; order Promineifilales; family Promineifilaceae; genus S016-13. Next base: position 29,787 of record WFSA01000271.1, on the reverse strand, counting down.
CGCTTGCAAACTCTTACCGCTTACGCCGTTTCTGCTTTTTACGTTTCGTCGTTCCCGATGGTGCTTGCGGTGTTGGCGTACTGCTTTTTGACGGCCGTCCATGACATTTCTTAAACTTCTTTCCGCTGCCGCACGGACACAAATCATTGCGGCCAACCTTTGGCGCATCGCGCCGCAGTTCGGCTCCCCGCCCTTTCTTTCGCGCCACCTGTTGGTATCCAGCCTGTTGCGCTTGTAATTTATAAACCTCTTCTGCCCGTTGTTGCCGAATGTAATTTTGATGGGATTGCAACTGCACAAAAAAGCGGTTCGCTACATCCATTTCGATATTGTGACGCATATCGGCAAACATTTCAAATGATCGCCGTTTATACTCAATTTTCGGATCCTGTTGGGCGATAGAAGCCAATCCAATTTCGCGCCGCAAATCATCCATCGCCGTCAAATAATCGCGCCACTCCCGATCAATCGCCTCTAATAAAAGCAATCGTTGGAACGCTTCATACTCTTCATCCCCAATTTTCTTGCGCCATGTATCCTGTTGCTTATTGACATACGCCTTCAACGATAAGACCAGATGTTCCCCATCCATCGCCGACAAGCTGTCCATCAACAACGTGTTCAACACTTGCGTGGCACTTAGGCGGAATTTTGCCTGTCTCTGTTCCGCCACATCCGATGTCAACCCATCTAAACTAAAATTATCAAACGTTTCATGCAGCGCATTGACCGCTTTTTCCCAAATGCGATCCCGTTCAGATTGTTCCATCTGTTCCGACAAGAAATCATCGAAAAATGGCTCCAATTTGCCCATATATGCCCGTTTGAGAGCTTCACGCGCCTGTACCTGATTGGATTTTCTGCCCGCCAAAGCGGCTAGATTGGGGACGGGGGTCAATAACGGTACAAAACGCCCCATCGCTTGCAAAAGCTGGTTCAGATTTTGGCCGCTCTCCTCATTTTCATAAACAAGGAGCATCAATCGCTTTGCTAATTTATCACCAGATAAATCGTCTAATTCATCCCGATCCAGCGCGGTGATACCGGGCAGCAATGCACGCAAACGGGCGATGATGCCGCCGATATTGATCGCATCCGTCGCTTCGGTGCTGAATTGCAGGATGGCAGCATCAATCTCATTACTGGCAAAGGTGTGATACTTGTCGAGATAATTATCGACTAATCCTTCGATACTGTCGGAGAAAGATTGCTCAACTTTTTCATCTAAATCGAACTCTTCGCCCATCAAAATGGCGCGGCGTTCGCCATAAATCGCTTGCCGCTGCATCGTCATCACATCATCATATTCGACGACGTTTTTACGCATATCAAAGTTGTACCCTTCAATCCGTTCTTGTGAACTTGCGATGATGCGGTCGAGCATTTTGTTCTCAATCGGTGTATCATCGGGCAGTTGGGTGCGTGACATGAACCCTTTTAGCCGCTCGCCGCCGAAACGGAGCATGAGATCATCTTCTAGCGAGAGGAAGAAGCGGGAGGAGCCGGGATCGCCTTGACGGGCGGCGCGGCCGCGTAACTGATTATCAATACGGCGTGATTCGTGCCGTTCAGAACCGACGACGTGCAAGCCGCCTAAATTCCACACCTCTTGCTGTTCAGTTTGCGCGTCAGTTTCAATTTGTTGGATGCTTTCGATCAAGCTGGCGGGCAGGGCAGGGATGGTCTCTGTCAATATGCGGGCTTCTTCGATATTATTGTCCAGCACGGCGCGGCTGAGGGCAGCACGGGCGTTGTAATGTTTATCGAAGATGAGTTCGGCGAGGAATTGGGCTTTTTGACGGCCGTCCTGAGATGCAGTTTGATAGCGGGCGTACAATCCCCATAGCCGCACTATATCATCCGCCAACGCGCTTTCCTTGCCGATTCTCTCCAGATATTCGCGTGCTTGTGTCAATTTATTGCCATGCACCAAGCGCAATAAGACGATCAAACTGTTGTAATCAATGTTATACGGCTCTTGCAATATCTTTGCCAAATAGCCGATGATTTGAATTTCTCTAATTTCAGCTAGCGCACCATCATACTCGCTTTGTAACTCTTTGAGCCATATCAGCAATCCGTCGCTCAATTTGGAACGACGGCGCACGAGTTCTTTGGCCGCGTTCTCCCCTTCGGCGATCATCGTATAGGCGAGTGTGGAAAGGAGCGGGCGGTCGAATAGTTCGTTTTCTAGGAAAACGGCCGTCAATCCCTCTGGATTACCGCCCAGAATAATATCTGTACCACGCCCAGCCATATTCGTTGAAATCGTGACCGCATCCTTGCGCCCCGCTTGGGCGATGATTAACGCTTCCGATTGTTTTATCTTGGCGTTCAGTACCGTATGCGGCAACCCTTCTTTTTCTAATAATTTATGGATAATTTCAGAATGTTCAACCGATGTCGTGCCGACCAAAATCGGCCGTCCCATCTTGTGGACCCGTAACACCTCACTCACAATAGCTACATCTTTTGCTGGCTCCGTGCCATACACCTGATCTTTATGATCCAATCGCTTATAGAATACTGGTTTTTTAGTGTCAGGGTCTAAATAAGAGATGCGCGTATCCCCTTCCACTTTATCCTTATGCTCAATCAAGCCGCGATCCCCTTGATCGACGATATATTGCACATTGGTGGGCAACGGTGTTACGCCCAATTCGTAGATTTTATCGAACTCTTCGGCATCGGTGAGGGCTGTACCCGTCATGCCGGCCAAATGGTCATAAAGACGGAAATAATTTTGCAGGGTGATGGTGGCAACAGTCGTCGTTTCGCGCTGAATGTTGACCCCTTCCTTTGCCTCAATCGCTTCGTGCAGCCCATCAGAGTAGCGGCGGCCGGGCATTGGCCGCCCTGTAAAATCATCAATAATGATGACATCATCCCCTTGCACCACATATTCCACATCTTTTTTGAACATATATTGGGCACGAAGGGCATTATCTAGGTAGTACGTCAACTCATAGAAGCGCGGCTCGTATAAACTGTCACCTGCTTCGGCATCAATTTCAGGAATGCGATCCTCAATTTTGATGATACCGAGTTCGGTCAGCACGATGGAGCGGCTTTTTTCGTCTAAATCGTAATCGCCGTTGGGCTCTTCATCCTCTTCGGCGGTATTGCGGCTGAGACCGCGAATGTAACGAGAGAAGCGTTGATACTCTTTGCCCGAGCGCGGTGCAGGGCCAGAAATGATAAGCGGTGTGCGTGCTTCGTCAATCAACACATTGTCAACTTCATCAATAACGGCAAAATTGAGGTCGCGCTGCACCAATTTATCCTTGCTTTTTGCCATATTGTCGCGCAAATAGTCGAACCCAAATTCGCTGCTGATACCGTAGGTGATGTCTGCTTCGTACGCCTGCCTGCGTGTGCTTGGCCGCCAATGCACCAGCCGATCATCTTCTAATTCCGCATTGGGGTTGACATAATCAGGGTCGAATAGAGCCGAGAATTTTTGCGGCCCAATGCAGCCGACAGACAGATCGAGGAAGTGGAAAATCTGCCCCATCCAGCCGCCATCCCGCCGTGCTAGATATTCGTTGACGGTGACCAAGTGCGCTCCTTTGTTGCTGAGTGCGTTGAGGTAAAGGGGCAAAGTGGCGACGAGGGTCTTGCCTTCACCTGTCCGCATTTCGACGACATCGCCGCTGTGCAACAGTACGCCGCCGATGATTTGCACATCATAATGGCGCATTCCTGTGGTGCGCTGTGATGCTTCGCGTATAAGGGCGAACGCTTCGGGGGTCACCTCTTCCAGCGTTTCGCCATCGGCCACGCGCTGTTTGAGAACGGCCGTTTGCTCTCTCAATTCCTCATCCGACATCGCCTTTAAGGCGGCTTCAAGTTCATTTACCTGATTGACGACGGGCATAATCCCGTTAATTACTTTGTTGTCGGGGTTGCCAATAATTTTTGTCCACAATTTCTTAAACATAAATACCTGAAGTGTAGAGGTTAGAGATAGAGGCTAGAGATAGAGGTTAGAGGGGATACGATTGGGGAGAAAACTATTTTGCACGCTCTCTTCCAATCGAATATTTGTACCCTATCTCTATCTCTATCTCTACACTCTATCTCTATCTCTATCTCTACACTCTATCTCTATCTCTATCTCATTATCGTAAACTTAACGATTTGTCATTCCCCCATCTTCATGAGGGCAGGCTCTGCGAAGGCAGGAATGACAGTCAAATATATTCGTTAAGTTTACGAATATGATCTCTATCTTTATCTCTACACTCTATCTATCTTTACGTATCTTCTCAGTATTCTGGGGAGACTTGGCAAATTTTCCTAATGATACTCGTGTAAAATAAAGTGCTGATGAAATTTGTCAACTCTTGTCCGCGATTTATTGAGAAGATACATCTTTACCGTGTTGGATTTTAACAAAAAACGAAGGCTTTTCTAGCCTTCGTGTATGATTTTCGTAAATACCTGATTAGCGGCGGTGTACGGGTCTGTTTGGTGATGGAAAACGGCCGTTATCAACCCGTCCCATAACGCTTCTATCTCTGCTCGCTGGCTCATTTTTAACAGGCGGCGGTGCAAAAGCTGCTCCACCTGCCAACGGATGCGCGTTTTTGCACGCTCTGCGCCCTCATCCGTCGTTTGCAAATGATGGTGATGGGCGGTGATTTTCTCCATCACCTGCGCCACGCCCGTTTTTGCTGTGGGGGCGACGGCGATGGTTTCTAACACAGGGACAGGCCACGCTTTTTGTTCGCCAAAGCGGAGCATCGTCCGTAACTGTTCCGTCGTGCGTGCCGCGCCTGCGCGATCTGCCTTATTGACGATCAAAATATCGGCGATTTCCAAAATTCCCGCTTTGATCGATTGGATGTCATCTCCCATCCCTGGTGCTTCGACGACCAATGTCGTGTGGGCGACGGCGGCGATTTCCACTTCTGCCTGCCCCGCGCCGACGGTTTCCAGCAAAATGATGTCAAAATTGGCGGCATCAAGAATGGTGAGAACGGCCGTTACCGCCGCCGATAATCCGCCTAAACTCCCCCGCGAGGCCATACTGCGAATGAACACCCCTTTATCGCCCGCCAATTCGCGCATCCGTACACGGTCGCCCAAAAGTGCGCCGCCGGTGAACGGGCTGGTGGGGTCAACGGCGATGATGGCGACGCGGTCGTTTTGTTTGCGTGCCGCTTTGGCGATCTCGTTGACGAGGGTGCTTTTGCCCGCTCCGGGCGATCCAGTGATGCCGATGATATGGGCGCGGCCTGTGTGGGGATGGAGATGGAAAACGGCCGTTTTGGCCGCCTCTTCACTATTTTCCACAAGGGTAATCAGGCGGGCGATGGCACGCGGTTTGCCCAAGCGCACCGCCGCGATCAATGTTTCCACTATCTTATCCCGCATTGTGGATTTGTGACCATACCGCATCTTGAATCACTTTCATGGTTGTACCCGGCCCAAAAATAGCCGATACCCCCATCTGTTTTAGCTGTGGAATATCTTCATCAGGGATGATACCGCCCAGAAAGACAGGAATATCATCCATCTCTTCCGCGTGCAGCAACTCCATAATCCGTTCCATCAACGGCAAATGCGCGCCCGATAAAATACTGAGACCAATGCCGTCTACATCTTCTTGCAATGCCGTTTCGACGATCATTGCTGGTGTTTGGCGCAAGCCTGTGTAAATCACTTCCATGCCCGCATCGCGCAACGCACGAGCGACGATTTTCACACCCCGATCATGCCCGTCAAGGCCTGGTTTTCCTACTAAAATGCGTGGCTTTTTATCTTCCATTATGTTTGTCTATCCATTTCAACGGCCGTCGCGCAGGGGCAGCCCGTATGGCTGCCTGAAATTCCGTTTCTTATTGAAATTATACCTGTGGTGGGTTGGTTTTACGAAAGAAAATTGTCAATTGTTAATGGTCGATGAAGTGACAGTCACGGGGCGTGGAATTTTGGATAAATGCAGTCCGTTCGCCCCGTGACAGTCACTCCTTAATCTCAATTTGTGTCAATACGGCGTACTCGTCACGGCCGTTTGCTAATACACGGCCGTTTTCATCATCAAATCCCATGATCAGATCGTACTGTCCAGGCGGGGCATCGGCGGGGATGGGGATGGCGCGGCGTTCGATGAGACATTCCCCGTCTTGCCACGTCTCAGCCACCATGCCGCCATAACGGATGGGGCCGTCGAAGCCGTGTATGACCGTCTCGCTGCCGACTAAATGGACGAATAAATTATGATAGGCGGGTAAGTTTTCATGGCGGCAAATTTCTATCTGTACGCCGACGACATTGTCGTCGATACGGGTGAAATCCTGTTGGTAAACGGCCGTCAATCCCACATCAAACATATCGCCAAAACGCAGATCGGCTGGCTGCCAAAGCCACCCGTTCAAGGGCAGGTTGGCGTAACGAGTCAACTCGTAGCCGCCGACCCACGCGCTGTCAGCGCGGAAAAGATGGGCGTTCAGCCACCATTCCAACTCTTGCCCCGACGCTTCCGGCCGCTTATGCACGCGATCTATCATCAGGGAAACCCATTTCCCTTTGGCAGCATCTAAAATCGGGTCAAAGCCGTCTGTTTGATCGGGCGAGAGCCAATGATGGATGAAATGGCCGGTGAAATTGGCTTGATAAAAATAGATGTGGAATTCGTTGGAGAGGGTGACGACGGTGTACGGTTCGGGATGTTGATTGAGCCATGCGGCCGCTTGTGCTCCTTCAAGAACGGTCATGCCTTGATACCCCGTGACGGCCGTTCCGCCAAAAAGGAGCAAGATACTTGCGGCAGCCAATGGCGGCAAGGCGAACCATCCCGCCGCGAATCGTTGCCGCCAAATCAACCATCCCATCCCCCCTGCGATGATGACGGTGGCAAACAGCCCCAAACCGAAGGGAGAAAAGTGGAGTATTCCATCAAGATCGGGATGGAGCCAGAGCAGATCAAAATTAGAGATTGCCCAGCTTTTCCATTGGATGAGGGGCGGGGAGAGGGAAACGGCCGTCATGCCCGCCACATCTTCGGCCATTTTGCCCGATTCATATAAAGGACTGTAGGCTGCCCACCAGTTGGTGACGATGACGGGGAGCTGCCAAATCACGCCTGCCCCAATCACCGCCGCGCTGAGCGGCCGCCATCGTTTGGCCTCATCCCACAGGGGGGCGATGGTGAGCATCAGAAGCGGCAGGGCGGGAACTAGGAAGCGTGCGCCCCATGATTGACCGCCATACCATGCGCCGTATGTGCTGTAAGCGGCAGTCATTGTCAATAAGGGCATCGTTGCCGCTAATGTGACGGCTCGATGATCTCTTGATAGCAGCCATGCGCCAGGAAGGGTGAGGGTGATGACGGGCATGTAAAAGAGCAGCCCTTTGCCCGGACTAAAAAGCTGCCCGTAAATACGGCGCACGCTTGCTGCCATCGTCCAGTCGGTAAGGCTGTCTGTGCCCCACAGCTCCCCATAGCGTAATTGATATACGATTTGAAAAAGGATGGCGGCGATGAGAAAGAGCAGCGTGAGGGCGAGAGCGGCGCGTTTTAACTGTTTGCGGTCACGGGTGCGGGCTAACCCTGCCAATAGGATGAAGATGCCGACAACGGCCGTTGCCTTCACAAAAACCATCCCCCCAATCAGGGCGAGGGCGAGAGCGGCGAACGGTTTGTCATCTGCGTACCGCCATCGAATTAAGCTGTAGAGGGCGGCCGTCCAGCCAAAAGCGACCAGCGGTTCGCGGTAAAATGTGCGGGCGTACGGCCACGCCAATGTCGCCAGCCCAAAGGTGAGCGCGGCGATCATGCCCGCCATGCGCGAGTATCCCAACTGGGCGGCGATGGCGTATAAGAGGGCGGCGGTCATCGCGGTCAACAACGGGTTGAGCAGCATGAGAACGTGGATATTGTTCAGCCGCCCGCTATTGCGTGCTATCAAATAGAGCGGCGCGGCGACGATGGCGTATCCTGGCTCGCTGTCGCCGACATGATTATGGTAGGCGGCAAAGCTGAGCTGCGGGGTGTCGAAGGAGTGTTGCTGCACGATGCTTTCGGCGCGGGCGTATAGGGCAAATTCGTCTATGGAGGTGAATTGACCGTTGAAGGTGAAGAGGTAGAGGGTGAAGAGCAGGCCAAAAATGGCCGCCATGATGGGAGCGGCGGGTGATTTTTTAGAGTAGTAAATTGATTTCATAATTGTCAATTTTTCAACTTGCACGGACGAGCATGCTGGCGGTGCGATACGGGTTTTTGTTTTTACAGAGGGCACGGCCAACGAGGGCACCCTCTATTTTATTGTCGGCTAGAGCGTACATATCATTGGCAGTTCTGATTCCGCCGCGCACGAGCGTGGCGATGCCGTCGGGGGCAAAGCTGCCTAAACGGGCAGCCCGCTTATCTAGGGCAAAGGTCTGCCAATTGTATCTGTTGATCAGGATGATGGAGGGGTTGACGGCGAGGGCGCGTTCTATATCGTCAGGGGTGTGGACTTCGATGATCGGTTCCATGCCGAGTCGGCGGCAGCGGGCGGTTAATTTTTGCAGGGTGCTGTCGTCGAGAACGGCCGTGATCAACACAATCCCATCCGCCCCCGCTACCAATGATTCGTACAGTTGGTACGGATGAAAGATAAAATCTTGACGAATGACGGGGATGCTGATCGTCTCTTTGACATTTCGTAAATCGTCGAGCGAGCCTTGATAATGGCGTGCGTCTGTCCAGATGGAAACGGCCGTTGCTCCCGCATCAACCGCATCCTTCGCCAATGTGACGGCATCATAATGCAGATTCATCAACCCTGTCATTGGAGATGCTTTTTTGCCTTCCAACAGTAAGGCAACCCCGTCTCCTTGCAAAGCGGGCAGAACGGGGCGCGGCGATGGGGCGACGGAGGCGAACGCCCGTAAGTCGGCCAGCGGCACGTCGCGCATGGTTTTGGGCAATTGTTGGCGATGAAATGCCATGATCTCATCTAGGATTTTACCTTGTCGCTTTGCTTGGTTTGATACGCTCATGGTGTGGGTGAATTATGAATTATTGACATCTTGATAAATAGCTGCATCTAAAATAGCAAGCACATCTAATAAGGTGATATGGGGTATTTTTTCAACGAACTTGACTTTTCTACTAGAAAAATCAATGGATTTAACCTGTTCAACCATAATATAGCCAATTAATGATGATTTTGCAGGTACAGGAACATGGAAAGGATTATTGCGCTGCGTGTTTGTAATAGGACAAACAATAGCTAAGTGTGTGTGTTTGTTGAATAAGTAGTTGGAAATGACAAGCGCGGGGCGGCGGTCTTTTTGCTCATGCCCAGATTGAGGGTCAAATGTTAGTATGACAAAATCCCCCCGTTCGGGAATATAACGAGACATTACCAAACCTCTGTCCCTTCGGGCAAGCCCCATTCGACTTCTTCTGCTTGGTAATCGTCGGGCATTTGGGCGACTAAATCTTTAATATCATAACGCCCACGCACGATATTGATCGGTTCGACAATAATTTTTCCTGCATGAATGGTGATCGATACATCATCACCAATATGTATGTCGGCTTCTCTTAAAAGTGATTTGGGGAAACGTACACCTTGACTGTTGCCCCATTTCTGAATTTTCGTCTGCATCTGCCACACTCCCGTTATAATGTATATCCGAAGTATATACGATTGAGGGATGATTGTCACATCGTCTTATAAATTGGACACGGATTGCACTGATGTCATGGATGGAGGTAAGGGAAGGCGCGTAAATAACTTTGGAGGTATCTTCTCAATAAATCGTGGACAAGAGTTGATACATTTCATTAGCACTTTATTTTACACGAGTATCATTAGGAAAATTTGTCAAGTCTCCCCAGAATACTGAGAAGATACAAATGATCTTTATACTTTTTGGGCGACCCAGCGGGTTGCCCCTACGATTCCCTCCCGTAGGGGCGATTCGTTGAATCGCCTAATACAAGATAAATTGTAAAGATGATTTGCCCAGTTTTGAACCATGCCAATTACTATCCAATTGCCTTACATTACCTTAGAAATGGTCAACCAATTGTCTTTGTTGGCGGTGTTGACGGCCGTTCCCGACCCCATCACCACCACAATACCATTGTCTTTGACCGTTTCCAACACATCGGCGAACGCTTTGAAGTCGGCGGTACTTGTCCCCATCAACTCCTCGCGGTATTGCTGGCGTGATGCGTCGCTGATGCCGATGAGGTAGCGCATGAGGGCGGTATACCCTTTGGCGGGGGGAAGTTGATAGCTGTCAATGCTGCCGATACTGCCGATGATTGTTTTTTCTAACTCTTCTTGGCTGATGTCGAGCGTGCGAAGGAAAGTGACGGTTTCATCATACACATCCAACGTCTCCATCAAATTTGGATCGCGGTAAGAGAGGAAGGCGAACATGCCAGAGCGATTATTGAAGGTGGAGAATCCGCCATACGCTCCTCCTTGTACACGCACTTTATCCCATAACCATGTCAATCCCATATATTTGCCGATAACGGCTGATGAGCCGTGTAATTTGTATCCATGTTTATACAAATCGGCCGCTTTGCCGACGTAATTGACTTGGGCGGGGATGGTCAACCCTTCATTTGCGCTATTGAAATCAGGTTTCCATGCTATTGTTGCGTCGTTGTCTGTTATTGGGATTTGTTTGACAAATGTGACTAATTCTGGGCGGATGGCGGCGTAATTATCGGCATCAATGGTGATGTCGATGAGCATGCTGCTGCGGTTGATGAGATGGTGGCGAACGGCCGTTAAATCAGCCATCACCCCGTCCCAATCCTCCTCAATCGCGTCGGCCAAGCGGCGCAGGAAGAAGAGTTGCTCCACGCCGTTAATTTGCTGGGATACCCATCCCGCTTCGCTGAATTTTGCCGAGAGACGGCCGTTAATCACCTGATGCCCCGCTCCCACAATGCCCGCTTCGTGTCCCGCTTTTGCTTCCAAAACGATTTGACGGAAGCGGTCGCGATTGTCGAAAACGGCCGTTAGCAGCACATCTCGCATAATAGCCAATAGGGCTGACGCTTGTGATGCGGTTGATTTGCCGCGCAGCATAAAGTACGCTGCACTTTCCGCACTGTCCACTTTAGCCGCCGTCATCACCGATCCATATATGCCGCCCGTCTCACTGCCGATCCGTTGAGATAACTGGACAAAATCTTCATTTTCCGTCCCCATTTCTACCAATAATTGACCGAATAGGCCGAGATAGGGAAGCAACGGTTGCGGAACGGTGTGCAGGTCAAAACCGATAGCCAAATAGAGCAATCCATTACTGAAAATATCGTGATGGATGAGCTCTACGCCATTCGATTCGGTGATGGCGATGGGGAGCGTTCTGCCCTCTTTTTCTAAGTCATCCAATGACAAGCTGGGAATGGCGGCAAGGTCTTCGGGCGCGTCGGGTGCGGATTGACGGGCGATGAGCGCGCGGGTATTATCGATAATCGCTTGCAATTCTTCTGCGTTCATCTCCGCTTTTATCGCCGCTAATTTTGCTTTTTCTTCCGCGTTCAGCCGCTCTCCCTTGCCAGGATCGGGCAGCATGGTGACGAGGGCGCGGTGGGTATTGTCAAGCAAATCATGCTGGATGAGGGTTTGGAAGTAGGCGGGGGTGGCGGTGAGGATGGATTTAACGGCCGTTAATCGCTCTTCAAACGCCAATGCGGCGAATGGATCGCCATCATGCAGCCACGTTCGCATCGCGGTCAACATCAAGCTCAACCCGCGTGGAAAACTGCCCGTGTTATTTTCACGCAATGCAAATTCGACTGTGTTGACGGCGGCGGCGATCATTTTTGGATCCAATCCATCAGCCGCCAATGTACGAAGGGTGCCTAAAATGAGGCTCTCCACCTCTTTTGCTTTTGCGCCGTCAATCCCTTTTAACCCCGCCTCAAAAACGGGCTGCCGTAATGAAGTGGACAACCCGCCGCCGATCACATCTTCGCCCAGTCCAGAATCAATCAACGCTTTTCGCAAGGGAGAGGCGGGCGTTCCCATCAGGGCGTAGGATAAAATCCCCCACGCCATTTTCTCGACAGGATCGCTCTTTTCCGTAAATGCCCAATTGAGTATCGCCATCCCTTTTTTGTCCAAATCCCCTTCGTCCACATTGTAAGAATATTCGACATAACGGGGGGCCGCAAAGGGGGCGTGGAGGGGGACGGTGGAATCAACCTCTATCGGTTCGAATGCGTCCAGCCATGCGGCCGTCAGCCGTAACCGCTCTTCTGGGTCATCGTCACCGTAGAAAAACAGACGGCCGTTTGCTGGATGGTAATATCTATCGTGAAAATCCTTGAACTGCTCATACGTCAACTCAGGGATGACGAGCGGGTCACCGCCAGAGTCGAGGCCGTATGTGTGATCAGGAAATAGAGCCGCCTGACTGTGCCGTGCCATCATATCATCAGCATCGGAGTATGCCCCCTTCATCTCATTGAAAACGATCCCTTTGTAGACGAGCGGATCGTCCAGCGACTCTAACTCATAATGCCACCCTTCCTGCTCAAGATGATGCGGGGTGATGAGCGGATAGAAGACAGCATCCATATAAACATCAATAAGATTATAAAAATCCTGCACATTTTGGCTGGCGACAGGGTACGCTGTCCAATCGGAACTGGTGAAGGCGTTGACAAATGTTTGCAGCGACCCTTTGATCAATTCAACGAACGGCTCTTTGACACGATATTTGCGTGATCCGCCCAGTACAGAATGTTCCATAATGTGCGCCACGCCGTTAGAACTCGTCGGCGGTGTGCGAAAAGTGATGCCAAACACTTTATTTTCGTCATCATTTTGTACGGATAGTAATTCTGCGCCTGTTTTATGGCGATAGAGGGCGACGTGGGCGTTGCGTTCTGGTAATTGTTCTTCTTTTATGAGTTGAAAACCATGCAGATTCATAGTTCCTCCAAGTTCTGGGGTACTGTTGCGGAGTTGCAGAGGAGGATATGCACCTTTGCAATCCCGCAACCATATATTACCGGAAACAAAAACTGACCTACAGGTTACGCAGATTTTTGCAGATTAAAAGTATCTTCTCAAAATTTCGGGGAGACTTGACAGGTTTTCTATAATACTCTCGTGTAAAACGCGAGACTCTTATGAAACCTGTCAAGTCTTTGCCCCAATTTATTGAGATGTTACGATTAAAAATTGTAAATTTAAGCTAATCTGCAAACTACTATTTAATTCCGATACTGTCTATTGTAAATTTATCTGGAGGATTTTATCAGAAAGGGGGATGGAATGATAATTAGCAGGATATTTCTGTTTTACGAAAGCAAACCATCTTTGAAGGGGAGGAGTTAAACAGATTATGGGAGTCTAGTACAGCTTGGTCTACCTTCTCCGGGGTTTTCTGTAGTGCAATTTTGCAAAATTGCACGGTCAAATTTGCAAATTTGACCTACGATAATTGACGGAGAATTTCCGCCAGTGTGTACCAGGGCGATTGCAACTTCGTCTTTTACAGAAAATTGAGTTGCTCTTGTTTTGAAATTGGACACTGATCACGCTGATTTCACTGATTTTGATTCTTTTATCTGTATTCATCTGTACAATCAGTGTCCAATTTTGGAGGTTGCAATCGCCGACATGGTTTGAATTAGGGTAAATCCTCTTTACAGTTGTTGCCTGTAGGGGCGACCACAAGGGTCGCCCCTACAGGAGTAAATTCTAGGGGCGCGGCCTTGTGCCCGCCCTCAACGTGTAAAGATCATCTTGCGTAAAATGAACTATGCCCAATCGCCCTAATGGGAGTCTGCCTTATATGGTTAAGATGTGGGATAATAAGTCCACAAGTAGCAGGTGGTGTGATTTCTGTACGGGCTGGAATCTGCATGTATAATTTGCATTTATATAGAGAACGGAAATAGAGATTGTACAAAACAGTTCTCTCGTAATATCTCAATATCTCGGGGTGAGTACAACAAATTAAGAAGGGAACAAATTGTGTCATTCAAGTGAATTTGTTCTTTTCCAAATCTGCTGTACTCATGTTCCTAATTTTTCGAGAAGATACGTTCTCTCTATCTCTGCACTCTATCCCTACTTATGATGTATTATCTTTTGCTCTTATTGCTATTTTTGGCGGGTTGTACCGCCTCTATTACGCCAACACCAGTTGTTTTGTTACCTACGCCTGCGGATGTGGCCGATGTACCGCCGATAAAGGAGATGACGGTGACACCGCCGCAGCTTGTGCCGACATGGACAGTTGCCCCTTCGCCGACATCACCGCCTGTTCAATCATTTTTGCCAGCCATCCAAAGCGGCGTGCCGACCAGCACGGCTCCTATCCCCACCAACACACGGTTTATCCCGACAAATACAGCAACGGCAACGGCCGTACTAGCTACGGCGACTATTCTCCCCCCGTCAGTCGCCACGCCGTTGCCGACACGTGTTGCGCTGCCCCATTTAGGCGGCAGCAAACTGGGTATTCATGTCATTCGCATCAGCCCTGAAGGGATGGATTTTATTCGTAATGCACGGCCAGCCATTGTAAAAGGGGTTGATGATTTGGGATTTCTAGCTGAGGTGAAGCAAGTTTCGCCCAACACGGTCACCATCGGCCGTTTTTCGGCCGATGGGATGGCGTATAATGATAATCCTGAAGAAGCCGCCCGCGATTTTGTGGCGGCGCAGCTGGAGCGGTACCAGCTAAATCCGGCTGTTGATTATTGGGAGGGGTTTAACGAACCCGATCCCGGCTTGGATCGGATGGATTGGTACGCACGGTTTGAAGCGGAACGAGTGCGGCAGATGGCGGGATATGGGTTGAAAACGGCCGTTGGTGGTTTCTCCACCGGCGTTCCCGAACTAAACGAATTTGAACGCTTCATCCCCGCAGTCGAGGTCGCGCTGGCACACGGCGGCATCCTCAGCCTGCACGAATACAGCGCACCGGACCTCTACCTCTATTACGGCGACCCCATCCCCCCCGATTGGCCTGCCCACGAGAATCGCGGCTCGCTCATGTTTCGGTATCGTTGGTATTATGAAGAGTTCCTGCTGCCGCGCGGCCTCTACATTCCCTTAGCCATCACTGAAGCGGGGATAGATGGCGTTATCGGCAACCGTCCCGGCCCGCAAGGAGAAGGATGGAGCGATTTTCAAAGGTATTGGGCTGAACATGGGATGGGCGACGATGGCATCGGGGCATATATCGAGCAGTTGAAATGGTATGATAACGGCTTAAGGCAGGATGGATACGTCATCGGCGCAACGCTGTTCACAGCGGGGGCGATTGGACAGTGGGAAGGGTACGCCATTGAGCCGATATTGCCCCGTTTAGCAGAGTATATTAACAGCCAGTAGGTCAAGTTTGCGAAGGGCGCATCCATTAGTTAGGGGAGAGAACATTTTATACACTTATTTAGTATCTTCTCAATAAATCGTGGACAAGAGTTGACAAATTTCATCAGCACTTTATTTTACACGAGTATCATTAGGAAAATTTGTCAAGTCTCCCCAGAATACTGAGAAGATACGATGAATTTAACAAAAAACAAGCGGCATATTTCATATTTACTTAGTTATGACGGCCGTACTCGTGAAAAAATGTACGGTGTTACATTGTCAACAAGTTTAAATCTTCATCAACTTGAAATATATGCAGGGCGGTCTAGCCAATCAACTCTTTTAGGCAAAAACAGTAAAACTTATAGGGCGATTGCAACCTCGCCTTAATTCGTGATCGTGATCGTTTTCGTGATCGAAAATCGAAAAAACCGATCAAGACATACGATCACGACAATCATAACGCATAAATTCCTCGCAATTCACATGTTATGTCAATTGCGGAGCTGCTAAAAACGGTGTAAATTTGGAATTTAACAGTGCGATTTGGAGGTTGCAATCGCCCTAAATTGCCCTGCGTAAAAGTTGGCATCAATATAATCGCGTGCTATACTTTGCTCGTCTGCTGGTAACATCCATACGATAGCACTTTTTTACACCCTTTATATTTTTTTGAATAATAAAAACAAACAAACAAATGTCACCATGCGGAGGGTGGCGTTGTGGGATTCGCCTTGATTTTCACCCTAAAAATGACATCCGCCCCCTATTGATATACAAATTCAACCTCCCTATAAAATTAGATATTGAGCGCACTATTCGCATCAATTTTTTTAAGTAGCGTGGCTGCCCGACACGGTTGCCCGATACTGCTTATTTACGAATTCGATACATGGCGTATGGGGAAGATGAACAACTAAGAACGGAGATTTTATAATTCAGTTTTGGATTTAATTTAATTTTCATTCCTTATAATGCAACCCCCTTCTATTTTGGAGAATTTCTCTATGGATATTCGAGAACTTGAGTCAAAAAAACTCAGCGAACTTCGTGGCATTGCACGCGAGTTAGAAATTTCTGGTTTTAGTACCGCTAGAAAACCAGATTTAGTGATTGGCATCATGCGTGCCGAAGCAAAAAAACAAGGATACGATTATCGCGGCGGCGTGTTAGAGATCATAGAATCAGATAAACAATCTATGGGTTTCTTACGCTCCGATAATTATTTGCCCGGTGACGATGATATTTACGTCTCCAGTTCGCAGATTCGACGGATGAATTTACGTACTGGTGATATGGTTATGGGGCAGGTGCGCCTGCCTAAAGACAAAGAAAAGTATTACAGTTTGATCCGTGTTGAAACGGTCAATGGCGATCATCCAGATTTGTTGAAAAAACGAGATGATTATGGCAGCCTGACTCCCATCTTTCCCGATGAAAAGCTAGTCTTAGAGACATTGCCGAACATCATCGCCACGCGCATGATCGATCTTGTCGCCCCGATCGGGCGGGGACAGCGCGGTCTCATCGTTTCACCGCCAAAAGCGGGTAAAACGACGGTGTTGAAAAATATCGCTAACGGCATTGCCGAAAATTATAACGATATTCATCTGATGGTGGTGTTGATTGGTGAACGGCCGGAAGAAGTCACCGATATGCAGCGTTCCATTCGCGGCGAAGTGGTCAGTTCTACATTTGATGAGCCTGTGCGCCAACATTGCCGCGTGGCAGAGATGGCTTTGGCACGTGCCAAACGTCTAGTCGAAGCGGGGCAGGATGTGGTCATATTGCTCGACTCCATCACCCGACTGGCACGTGCGTATAATTTGATTGTGCCGCCAAGCGGCCGTACATTATCCGGCGGTTTAGATCCAACAGCGTTGTATCCGCCCAAACGATTCTTTGGCGCGGCGCGTAATCTTGAATTTGGCGGCAGTATGACGATTATCGGTACCTGTTTGGTCGATACAGGCAGCCGTATGGATGATGTCATCTATGAAGAGTTCAAGGGGACGGGTAATATGGAACTTGTCCTGAGCCGCCGCTTACAAGAACGGCGCATCTTCCCCGCTTATGATATTGAAAAATCAAGCACGCGGCGCGAAGATTTGCTCCTTTCTGGAGATGAACTTTCGCGGGTGTACATTATGCGGCAAATGTTGGCGCATTTGATGGACACGCCCGGCTATGATTTGGGCAGTGCGACAAGCGCAGTGATGAAACGGATGCGGGACACGCGCAATAATTACGAGTTCTTGGAAACATTGACGCGGGATATGCGATAGGGCGAAGCGGTGCAGTTGTCATTCCGCAATTTCGTAATTTCGCACTCATGCAACTTGATTAGAAAGCGTGTCGGCATAGCTGACACGCTTTTTTTGTTGTGGTAGGATACTGCTTTGATTATGGATGAAAAAGAAGAGTATACGCGCCGCGCAGGCGGCTATTTATTGTTATTGTTGATGCTGATCGCTTTCGCTTTTATTTGGCAAAAGAATCGCGGGGTGCAGATTGCGGGGGGGGGAACGGCCGTTATCCCCTTCCAATCCCCCGTCCCCTCCGCCGTCACGCCAGAGAGCGGACAAACAGAGACAAACATGGGAACGGCCGTCGAATCATTTGATCAACCCGTTCCCATTCTCACCAGCAGCAATGCCCTTTCGCCCGACAGCAATCCACACACTTATCAAATCAAGCATCCCGCCCACAATTTCCAAACATATGTCATCCAACAGGGAGATACGCCGCGTATTATCGCTGCCAAATTCGATATTTCGCCTGCGACCCTTCTCGGCGGCAACCCGCAAATGAGCGATGAGGCGAACGCCCTGCAAACGGGGGCGACCATCACCATTTTGCCGATGGATGGCGTTTTACACATTGTACGGCCGGGAGAAAAATTAGAAGGTATCGCCGAACAGTACAATGTCGCCGTCGAAGAGATTATCGCGTATGAAGCGAACAATTTAGAATTCCCGTTTCGCTTAGAGCCAGAGATGCAACTGTTGATTCCCGGCGCGGAGATCGCTTCCTTCCATTGGACTCCGCCGCGTGCAATTTCGTATGACGATGGGCAATGGGCGGTGGTTGGCACGGGATCGTATACATGGCCTGTAAACGGCCGTTGTCTAACACAACGCGCGTGGTTTGGGCATATGGCAATTGATGTCAGCACTGCTATCGGCGATAATTTATACGCTGCCGATACGGGCACCGTCACCTATGCGGCGTGGGCGGCCGGCACCTATTATGATTATGGCAATTTAATCGTCATCAATCATGGGAATGGATACGAGACGCTGTATGCCCATCTCAATTCTGTCGGCGTAAGCGCAGGGCAGACGGTCGAAAAAGGGCAATGGATCGGGGCGACGGGCAATACAGGCCGCTCGACGGGGCCGCATCTGCATTTTGAAATACGGCTGCGGGATGTGACGCTTGATCCGTTGAATTATCTGGCTGGTCCCGTCAGCGACTGCTCGTGATGGGCGAAAATAAACATCCGATTCAGAAATATGGCGGAACGGCCGTTTTGCTGGCCGCCATCCTCATTTTATTCGCGGGCAATTTTTTGCAGCGGGGTGATGGAGGAGCAGGGGGGGGAACGGCCGTCTCCCCCGATAATCCTTACGCCAACACACCAAGCCCCCAACTAGATGCCGACGGCGACCTGCCCATCATCCAAGATAACAGTCTGGCCCCCGCGCCCATCCCCTACACCTTAGACGAAGCAGCTGCCCCCGCGCACGACTTCCAAACATATACCGTCCAACCCGGAGATACCCCGCTTGGCATAGCGGACGCATTTGGCATAAAAACGGAGACATTGCTCGGCGGCAACCCCCGTTTGAGCCAAGAATCCAGCCTATTACAAACAGACATCGAACTGCTCATCCTGCCCATTGACGGCGTATTGCACGATGTACAATCGGGTGAAACTTTGGCGAGTTTGAGCTATTTATACGGCATCGCCGAAGAGGATATTGTCGCCTACGCTCCCAATAACCTAAAATTTCCCTACCGCCTTTATCCCGACACCCAGATATTGATCCCCGGCGCCGTGCGCGACGTTTTTGTCTGGACACCGCCAACATTAGACTCAGTATCTTCATCAAATAGCGGCGGGGTCACGCCGTTGGTGGTGGGGACGGGAACGTTTATCTTCCCCGTCACTTCCCACAATCTCACACAACACTTTTGGTATGGGCATAAGGCGATAGATGTCGGTTTATCTGTCGGCTCGGCCGTTTTTGCCGCCGATACAGGCACAGTGACGTATGCAGGTTGGAATATATACGGGTACGGAAACTTGATCGTCGTCAATCACGGCAACGGATACGAGACATTTTACGCCCATCTCAGCGGTTTCAATGTCGTTCCCGGCCAAATTGTGACGCAAGGGCAGGTCATCGGGGCGACGGGTAACACGGGTAACTCATCCGGCCCGCATATCCATTTTGAGATTCGTTTGAACGGAAATTTATACGATCCGTGCGGCTATGTGGGGTGCTGATTCTTTATAATGGGCGGTTCAGCGAATCGCCCCTACGCATTCACCACCCGATCCCGCAACTGACCACACCCCGCCTGAATATCAATTCCCCGTCGCAAACGCACCGTTGAACTGACCTGATACTTCTCCAACTCTTGCTGGAACGCATCAATCCGCTCTCGTGAGGACGGGTTGCCGCTAAACCCAGTCGTGGGATTGAGCGGGATGAGATTGACGTGGCATAACATCCCATGCACCAGCCGCCCTAACGCTTGCGCCTGCTCAATTGTATCATTCTGCCCCGAAATTAACGCCCATTCAAAGGTGATTCGCCGTCCTGTTTTTTCGATATAGTAGTGACAGGCATCAATAATATCCTCAATAGGCCACTTTTTATTGACGGGGATCAGTTTATCCCGTTCGGCATTGGTGGCGGCGTGCAGTGAGATAGCAATCGGCGTTTGCCGCCCTTCATCAGCGTAACGAAGGATGGCAGGAACCATACCGACGGTGGAGATAGTGATTTTACGTGCGCCGATATTGAGGCCGTCCTCATCGTTGAGGCGGTCAATGGCGGCCAGCGTGTTTTTATAATTATGCAGTGGTTCGCCCATTCCCATCAATACGATATTGGTGATGCGCTCTCCTTTGGCGACTAAGTCGCGGGAGAAATAAATTGCTTGAGCGACAATTTCGCCGACGGTGAGATGGCGCACAAATCCCATCTGCCCAGTGGCGCAAAATACACATCCCATCGCGCAGCCCGCCTGCGTGCTGATGCAAATCGTGCGCCGCCGACGGTATCCCATAAAGACGGTTTCCACATATTGCCCGTCGGGCAGTTGGAACAGTACTTTTCGGGTCTGTTTATCGGATGAAAGCTGGTTGGAGACGACAACGGCCGTTTCCAATACTGCCCGTTCCTCCAATTTTTGACGAAACGACAGGGGAAGATTGCTCATCTCATCAAAGGAGGAGACCGCTTTTTTGTACATCCACTCCCAGACTTGCCGCGTCCGAAATTTGGGTTGCCCCATACCGACGATGAACGCAGTCAGTTCGTCAAAAGATAAATCATATAAATGTTGCATAGTTTCTCTCGCTGAATGGGACGCGGATTTTTAGAATTTTTCCGTAGATTTTGACATGATTCAAAAATCAAAGGGTTTGTTTTACATTTTGCAACTGTATGACTTAGGGAAGGTTCGTTTTTAACTTTGGACTTTCAGGTGACAGGCACTTGGCAAGTGCCTGTCACCTTGGCCACAGTTATTTACGAGTTTTCCCTTAAGATAAAAATGGAACGCGGGTTTTTCTTTTTTTATACGCGTTTATCCGTCCTATCCGTGTCCCATTATTTTATAAAACTGTAAAGATGATTTGTCCTGTTTTGAACCATGCCCAGATTTTTAACTTTTTTATCTGTGTTTATCTGCGAAATCTGCGGATTGCTTTTTCTGGTTTATCCTGAAAATCTGCGTCCTATATCGTAACTGCCTTTTCTAACTTTCTTGTCAACGCCATAATATCATCAACGATATAATCTGGTTTGACATTGCCTGCGTCTACATCAGCACGGCTGGAAATACCAGATAGTACCATGATCGTGCTGATTCCAGCCGCGTTGCCGCCAGCAATATCGGTGCCAAGACGGTCGCCGACCATCGCTGTGTTTTCTGGTGTGCCGCCTAAGCGTTCCATCGCTATTGTAAACATCGTGGGGCCGGGTTTGCCAATGACGATAGGGGTGATGCCCGTCGCTCTCTCGACGAGTGCTTGCAATGCGCCTGCGCCGGGTAAATGTCCAATTTCGCTGGGGAAGGATGGATCTGGATTGGTGCCGATAAAGATAGCCCCTTCGTGAACGTAGAGCGAACCGAGTGCCAATGTTTTATATGTCGCATCACGATGGAAACCGATGATGACGACATCCACTTTGTCGGCCGCTTCGTACTCATTGAAAGGGACAATTTGGAAGCCGCGCTCTTTGACAGCGTTTATCAGGGTGGGGGAACCGACGATGTAAACGGCCGTCTCTTCCACAGCATCCCCATATTTCTCTTTCAAATAATCGGCCGTTGCCTCTCCCGATGTGACAATATGCTCTATCCCAATTTTCACGCCGAACTTGCCGAATTTCTCAACATATTCTGTCGCCACACGGCTGGCATTATTCGTTGCCATCACAAAGTTAATATCCAAACGGCGTAAGGCTGCAAAAAAATCAGCAAAGCCCGGTATCAATTCCGTGCCGCGCCACAATACGCCATCCATGTCTAATATAAGGTTTTTGATCTGTTTCATAATAAGGGGGTGGGGCTGCGAGATTGCGAAGTTGCGGAGTGGCGAAGTTCACAATGTGCAGAGTATACCACCTGCCGCATGCAAACCTGCCGCTTGCAAACTTGCAAACTCCCTACCCGTCCATCTCCCTGTAATCACCAATCCGCCGTGTCACTTTAATCTCATCCAGATGCTCTAGAATGGCGATGCTGTATTTGCGGCTGCTATTGAGCAGGGTACGTAATTCGCTTGCGTTTATTTTTTTCTTCTTTTCTAAATAGTTGATAATCTGTTGTCGGATACGCGTATACTCATCTTTCGTATAGACAACATCAGTATTGAGTTGTATCAATTCGCCCAAATCAATCAGGGCGAAGTAGACATCATCGGTAACGGCCGTTTTACACAATTTCACACTGGGCGAATTCGCCTCTGCGTCGGCAAAGTCGCGTAATAATTGGTCAACGGCCGTTTGCTCTCGTCCTGTAAAGCGGATTGAATGGTTGGGAAGGCGGAGCAATCCGTGATCTTCCTGCAATGTGCCATCGTTGACCGCCTGCTCTATCAAGACGGTGAAGATGGATGGTTTGACCTGCAATTTACTGCGTAACTCTTCACGCGGGATGCCCAGCCGCAGCCGATTTTGGCGATGATGGGCGGTGGTCAGGGTGATCATCTTCTGTATCAGTCGCTGCCAGCCCGCGTGGGTGAACAATAGTTTGCTCACGCGCACGATTTGCCCTTCTTCTTCTAAGGTTTTGATGGTCTCAACGGCCGTTTTTCGATCCAATTCCACTTCACCGATGAGACGCTCCGCTTTTGCAGGCTCCAACCGTGCCAATCGCTGCATCAACAGTTCCGATGGTGTTCCTTCGGCCAGCGTTTGCAGACGAGCGGTGACATTACCTTTGAAACGACGATGCCGACGGCCGGGCTGCGGGTCTAACACCCGTCCGCCCCCTATCGTCATGCCGGGTGACGGCCGTCGCAGGATGAATTTATCCCCCCGTGCCGTCGCTATCGGATGGGCTAACGCCAATTGCAGCCACCCATTTTGCCCCGCTTCGATCTGCTTATCCCCCAGCACCCGCGCCCGTGCCATCACCTCAGCCGCGCCGATGAACAGTTTGACTTCTGTATTGTGCTTCAACGGTTTGCCCGCGCTGGCGAGATGGGTATAAGCGGCATCAAGCAAAATCGTATTGCCGATCACATTAGGCGCGGCGATGACATCTCCCCGCTTGACCTCATCGCGCCCAATGCCCGTCAAATTGATGGCGACGCGGCTGCCCGGATGGGCAATGTCGATTTTATGATTATGGGTTTGCAAGCCGCGAACGCGCCCTTTGCGTCCTGATGGTTGGATTTCTATCGTGTCACCAAGCTGTAAACGGCCGTTGGTCAACGTTCCCGTCACCACTGTGCCAAAACCCGACAGGGTGAAAACGCGGTCAACCGGGAGTTGTGGACGGCCGTTGTCCGCGCGTTCGGGACGATTCTGCAACTCTTTCCATAGCATTTCCCGCAACGCCGCCAGCCCTTCCCCCGTTTTTGCCGAAACAGGCATGATAGGCGCGTTTTCCAACACCGTCCCCTCCAGCGTCTCATGCAAATCAAGGGTGACGAGTTCAATCCAATCAGGATCGTCCACCATATCAATTTTTGTTAGAGCGATTACGCCGCCGTTGATTTCCAGCAAGTTCAAAATGGCGAGATGTTCTGTCGTTTGCGGCATCACCCCTTCATCAGCGGCGACGACGAAGACGGCCATATCAATCCCGCCCACGCCCGCTAACATATTTTCGATAAAGTCACGATGGCCAGGTACATCAACAATGCCGACCGTCTCCCCGTCATCTCCTAACTGAATCCAAGCGAAGCCCAGATCGATCGTCATCTCCCGCTCTTTCTCTTCCGCCAATCGGTCGGGATCGATCCCCGTCAACGCTTCAATTAAAGTAGATTTGCCGTGATCAACATGCCCGGCAGTTCCAATTACATACATGATAAGATGCAAGGGCAAGCGGCAAGTTTGCAAGTTCCGTATAGTTGCAAACTTGCCCACATGCAAACTTGCCGCTTGCTATAGCGTATCGTCCTGCACCGAAACGAGCGCGGGCTGGCGGCGGCGGTTTGGATCGTTGGCTATCGCCTTTTCAACCTCTTCCATCCAAATGCGCCCCCATCGTTTTATCGCGTCCGCTTGTGCGTTTTGGATACGATCCAGCGTATCTTTCTCGTCGGATAGTTTTTTCAATTGTCCATCAAGCAGTTCAAACCGTTCTCGCGTCTGCTTGGTGTTGCGGTCATAATGCACCCATCGTTGCTCAACGTCAGTTGTGAAGGTACGTAACTGTTTTTTAATCTCCGTTTGGAATGAATCCCACTGTTTCTGTGTGCGGCTTGACTCCACGCGCAATGTTTCGGATGACTCTTTTTGCTTCTGTTCGACCTGCTCTTGCCAACCGAGCATCGTCTGCACTGCCATCTTCGACTCTTTATATTGGTCGTTAAATTTGATCCATTCACGCTTAAAATTAGCGATGATGTCTTGTTGCTCTTCAATGACTTGCCGCCACGTTTCTACCTTTTGATTACGGCCGTACTCCCCAATTTGAATCTGCTCCATCCATCGCTGCGTGCTTGTGCGTATTACCTCTTGTGCCTCGTAGATTTCCCGATTGGCCGTTTCCAATCGCAAAATACTACCCGACAGATTATCTAGCCGTGCATTGATCGGATTCCACTTTTTATCCACATCCAGTTGGGCTGACTGTATTTCGTTGATATATTGGGTGTTCCGATTTTCCTTCTCTTCCACAAAGGTGATGGCACGCTCCCAATTGTCGATTTGGTTGACGAGAGAGGCGATTCTATTTTGTTGATTGCCGAGCAAACTAGCCAGCCGCGATTCTTCGGAGATGCGTAACTCCATGTTTTGTTGCAAACGGCCGATTGCGGGCAGTTCTTTACGGATGTCAGCCAATTCGCGGGCTGCCCCTTCCTGCTCCACACGGCGCATACGGTCAACCTCTTTCTCAGAAGTGATGCGCCGTTGATCATATTGCTCCATCATGCGGATTGTTTCGTCCTTGAATTGGGCGATTTGGGTATCTATTTGAGAAAAACGGCTGAGTTGTGATGTCGTAGTCGATAGCTGTTGTTCCAAGTCACGAATACGTCGTTCTCGTTTAGTGACCTCTTGCTGTTGCAAGGTTAATTTTTGTTCCAGTTCCGTGAGTTTTCGATTGGTTCTGCGTCGCTCTTCGTCGAACCAATCCAATCGTCGCCGAAGTTCTTCCATCTCTGATTTTGTCGCTGCCATTGTACTCTCCTGTTTCGGTATGATGGCAACATTATAACCCGCGCATGAACGGCGGGCGAGCGGGGGGGGACGGGGACATGGATTGGTTACACCTGTTTTTTTATCTTTGTTGTATTTTCTCAATTTTAGGCATGGTTCATTTTATGCGAAATGATGTATCTTCTCAGTATTCTGGGGAGACTTGATAAATTTTCCTAATGATACTCGTGTAAAATAAAGTGCTGATGAAATTTGTCAAGTTTTGAAATTCTAAATTTATACTGTTTTTAGCAACCCTGCAATTGACATAATATGCAAATTGAGGGGAATTTATGCGTTACGATTGTCGTGATCGTATTTCGTGATCGTTTTCATGATCGATTTTTTCGATTTTCGATCACGAAAACGATCACGATCACGAGTTAAGGCGAGGTTGCAATCGCCCTGCCATGTCCAATTTTATGACGGAAAAAACGGCCGTTTCATGTTACAATCGCCCATTATGGATCAAATTGAGAACGGGACTTCCCCTTATACATGATGCACATCGGCATAGACGCACGACTTCCTTATTATCAGATGGGTGGTATCAGCCAATATGTGCTGCATCTTCTGCCCGCCCTTGCCGCGCTGGATGATGAGAATCGGTACACTATTTTTCATAGTTGGAAAGACGGCCGTTCCTACATCCCATCCTCCCCGTGTATCGAAGGCAGCTTTCAGCGACGCAATTTATACACTCCCGCTCATCATAAAATAGAGCGATGGGCGTTAAGTGCCGAACTGCTCCGCCATCGGCTGGACGTATTCCACAGCCCCGATTTTATTCCACCGCAACGGGGCGGGCGACGGCATATTATCACCGTTCACGATCTCAATTTTATCTATTACCCCCAATTCTTGACCGCCGAAAGCAGGCGGTATTACGCTGATCAAATCCAATGGGCTGTTGACCACGCCGACCACATCTCCGCCGACAGCGAAGCGACGCGCCGAGACCTCATCAACCATCTAAACTTGCCGCCCGAAAAAGTCAGCACCGTTTATTTGGCCGCCAACCCGCTTTATCAGCGCGAGTATGCGGCTGATGTGGTTGAGCAGACATTGGCCGCCCATCATTTACCGCGCGGCTTTATCCTTTGCGTCGGCACGTTGGAGCCGCGTAAAAATATTCCGATGTTGCTGCGGGCGTATCAAAAATTGCGAATGGAAACGGCCGTCACCGTCCCCCTTGTCCTTGTCGGCGGCAAAGGATGGATGTATGAGGATATTTTTGCCACGATGGATGAGCTGAAGCTGCGTTCCCACGTTCATCATCTCACGGGCATTTTTGATGATGCGCTGGCACATCTCTATCACGCGGCGGGCGTACTTGTCACCCCGTCCCATTATGAGGGATTTGGTCTGCCCGCGTTGGAAGCGATGCACAGCGATTGCCCTGTCATCGTCAGCAATCGCGGCTCGCTGCCCGAAATTGTAGGGCAGAACAGCCTCCAGCTTGATCCCGATGATGTCGATTTATGGGCGGAAACGATGGAACGGGTGCTGAGTGATTCAAAAATGAGGGAGGAGATGGTGATAAACGGCCGTTTGCAAGCCCAAACCTTCAACTGGCAAAAAACCGCCCGTGCTACGTTATCCCTGTATCGTAAGTAAAGAATCAGGGTAACTACTCAGCCTATCAATTGTTTCACCACAAAGAAGCAAAGTATCTTCTCAATAAATCGTGGACAAGACTTGACAAATTTCATCAGCACTTTATTTTACACGAGTGCCATTAGGAAAATTTGTCAAGTCTTACTCTTTGTGGTTAATTTGGACAATGGCTGAGTAGTTACCCTTTTTTGAACCATGTCATAAAATCAAACAGGCCCTGTCAACGCCAACCCTAAAATTACGCCGCCGCTCCCCTTCGTCCCTTTTGGCTGTCCCTGCGCGGCACGCCGTTCGGCCGCCATGCCCAACTCTTCAAAAATAGTGATGGCGCGGAAATGGCAGTCGACCGCCCACGCCGTCTGCCCGGCACGGTCATAGAGGCGGCGCGAGGTCAAATAGGTGCGGGCAAGATCGGGACGGGCACGGACATCGCGGAGGAGGCGCATCGCGGTGAGGAGGCGGGTTTCGATATGTAGCCAATCGGGCTGATCTAGGCGCATTTCGCAGATTGCTTGCACGCGCAGACTGACCCCTTCTGCCCATCGATCTCCCGTTTTCTGCGCTTGTGTAACGGCCGTTGCCGCCGCCTCCGCCCCTTTTTTATACTGTCCAATCTGATAATACGCCTCTGCCAAATAGCCGCGCACCACATGGTTTAACACCTTGTATCCGACCTCATCCGCCCATGCCAGCGCGGCTTGAATTTCAGCGATCCCCATCTTTGCCTGTCCAGAGTACGCCATCGCCCGCCCGACGACGGCGCGTAACATCATCGTGTGTGGACTCATCCCCTCTTCGCGCCAATCGTCTTGAATGGGAACGGCCGTTTCCAACACATTTCCCCACTCGTATAATTCTCCATATACAAATGCCATCTGCATCAAGGAGACGACAGCCATCGCCCCATTAGCAAAATCGCCAGCATTCTCTACCCCTGTTTTGGCAGCCTCAAGCGCACGCTGCCACGAGCCAACACGCGCATAAGCGACCGCCAAATAGCCGTAAATAGCGGGCAGATCGGCTAGTTTTTTCCGTTTGCCTATGTCAATGTAACGCAATAAATAGGCGATGGCATCATCATAACTGCTCAGAGCGATACCGCATCGCCCCAACATCCGTAAGGCGGCAAAGCGGAGTTTGGCATCATCCAACTCTTCGGCGCGGCGAAGGGTGCGGCGGGCGTAATCATCGGCCGTTTGCGGGTCTCCTTGCAGCCAAAACAGTTGGGCTGAACGGTAAAAAATATGCGCCAGCCGCTCCGTATCGTTCAGGGATTCTGCCACGCGCTCTGTTTCGTATAGCAAGCGTGACGCTTTGTCGCGGTCGCCAGTGAAGGCGTACGCTTGCGCCAATTGCAGATTGAGATCGATTCGTTCGGCGCGGTCATGCTTTGCCAGCGCGGGGAAACGCCCCATGAGGCCAATCGCTTGCAAGCCAAATTCACGCGCTTCGGCGTAGGAGCGGACGTGCAAGGCACGGTCGCCCGCGCGGGCAAGATGGGGCAAAGCGCGGGCGGGATCGCTGCTGCGATAGTAATGATGGGCGAGTTGGGCGGGGTCGGTGTCGGGATAATGGCTGTCGAGATAATGGGCGATTTGCAGATGTGTCCACTGTCTGCGGGCGCGGCTGAGATGTTCGTAGGCGACTTGTTCGATCTTGTCGTGACTGAAGCGATAGCTCTCTTTTTGTTCACGCACAAGACCGCGTGCCAACCATTCATCAAGGGCGGCTAAGACCGTCTCGGTGTCGTAACGGCTGATCGTCTGCAAGAGGTCGAAGGTGAATTCGTGACCGATGGCGGCGGCGGCGGCGAGGGTGGCGCGGCTCTCTTCTTCTAATTTGTCGAGACGGGATTCGATGACCGCTTGCACTTTAAGCGGGATGGCGAAAAACGGCCGTTTTCCTTCCCGATCTGTGGGCACATTGCGCGTCCAATTGTCCGATTCCCCATCATCCAGCACCGCTCGCACCGTCTCCACGATGAAAAACGGGTTGCCAGCCGTCTCTTCATACAGACGGCGCAAAAAAAGCGGGTCGGGCTGTTGGGCAGGGGGGATGAGATGACGGGCGAGTTCGGCCGTTTCCTCCCGATTCAACCGTTCCAGCGTCAACTGCTCTAAAGCGTGTTGCCGTTTCATCTTGCGTGCCAACCGATTGCGTTCATGCGACATATCTTCAACCCGCGCGGCTCCAATAATCAAGATGCGGTGATTGTTGACGCGCTGTGCCAAATAGCCCAATAAATTCCATGTCGGCATATCTGCCCAATGCAGATTGTCGAGATAAAGAACGACCAAGCGGCGGCGGCTGAGTGTCAGGAATAGGCGACCTGCCGCTTCGATGGTGTGGCAGCTTTTTTCTGACGGCGGCATCGTCATCCCTGCATCGTGCAAATAGGCGGGCAGATGGGGTAGCAGCGGCAACAACCCGTTCAACCATACGGGGGCGGGGGTGAATTGCTCCCATGTGATGGCGGGCGCACCCATTTGCAACGCTTGCGTGATCAAGCTGTACGGAATCATCACCTCAAATTCGTGGCCGCGCCCGTGAAAAAGGTATAGCTCTTTGGCGGGGATGGGCTGCGTGTCGTTTTTGCGTAATGCTTCAGCGATGAGCCTGCTTTTGCCCACGCCCGATTCGCCGCGAATGAGATGGAAACTGCCATGCCCGTTGTTCGCGTTGATGAGCGCGTTTGTCAGCCGTGCGAGTTCGTGCTGGCGGCCAACGAAGGCGGGCTGCGGGGT
>WFSA01000270.1 GCA_015486215.1 Anaerolineae bacterium | reverse complement strand
GAAGAAAACCTGCCTTTATCATTTAGGGAAGGTTCGTAAACAACTTTGGAGTTTCGTCATCGCCCCCCCACCCTAACCCTCCCCCTAAAGGGGGAGGGAACTTGCTCCCTCTCCCTTTGGGAGAGGGCTGGGGTGAGGGTAAAACGCCAAAGTTAAAAACGAGTGTTCCCTTAGCTTAAAAACCGTGACAATCTGCGTCCCATCCCCCGCTAAACGATAAAGCAATATCTGGAATTTTTGAACTATGTCGAACTATACCCACAAAAAGAAAGTTGCCCTGCTTGTCACCTGTCTTGTCGATCAAGCGTTGCCCGATATAGGGGTCAGCACCGTCAATGTGCTGCGCCGTGCGGGGTATGATGTCGCTTTTCCATCAGCACAAACCTGTTGCGGACAGCCATCTTATAATAGCGGTTTCCACGATGAAGCCAAAAAATTAGCGCGGCGGACGATTGATATTTTTGTCGATTATGAAGCCGTCGTCCTCCCCAGCGGATCCTGCACCACGATGATCCGCAAAGAGTATCCCCAACTCTTCAAAAACGATCCCAAGTATTATTACCTCGCCCTTCGCTTGGCGAAAAAAACATTTGAGTTGGGCGAATTTTTGAACAAAGAGGGGAAGCTGCCGCAAGCGGAGGCGACGGAACCGAAAACGGCCGTTACCTATCACGACTCCTGCCACATGTGCCGCATGTTAGACCTCCGCGACGAACCCCGCCAAGCATTAACAGCACACGGATACAGCATCATCGAGATGGAAACATCCGACCGCTGCTGCGGCTTTGGCGGCGTTTTTTCTGTACGGATGCCAGAAATATCAAACGCGATGACGGCCGATAAATTGCACGAAGCTAGAAAAACAGGGATGAAAACGATGGTCACCTCCGATCCCGGCTGCCTGATCCAAATGCGCGGCCTGTTACAAGAGGATGATGATCTAAAAATCGAGCATATAGCCACGATGCTGGATAAAGCAGGATAAAGAACAGAAATAGAGATGGAAAATTGGACATAGTTCAAATTAGGATGAATCGTCTTTTACAGTTGCTGCGCGATTGGGCAACCATAAAGGGGCAGGCACAAGGGTCGCCCCTACAGGAGTCAATTGTAGGTGCGCGGCCTTCTGCCCGCCCTCAAACTGTAAAGATCATTTCGCACAAAATGAACCATGCCGAAAACGTATTTTCTCAATAAATCGTGGACAAGACTTGACAAATTTCATCAGCACTTTATTTTACACGAGTATCATTAGGAAAATTTGTCAAGTCTCCCCAGAATACTGAGAAGATACCCGAAAACAGTTATCTGAGAAGGCGCATATGATACATACAGGCTGTACAGTCACTCAATTTAGGCAAGAAGCGACGCAGACGATTGGGAATGCGTCATTGCAAAAAGCATTGCGCGGAGCGACCGCCCACTTTGTTGATGGACGGCAAGCAGCATTTGATGCTTTTCCCGACGGCGAAGCGATCCGCGATCATTTGAAAGAAATTCGCGGGGCGACAATCAGCAATCTTGCTTTTTATTTAGAACAGTTTGAACAAAACGCCCAAGCGGCGGGAACAATCGTCCATTGGGCGCGGAATGCCGAAGAAGCGGCGGCCATCGTGACCAGCATCGCCCGCGAAAATGGGGTGATGCTGGCGGCCAAAAGTAAATCTATGGCGACCGAAGAGATCAAGCTCAATCACGCGCTGGAGGCGGCCGATGTGCGCGTGGTAGAGACGGATTTGGGCGAGTGGATTATCCAGTTGGCGGGCGAATCCCCGTATCACATCATCGGTCCCGCCATCCATAAAACGAAAGAGCAGATAGTAGACCTGTTTGAGGAGTATCGCGGACGGCCGTTAGCCGATACCTCCATCGCTGCCCTGACCGCTGAAGCCCGTCACATATTGCGCCAGCAATTTTTGGAGGCGGGGATCGGGATCAGCGGCGGCAATATGGGGGTCGCCGAGACGGGCAGTCTGGTGCTGGTGACGAATGAGGGGAACGGCCGTATGGTCACCACCCTGCCCCGCATCCACGTCGCCGTTATGGGCATTGAAAAGATCGCCCCCGATTGGGACGCAGCGGCGGCGTGGCTCTCACTATTGGCACGCAGCGCGACAGGGCAGCCGATGTCCATCTACACCACCGTCGTCACCGGGCCGCGCCGTCCCGAAGATGCAGACGGGCCGGAAGAGGTGCATATTGTTTTGCTGGATAACGGCCGTGCTTCTCTGGCCGATACAAGCAGCAGAAAGGCAGATTACGCCGAAATTTTGCAATGTATCCGTTGCGGCGCGTGCCTCAATGTCTGCCCCGTTTATGGCGAGTCGGGCGGACATGCGTATAACAGCCCATACAGCGGCCCCATCGGCGCGGTCATCTCACCGCTCCTTTTTGGATTAGAAAAATACGCCGCCCTGCCCCACGCCAGCACGCTTTGCGGCGCGTGCGTAGATGTTTGCCCGGCACGCATAGATTTGCCGCGCATGTTATTAGCGTTGCGTGCGGATGAGGTCGAACAAGGAATCCCGTCCCCCTTTGAACAGTTTGCCGAACGCGCCGGCACGGCCGTTATGGGCAATGCTCATTTATTCAATCTGGCGGGAAAGATGGCTGGCTGGGGGCAGAAAATGTTCACAAAAAACGGCACATTCACGCCCCCAATCAACCCGACATTAGACCGAAACTTGCCCATTCGGCCCCAAAAATCATTCCGCGACTTATGGAACGATCTGGACACAGATTAAGTAAAACCAGAAATTTATTATCCGCACGCAGATTACTAGAAAAAAATCTGTGTAATCTGCGGATTGAACCACTCTTAAGAAAATAAGGAAGAAAGATCACAATGGAAGCCCGTAAAGATATTTTGGGACGATTACAACAGCAAGCCGCTCCCCTGCCAATGCCGTCTGCTTGGGTGTCGGGACGACAGTTTGAGGATTTGGCGGCGGAGTTTGAAAGGGCGTTAACGGCCGTTGACGGGGAAGTCATCCGTGTCAACAGTTTCGACGACGGAATGACGGCGTTGGGCGATTTATTGGCTGAATTGGGGGTTGAAAAGGGGGTTGTGAATGGAGAACGGCCGTTGCTCACCGCCAATTTTTCCCATCAATTCCCCCAAATAGAGTGGCATATCGTCGGGCTGAGCGACGGCAATTTGCGCGACGGCAATTTGCGCGACTTTTGCGCGGTCGCCGATGTCGGCATCAGCGGCGCGGCGGCAGCATTAGCGGAAACGGGCAGCGTCTTGATAGAAAGCGGCGCGGGCAAAAGCCGCATGGCAACACTGCTGCCCCCCATTCACATCGTCCTGCTACCAGCCGCCCGCATCACCGCCGATCTGTTCACATGGGCAGCCGCACAAAACGCACCCCCGCCGACAAATATGACATTTGTCAGCGGCCCAAGCAAAACGGCCGATATTGAACAAACATTAGCCATCGGCGTACACGGGCCAAAACGCTTCATCGTGATCGTCTACGATCAATAAGGCCATTTATGAAAAATAATTAGCATCTTCTCAGTATTCTAGGGAGACTTGACAAATTTTCCTAATGATACTCGTGTAAAATAAAGTGCTGATGAAATTTATCAAGTCTTGTCCACGATTTATTGAGAAGTACGTTTTGGATAATTTAAATTTAAAAATGACCTAACTCAGCAATAATGAATACGGAACACAACATAGCCCCCCCGTAACTTCTCAAAAAGTTGGGGGCATGATTACAGCTAATATAGGAAAGGAACGAATTTACTCGACTGACGTAATTTATTCCTTTCTTAATTGGTTGTAATCACCCCGAAATACTGAGAAGACACGTCCCCCCTTATTAATTATTCACCCATTCCACAATAGTAGATACGCCTTGCCCAACACCGACGCAGAGGGTGGCGAGACCGTAATAGGGGGCTTCTTCTCCCGATGCCCGTCGTTTCATTTCGTGCAAAAGGGTGGTCAAAATGCGTGTGCCAGAACAGCCCAATGGATGACCGAGCGCGATAGCACCACCGTTGACATTAGTGATCGACTGATCTAATCCCAATTGACGGATCACACCGAGCGATTGGGCGGCGAACGCTTCGTTCAACTCAATCAAGCCGATGTCATCCAGCGTCAATCCTAATCGTTTTAATAATTTTCGTGTGGCGGGGATGGGGCCGTATCCCATCACGGCGGGGTCTACACCAGCAACGGCCGATCCAACCCATCGCGCCATCGGCTTTAAGCCCAGCTCATCCGCTTTTTCACGGCTCATCATCAGAATGGCGGCGGAACCGTCGTTGATACCACTGGAGTTAGCGGCCGTTACCGTCCCTCCCTTGCGGAAAGCGGGGCGCAAGCGTGCCATCTGCTCCAAACTGGTCGCCAATTTGTACTCCCCATCTACGATTCTATAGCGCGGGTGTTCGTCTGTATCCACAATGATCGGATCGCGTTTGCGTTGGGGGACGCTGACGGGCAGGATTTCATCTTTGAATTTACCGTCGTTGATGGCAGCGACGGCGCGGCGATGGCTTTCAAGCGCAAAAGCGTCCTGATCTTCACGGGTGATGCCCATTTCGTCGGCGATATTTTCGGCCGTTTCGCCCAAGCCGATGATGGGATACATCGCATCCATGCGCGGGTTTTCGTAACGCCAGCCGATGGTGGTGTCATATATTTTGGGATGCCCGACTGGGTAAGCGCGTTCTGGTTTAGCCATCGTCCACGGGGCACGGCTCATGCTCTCTACGCCGCTGGCAATAAAAATATCCGCTTCGCCAACGGCGATGGATTTGGCGGCAAAATTGACCGCCTCCAGCCCTGATGAGCAGTTGCGGTTCAGGGTGATTCCGCCCACTTCTTTGGGGAAACCTGCCAATAATGCCGACATACGGGCGACATCTCGATTATCTTCACCCGCCTGATTAGCACAACCAGCATAAACATCTTCTACCAACGCAGGATCAACGCCAGTGCGTTCCATCAATCCTACAAGCACATAAGATAGTAAATCATCGGGACGAACGGAGGCCAAACTGCCGCCGGCGCGTCCAACTGGGGTACGGATTGCATCAATAATAACAACTTCTTTCATCTAAATCTCCCTTATGAATAATGAATTGGGAATAATGAAGTCATATGCGCGTTCCGTCCATTGTTAATTATTCATTATTCATTGTTAATTGGTAACTACTCAGCCTATCAATTATTTCACCCCAAAGAAGCAAAGTATGTATCTTCTCAGTATTCTGGGGAGACTTGACAAATTTTCCTAATGATACTCGTGTAAAATAAAGTGCTGATGAAATTTGTCAAGTCTTGTCCCAAAAAATTGGGGACATGAGTACAGCAGATTTGGAAAAGAACAGATTGACTCGACTGACGCAATTTGTTCCTTTTTTAATTTGTTGTACTCACCCCGAAATATTGAGATATTACGAAGCAAAGATCACAAAGAAAATGTATCTTCTCAAAATTTCGGGGAGACTTGACAGGTTTTCTATAATACCCTCGTGTAAAACGCGAGACTCTTATGAAACCTGTCAAGTCTTTGCCCCAATTTATTGAGATGTTACAAGAAAATCTTAAAAAACTTTATGTTCTTCGTGTCTTTGTGGCTAATTTGGATAAGGGCTGAGTAGTTACGTTAATTGTTCACTATTCATTATCATTCCATTTTCGTTCGGAATTATAAGGCACATCGGGGGCTTGGCAATGAAAACTTGCACAAAAAAGAGATTTGGGAGACGCTTTAGTTGATGATTGCGTATTCGCTGAATGATCGGCGGGTTGATGCGATGGTAGCACCTATCGGCAAGGGATTGTTGATTTGTAGGAAGGTGTAGAAAGTCGATCAAGCGCAAGAAGTCGCAAAGGATTGCCAAGATGCCGCACGATTATGTTGGGTACAATTGATGCTGATATCAATTCAAGGAGAATTCCACTATGACCGTAGTTGACGACGGCCGTTTACAACGGCCGTTACCCCCATATCTCAAAACTGTTTTAGCGACTATGTTCGCCGCATATCCAAAAGTTATTGTCAAGCATGAATTCAGCGAAGGATTCAGCGGTAGTTCCGTCTTTTTAGTACGACCGATCCAGCGAAACGGCCGTCCAGAACTTCCCTCCGTCGTCAAAATAGACGAATATGACCGCATCGAAAAAGAGTGGAACGCTTATAAAACCTGCATCCAGAATAAGCTGCCCAATGTCGCTGTAATTGACGGCAATCCCACTTATCCGCATGGCAGCCTTTATGGTGGATTGCGCTATCCGTTGGCGGGCAGCGGTGCTTTTGAAGTAGAAAGTTTACAAGCGTATTGCCAGCACGCCTCCACCGAAAAAATCCGTTACGCTTTTGAGCGGTTGTTTACAAGTCTGGACAGCTTATGGGAACAAAAAGATGTCCATGCTGAACTGCATTTGGCCGCCGCCTATGATTTATCCTTGCCGCCCAATTTGGTTTTGGAATGGACAGAGTCCCGCCCCGACCATTACCTCCGTCCACAGACATTTAGACGGCACGCCCGCTCTCTCCACGTCGGCGACACCGTGCAGCTATCTGACTTCCAAGTCATGCGCGTATGGCGAAAAAGCCATCAAATAGAGCTAAACATTCCCCAATCATCAAGCTCATATATGATTCGCTGCCAATCTGTGCCTGATATTGCCGCCTACCAAGTCGGGCAAATTATCTATCAGCCGATCGCTTGCCGAGTGAAGCAAACACGGATGGGGGCATTGCACGCACTCGCGGCAAAGGCATTAGGGGAAAATGCGGAATTGACGGCTAAAAGTATCCCCTCTTCCAGCCGCAATCCGTTACCCAATCCACTCACCGCACTGCCAAAGCTGCTCAACCAATCCTTCGACGCATATACCTCCTGCATCCATGCCGACCTGCATCTGGGCAATGTGCTGGTTGAGCCAAAAAGCGGCAATATCCATCTGATTGATTTCGTCAACGCGGGCGAATTCCATCTATTGCGCGACTTTTTGAATCTGGAAATGGCCGTTGTCACCCGTGTATTACCGCCTGATTTGAGCGACCCTGAACAGATCATCCCCTTCTATGAAACATTGCATTGTGCATTGAACGGGGCGGGCACAGTCGCGCTTCCTGCGGGATTAGAACGGCCGTTTTCCATCCTTCTCTCCATCCGCCAAGCCGCCCAAAAATACTTTTTCAAACAGAACGAGTGGCGCGAGTATTACTCAGGCTTAATCATCTACCTGCTCGGCTCCCTGCGATATGGGGATTTGGACGGGATTAACGGAGCCAAAAGGACCGCGTTTTTGGGGGCAGCGACCGCGCTGTCTCTATTAGAAAATGAGCCAGAATGTGAAGAACCGCCTGCCGTCCAGACTAGCAGATCATCATCCAATGAAGAGAGCATCCCTCCTCAATCTATTATTTATGGCGACATCATACATGGCGACAAAATTGGAGGGGACAAAATTATCGGCGATAAAATTATCGGTAATAAAATAAGCGGTATTCAAACAACAAACTATGAATACAGCCCAAAACATAGAGGAACATTCCGCAAGATATTAACCACCTATTTTAGTAATAGCGAACTAAATAATATCTACTTCGATTTAGGCATAGATTACGAGAATTTCTCTGGTAGCGGAAAAATTGATAAAGCGAGAGAGTTGATATTACATATGGAAAAGCGTGGCCGCATCTCCGAATTGATCCGCGACTGCCATGAATCACGGCCTAACGCTCCTTGGTGGTGGGCGCATTAGAACAACGCGCACACCTAAGAAACGAGGATTTATTTAACTACCAAAGTTGTCATTCCCCCATCCCCATCCCCACCTTCGTGAGGATGGGGATGGGGGAATGACAAACGTGTAATTATTTTTCATGAATGGCATTATCCGCTTTTATCCTGAAAATATGCGTCATCTGCATTCTATTCTCTTCCACAAACTGTATATTGATCGGCCGTCGTTTCCTATACGTACGACTGC
Source organism: Anaerolineae bacterium (assembly GCA_015486215.1). GTDB lineage: Bacteria > Chloroflexota > Anaerolineae > Promineifilales > Promineifilaceae > S016-13. Next base: position 1,999 of record WFSA01000270.1, on the reverse strand, counting down.
CCTTCGGGAAAGAATTGATAGCCGCCTTCTGGCTGCCCGCGCCATGTCACCACATAAAGCGGGCGGGCGGGGTTCGGTTCAATTTTCTTTCGTATGCCGCGAATCATCTGTTGAATGGATTCGTTAGATATTGAATCATGCTGCACATCTTCTGGCCATGCGGCTTCAAAGATATTGGTATAGGTGTGCTGTACGCGGGGATATTGGATAAAAAAGCGTACTACTTCCCGCTCTAATGGCGTAAGTGTGTTCAGCAATGTGCGCCCTTGAAAAAGTTCGCCCGTTCTTCTATCTCTCCAAACGCGGCCGCGACTGCGCCCCTCTATTTGCTCAATATACGCGTCAAATAATGTGCTAAAAATATACCATCTATCCTGTTCCTGATCACATATGCCTTTTTTCTGCAAATCTGGCAATACAGCATAAAAAGGGTCTTTTTTATTTCTAGGCAAGACGACTGCTTTCTGTAGTTCAGAAAGGGCGTACTGTTCTTCCTGTGTCAACCCGCTCCATAAGCGTTTTAGCCAGTATTGTACGTTGCGCTCGGCTAATAGCAGGGACAGCCATTGGGATCGCTCTTGTTGACGGCCGTCATTCATCCACCAATGAGCGACCATTTTTATCAGGGAAGGATGCCCGCCTGCGATTTGCGAGAGTTGCTCTGTTTCGGCTGTAGTGGGCGGGGGAACGGCCGTTTGCAGCTGCCGCTTAAACATCTGTTTTGCATCTGCCTCGTTTAACGTGCCAACCCAGCACACATTCAGATCGAGAATATGATGCAACGGCCGTGCACTCTCTAAATCAGGCAGATGCGCCACATCCGTGACCATCCCTGCCAAATAGCAGAGCATCCCCTTATGACCATCACGCAAACTACGCAGCGTGCGTGTTATTTTAGGCGTAGCTATCTTGAAGAATTCATCAAGATGGTTCAACACCCAAACCAAACGCGTTTTACGTGCATAAAACAGCATCAATAACTCTAATAATGCACTTTGCAGCACAAACGGATCCTGCACAGCCATATGCTGCCGATAAACATCGCAGACAATCCGTTGTAGCATCGCATCAAATTGACCGCGTGCATGGTAAAACGCACGTAAAATCACCCGATATAATGTAGCATCAGTCGTATCAGGCAAGATATTCAGATCAATCGGAATAATAACAACCCGCTTAGAAGGAACGGTCAAATATGACGCAACAACTTCTGAACGATGATACAGAAAAGAAAGCAAGGTCGAACGGCCGATGCCCGGCAATCCCGCCACACATCCGCTTTCCCCCCTGCTGACCCAATCAGCAATAATTCGCAGTTCCTCTTCCCGATATGTATCATCGTACTGTTGCCAGCGATTTTGCTCCGCTTCAACAATCTGGTGCGAAAATTGCAGATCCATTCCATTTTCACTCATCAAACAACTCCTCAACTCTTTCTCAATGATCCTTCAGCCAACGCTCAATCATTCCTTCCTATTTATAGTTACTATACCCATACATCGGCGCACGATACTTTATTTACAAATTGACTTCTGTTGAATGTCCCCAAGAGGATAGACAGCTATCTAGCACGCTCATTCAGCTCGTCACCAACTCTGAAAAAGGAAGGTAACTCATGATCCTCAAACAAAAAGCTGTTTACTTATTGGCTGCGGCCGCCCTCATCATTGCATTATTAGGAACACCCATGCTCACGGCACCCATTCATGCTGCGGATTGCCCCACCATTTCTTCAAGTACTTGTGCTGGATGAGCTACTGATAAGCATCTCTGTACTGTACATCCCTCACCAAAAGCAATGAGGGCAAAAAGAAGCCAATTCACATCAAGAATTGGCTTTTTTGCATTCTAGTATAGCTTGGCGGAAGTTCTTAGATGATATACGCTGCCTGTATCGGGAATCGGAATTCCCGATACCTATCTGGTGGAGCGTTGCGGGAATTCCGATTCCCGCAACAAATAACATACAAGGACTTCCGCCAGCGTGTACTAGGCTTTC
>WFSA01000269.1 GCA_015486215.1 Anaerolineae bacterium | reverse complement strand
GTCAAGTCTTGTCCGCGATTTATTGAGAAGATACAAGTTTTTTAAGATTTTCTTTGTGATCTTTGCTTCTTTGTGGTGAAATAATTGATAGGCTGAGTAGTTACAAGTTGTGAACCTAACCTATGTTTTCCATATGAGCGTGTCCTGAAAATAAATAGAAAAAATTGCCTTTTAGAACACATTTACATCATTATGACGGTAGAAAATTGTAGCACATGATATAACGCATTGCATCATCCTTTGCGAAGTTACTAGTACACGCTGGCGGAAGTCTTTGTATCTTATTTGTTGCGGGAATCGGAATTCCCGCAACTTCATACCAGACAAGTATCGAGAATTCCGATTCCCGATACAGGCATGATATATCATTGACAAACTTGAGCCAGACTGTACTAGTATAACTTGGCCTAAGTTCTTAGATGATATACGCCGCCTGTATTGGGAATCGGAATTCCCGATACCTATTTATGGGAGTTGCGGGAATTCCGATTCCCGCAACAAATAACATATAAGGACTTCCGCCAGTGTGTACTAGGGCGATTGCAACCTCCAAATCGCACTGTTAAATTCCAAATTTACACTGTTTTTAGCAGATCCATAATTGACATAACCTGTGAATTGCGGGGAATTTATACGTTATGATTGTCATGATTGTATTTCGTGATCGTTTTCGTGATCGGTTTTTTCGATTTTCGATCACGAAAACGATCACGAAAACAAATTAAGGCGAGGCTGCAATCGCTCTAGCGAAGTTACAGGGATGTAACTGTATTGAGGCGTAGATCGCGTGTATAACTTTGCCTAGTTTTATTACAAAGCGCGTTTTTATTCGTTACAAACTCCCTGATTTTCTCAGAAATGGTTAATAATACTATTGAAGTATATGCCGTCTTGTGCCATAATTCACACGCTCTGAATTGATCACTTAACTTAGTAATGGTCAGCGGAAACGGCCGTTACTTCAAACTAATAAGAGGAACCCCTATGACAAACATAATCACCCATGACATCCTCATCGTTGGGGCTGGCCTTGCCGGCTCTTGGGCGGCGATGACGGCTGGGCGCGAAGGTGTTACAGATGTCGGCGTACTGTCGAAATTGCACCCGTTGCGCTCCCACAGCGGCGCGGCACAGGGAGGTATTGCGGCCGTTCTCAACAACAACCGCCCCGTTCCCGGCACGGGCAAGCGCGGCCCGCTGGAACAAATTCCACCCGGCGATCCAGATGTAGACAACTCAGATTTGCACATGTTCGATACCATTAAAGGGTCGGACTGGCTTGGTGACCAAGACGTGATCCAAATTCTCGTCGATGAAGCACCTGAAATTTTATACGAATATGAACATATGGGATGCGTTTTTAGCCGTACCCCAGACGGCCGTATTGCACAACGTCGTTTCGGCGGCCATTCATCCCCACGCTCTAACTATGCAGCCGACTTTACAGGGCATGTTCTGCTGCACACCATCTACGAGCAAGCTGTCAAACATGGTGTCAAGTTTTATGCTGAATGGTACTGCATGGATTTGATTATCGAAGATAATATCTGTCGCGGCGTGGTGGCGATGGATATTGAAACTGGCGAATTACACACCATCCGCGCCAAAGCGGTTATGTTTGGCACTGGCGGATACGGCCGTGCATGGAATATCACCTCCAACGCCACCGCCAACACAGGCGACGGCGTAGCTCTCGCTTACAACGCCGGCGTGCCGTTGATGGATATGGAATTCGTTCAATTCCATCCCACCGGCTTATACGGCAAAGGCATTCTGATGAGTGAGGCGTGTCGCGGCGAAGGCGGCTACCTGAGAAATAGTGACGGCCGTCGTTTCATGGAAGATTACGCCCCTGGATTGATGGAACTTGCCCCCCGCGATCTCGTTAGCCGTTCAGAGCAGACCGAAATTGAACAAGGTCGCGGCGTTGGCGCAGACAAGAAGGGCATCTATCTTGATATGACCCATCTTGGCGCAGAAAAAATTATGGAACGCCTCCCCCAAGTGCGCGAACTCGCCCTTGAATTCTTAGGCGTGGACATCATCACCGACCCCGTAGCCATCCAGCCGACAGCCCATTACAGCATGGGCGGCATTCCCGCCAACAGCGATTGTGAAGTACTGGCCGATGCCGATGGTAATCTGGTCAAAGGCTTCTACGCCGCTGGCGAAGTGGCCTGCCTCAGCGTGCATGGAGCAAACCGTTTAGGAACAAACAGCTTATTAGGCGCGTCACTCTTTGGCCGCCGTGCTGGTATCTCGATGGCTAAATTCATCAAAGACGGTGCCAAATTAGCCCCGCTTAACGGTGACCCCGCCGCCAAAAACCAAGCGATTATTGATCGTTTCAAAAATGCCCCCGTTGATGGCAAAGAAGAACGCTTTAGTCAAATTGCAAAAGAGTTGAAGATCGTGATGACTAATAAATGCGGCGTTTTCCGTGATGATGCCCGTTTGCGCGAAGCGCTAGAAGATATTAAAGCGTTGCAAGAACGCTTCAAGAATGCACGAGTGATGGATAAAAGTAATCGTTTCAACAACGATGTATTAGGCATCATAGAAACTGACCATCTGCTCACCTTTAGCCGCGTTATTGTCGAAAGTGGTTTAGCCCGCACAGAAAGTCGCGGCGCACATTCACGTACCGATCATGTAAAACGGAATGATGAAGAGTGGCTCAAGCATACGCTGGCACATCTGACAGAAGATGGCAGCCCCAAATTGAGCTATAAATCAGTCGAAGTTTATTATGATCGCTTCCCACCACAGGAGAGAAAGTATTAATTGATAAGCGGTAATTATCAATTGATAAGTGAGTTTATTATGGCTACAACAAAAACACATAAAGCGACCATTCGGGTGCAGCGATACAACCCGGACGTGGATCAAAAACCACATTTTCAAGATTTTCAACTAGATGTTGGCCCCGACACGACAATTCTTGACGCGCTGGAAGAGATAAAAGGTGAGCAAGATGGCACTGTCACCTTCCGTCGTTCTTGCCGTCATGCCATTTGTGGCAGTTGTGCGATGAATATCAATGGAACGAACATGCTCGTCTGTAATCAGCGTGTTGAAGAGGTGATGGACGGGAATAATCAGATTTCGGTTAAACCGCTTCCCTATCTTCCCATTATCAAAGATATGGTCGTTGACCGTACCTCCTTCTGGGAGCAATATATGCGCGTGAAACCGTGGCTTATTCCCCCAGATAATATCCCCGAAAAAGAGTTCCGCATGAGCCAAGAAGAGGTTAAGGCGTTGAATGATGCTGAACAATGTATCATGTGCGGTGCCTGTTACTCCGCTTGCAGTGTGATCGGGATGAACAAGACATATATCGGGCCGCACGCTTTGCTTAAAGCGAGTCTGCGTGTGCTTGATCCGCGTGACAGCGGGACGAATGAACGTCTGCTAGAGATCAGCGGTAATGATGGCGCGTATCGCTGCCATACCGTCTTTAACTGCATTGATGCCTGTCCAAAGGGGTTGAATCCGACGGCAGCTATCGAAACCTTGCGTAAGCTGGCTATCAAACGGTCTTCATATGTAAAAGCGCGTAAAGAACGGCAAAAGACATTAAACGATCCGATTAAGAATTAGCAATTAACAAGTAGCAATCAGCAATTAACAAGTAACAATTAGCAATTAACAATGGATGACACGATTTGTTCATTGTTCATTATTAATTACGCATTGTTAATTACGCATTGCTTTTTGTTGGAGGAATTATGTACAAAACAACAGGCTTTATCAGCTTTTTTCTGCGTCGTGTGAGCGGCATGGCGTTGGTTCTTTATCTGCTCACCCATATGCTGGTAATTGGTTCGGCTCAAGGCGGCGCGGAATCGTTTGATAAAATGATGGGCTATGTTCAATCTCCCGTTTTTAAGTTATTGGAGATTGGGTTGTTAGCGGCCGTTATTTATCACGGTATAGATGGTATTCGGTTGCTTATCATTCAAGCATTTGATTTGACAGATAAACGAAAAATCTTGTTCTACACAGGGTTAGCGATTTCTACCATTCTGGTTCTTGCCGGCGGTATACCGATGCTTACGTTTGCACTGGGCGAGTTTTAGGGAGTGAATAATGAAAGTTTTTATACTACAACGTGTTAGTGCTGTGGCTTTGGTCATTTTTATGACATTGCACATGGTTGTCGTTCATTTTCCGGTACGCGATCTGGAATTTAGCGAAGTTTTTGCAAATCGCATGAGCCAGCCCGTATGGCAGGGGATGTATATTTTATTTTTGTTGACAGTTTTGGTGCATGGATTGGCTGGGGCGTATATGGTCTTGACCGATGTGGGCAGCGTGGCTAAATACAAAAAGAGTCTGGCTTGGGTTGCTATTGGGCTGGGCGTGATTTACTTTATTTATGGCGCAATGACGATCCTTTCGTTCCGTGGGATAGCATAACAACCATAATGAAGGGGAAAGCCAGACTTTTAACAAAAGTCTGGCTTTTGTTATGTAGGAGGTAACGCTCGCAGGAGAGTGCTTCAATTTCTTATCGTTATAGATCATATTCGTAAACTTAACGAATATATTTGACTGTCATTCCTGCGCAGGCGGGAATCTACTGCTCTTAAAGAGTATGGATTCCTGCCTTCGCAGAGCCTGCCCTCATACAGATGGGGGAATGACAAATTGTTAAGTTTACGATAATGCGTTATAGATCATTGTGTTAGAGGAAAATTGAACTACTCTTGGTGTAATGCTTAAGTAGTTACTTTAGGAGAACAATTATGGATTATACAGAATTGGACTTAACGGATTCCTTCGTCGAATTGATTCGGCGGGCGGCGACCATCTTGCCTGATGATATGCGGCAGGCGTTGGGGAAAGCCAAAGGGAATGAGAAGGCGGGATCGTCGGCCGAAGGTGCGCTCGATACGATTTTGCTTAATGTGAACATTGCTGAGAAGAACAGCACGCCGATTTGCCAAGATACGGGTACGCCTATTTTTGAAGTCAGCTATCCAGTGGGGGTTTCCACGCGGATGTTGGCTGACCAAATTCGGGCGGCGGCGGCGATTGCGACGAAACATTCTTATTTGCGCCCAAATGCGGTTGATATTATGACTGATAAGAATAGCGGCAATAATAATGGTGAAGATTTTCCGACGATGCACTTCCATGAGTGGGATAACGATAGTATTCATGTTGACCTGCTGTTGAAAGGGGGCGGGTGCGAGAATGTGTCCACGCAGTATAAATTGCCAAACGGCCGTTTACACGCAGGACGCGATCTTGAAGGCGTGCGCCGTGCCGTTTTAGACGCCGTCAATCAAGCACAAGGGCGCGGCTGCGGCCCCGCCGTACTCGGCGTTGCCGTTGGCGGAGATCGTGGTTCGGGCTATATTAAATCCAAACTGCAGCTGTTCCGCAAACTGGAAGATACGAACCCAGACGAGACATTAGCGGCATTAGAAGATCGGTTGTACGAAGAGACCAATCAATTAGGCATCGGCCCAATGGGATTTGGTGGCGAAACGACCGTGTTAGGCGTAAAAATAGGGGTGCAGCATCGGTTACCCGCTTCCTATTTTGTCTCAGTGGCGTATATGTGCTGGGCAAACCGTCGCGCCAGTATGGACGTGGCGTTGAGCGGTGAAACTATGGAGGCGAATTATGCATAAGTTGACTGTACCGATTTCAGATGAAGATATTCGCGGCTTGCACGCAGGCGACACCGTTTCTATCAGCGGCGTGATCGTTACTGGGCGCGATGCGGCGCATAAATTCATGATCGAACATTTCATCCGCAGCGAAGAAGTAGCTGTCGATGAAATGGAATTGCACGAAGAGTTAAAGCGATTGCTGAACGGCAGCGTCATTTATCATTGTGGCCCCGTCGTCAAGCAAGACGAAGCGGGCAATTGGTCGTTTGTGGCCGCTGGCCCAACGACGAGTATTCGTGAAGAAGTGTATCAGCCAGAGGTCATCAAGCATTTCAATTTGAAAGGCGTGATGGGCAAGGGCGGCATGGAAGCTGGCACGCTGAAAGCGTGCGGCGAACAGCCAGCCGTTTATCTGCACGCCATCGGCGGCGCGGCCAGCCTCATCGCCCAATCGGTGAAAGAAGTGTTGGCGGTTTATAAGATGGATTTCGGCGTGCCAGAGGCGTTTTGGGTGATTCGTGTTGAGGATTTCCCAGCCGTTGTGACGATGGATAGTCATGGGGTGAGCTTGCACACAACAGTGGCAGCAGCTTCGGCAAAGAAGTTGGAGGCGTTGCTGGCGTAGGGGCAAGTGGCAAGTTGCATATTGCAAGTAGAGCCGCCCCGCTGGGGCGGCTTTTTATTTGCCCGAAAATAAAAAACAGGACATGGTTCATTTTACGCAAGATGATCTTTACACGTTGGGGGCGGACACAAGGCCGTGCCCCTACAATTTATTCCTGTAGGGGCGACCTTTATGGTCGCCAACTGTAAAGGTGATTCACCCTAATTTGAACCATGTCGAAAACGGTAGGGATAAGATGCAGGCGGGCAGGACGGCCGTTTTTATTTGAGAGTAGGATACCGCCCCAGCGGGGCGGCTCTATGGTAGTATTAGTGCAGGTTTGTATGTCTCAATGACAGTGTGACGCGATTAACCATCGCAAAGGAGAATGATGACTCGTAAGAAGGTGACTTTACCTGTTTTATTCAAAAAAGTGGCGGATGGTGAGCCGATTAGCTGGCTGACTTGTTATGATTATCCGACAGCCCATTTTCAGGAGCAGGCGGGGATTGATATGATTTTGGTCGGCGATAGTTTGGGCATGACAATGCTAGGGTACGACAGCACGCTACCCGTCACGATGGAAGATATGATTCGGCATACGCAGGCGGTGCGGCGCGGGTCGCCGAGCGCGTTTTTGGTCGGGGATATGCCTTATATGAGTTATCAGGCAAGTAGTGAAACGGCCGTTCTCAATGCCGGTCGTTTTATGGCCGAAGCGGGCTGTGATGCGATCAAATTGGAAGGCGGGGCGGAAATGGCTCCCCGTATTGCCGCCATCACCGCCGCAGGAATCCCCGCTTTTGGGCATTTGGGATTGACCCCGCAGAGCGCGAGCGCGATTGGCGGCTTCCGTCTGCAAGGGAAGAGCGCGTTGCAGGCGAAGAAAATTATGGATGATGCCAAAGCGTTGCAAGAAGCAGGCGCGGTTGCCATTTTGCTGGAGCTTGTGCCAGATCGTGTCTGCAAGTTGGTCACAGCAGAGGCAGAAGGGTGCATCATTATGAGTTTGGGATCGGGGCCGGATGCACATGGGCAGCTCCTGATTTATCACGATCTGTTCGGCTTATATCCCAAATTTAAGCCGCGTATGGCAAAAGTCTATGGCAATGCGGGCGAAATCATTGAGAATGGATTGAAACAGTATCATGCTGAAGTGAAAGATGGCACTTTCCCCGCCAAAGAGCATTATTTTGGCATGAAAAATGCAGCTTATGATGAGTTAGTCAACCTAACGGAGGAAACACCCTTTTAATGAACGATTTACGCGAACGCTTACTTATTCCCCCAGATCGAGTGGAGGCGTTGAACGCCATCTTGATGAACCGTGATATGCGAATTATTGATGATTTTTTGGCGGTAGTTGCCAAGTATGGCACTCCCGAAGAGATTAATGAAAAAGCAACGAAAGCGGGCAGTTTGGACGTGTTGATGGCGCAGGTGAAGGCAAATAATCCAGCCTATTATGCTGAATTGGAGTGGTTAATCGCCCAAAAGGAGAGCGGCGCGTTTGTCACGATGGAGACGTATAAGCGGAATCTATTGGGCGATGCGCTGGATGGGATGGCGTTCGATGAAGCGTTTGCGGTGACGTTGGAAGTGAGCGCATTGCAATATTTTCCATGGTTGATAACGGCCGTTAAACAATCAATCGCCAACCAAACGCTTCTTCCCGCGCGTTTTATTCGTGTGCGAAAGATGAAGGAGCAGGAGGAGGATGGGGATTTAACGGCCGTTGCCGCCGCCATGCAGATTTTGGGCGCGAGTTATGTCGAAACATTAGACACCAAAGGGACGGACGGCTCTAATATCCATCTTGGCGGGGCAGAAACGATTGCCGGCTACTTTGGCGGCATCGGTCAGCCGAACAGCCACGCGCTGAAATGGGTGGATGAGTATCTATATTACTATACCAACTACGGCGTGCGTCAGGTGTTGAATATCAATCCTGGTACCGTCTTTTTAGGATATATGCTGCACCGTTTGGGGGTGGATATGGAGTTCAAAATCTCTGTTTTTATGGGAAACGATAATCCATACGCCGCTTTCTGGACGTTGATGGGAGCAAAATTATTTGCCCGTGATGATGGCACAACGCCACTCATCGGGTTCAATTGGAGCAATTCAGTTAATAATGAGAGCATCGAAATTACAGCGCAATTCCGCAAGGCGTTAGGATTTGAGGATGTTATCCGTTTTGAGCATCATATCACAGAAACGTGGAAACATATTATCATTCAGCCGTATGATCGGCGGGATGAGCTGCTGGACTTGGCTGATCATGTCAGCAATATCTCGGCGAAGCATGAGGGCGGCGATCCTGAAGTGGATGGAAAACGGCCGTATCCGTCTGACATTCTCGATTATTTCCGCGATAAATCGGAGATAATCGCATCTGGGGCTTGGGATGATTTGGAGCGCAATTTCTTAGATAAGATGGATGCTACGGCGCACACGGGCGACGCTTTGACGATGCGCGGCCTGTCTGTGGCGGCAGCAGCGGTGCATAATAATGAATAATGAATAATTAACAGCTAATAATTAATGTAGGTGTTAATGATGATTGGTTCACTTTCTCCGAAAGTGGACTAATCTGCAAATTTAGGAATGAGGATTAATTAATTGTCCCACTGGATACACTGATTTCAATCCCCCTCACCCCAGCCCTCTCCCAAAGGGAGAGGGAGCAAGTTCCCTCCCCTTTCGGGGGAGGGTTAGGGTGGGGGGCTGATCGTTTACCAAATGGGACAGCTATTGAATTCCCGTTCCTTAGACTAAAAAACTGGAGTCTGGCGAATTTCAGACCTGTCAGGTTTTTCTCACGAGTAGAAAATCAAAAATTTGCTCGGAAAACCTGACAGGTCTCTCTGGTAAATTAAAAAACGCCAGTGTCCAGTAAAAAAGTGCGGATTGTTTGGATGACAACGGCCGTTTTCTCTTGAACTGGCACATGTCCACACTCCTTCAACTTCATCAATTCTGCATCAGGCCAAATCTCCAATAACTGATCCCCATTGTCAGCAAGCACAACCGTATCCTCACTTCCCCAAATCATACAAATTGGACGCGCAACTTGATCCAGATTTTTACGCGGGTCTTGTCGTGCAATTGCCTTGATTGCATCAGCTGAAGCGCGGGCGTTTTCATAATCGCGTAACCGTCGTTCCCAGACTGATTGCGGTTGACTTTTAGAGTCATAAAATGCACTTTTTACTGCATATGGCACAATGGGCTGCGATTGTGACACATTCACCCCTAAATTGACCAATCCCAGTGAAATACCAGTGTGCATCACAAATTTTGGTACCCGTTGCCGCACCAACAGCGCGGGCGCAAGCAGCACCAGGCGGGTGACATCTTCAGGATGGGCGAGAGTGAAACGGGTTGCCAACACGCCGCCAAACGAATGTCCAATCAGCGGGCAGGCGGGTAAATCCAATGCGTCACGAAAAGCAGCAACCCATTCGACCAGATGGCTCAATCGGTACGGTTTTGTCATTTCTGAAAAGCCAAAACCAGGCAAATCGGGGGCGATGAGACGGTATTCATCTGCTAATCCAGCCATCAACTCCCGATACGCATCCCCTGATGCACCCATGCCGTGTAAAAGAAGAAGTGGACGGCCGTTCTCCTTAATCGTGCGGCGGGAGTGGTATGGGTTACTTTTATCCATTCATCAGGGTTGCGACGATGTATGTTTGATACTGTTGTACAGCATCCAGATGATGGTGAGGATGGGGAGGATGGTCGCCCAGGCGGCGGTGTGCAATGTCCAGCGGCCAGCGAGGGCGGCAGGCCAAACGGCCGTGAGTAATAATAAAGTGAGGATGAGGAGGATGACGGCCGTTGTCATCACTTTCCACCCTTTTACCGCCTCTTCTCCCCATGTTTCCTCAGCGGCGGCGATCAATCCCAGCGTGACAAATCCCAACAGCATCCAATGGAGATAGGAGACGTGCATCCCGCCTCGTTCAGCCCATTCTGCGATTTGCGGGATGACGGCAAAGAGCATGGAAGTCGCTTTTATGGCTAAAAAGATGAGTGGAACGCGCCACCGTTTGCTCACATGCGGCCATAAAATGATGACATTGCCCCATAACCCTAACCCAACGAGTAGCGCGGAAAAGCTGCCCAATAAGCGTATGGGCATTGGCAATAAATGGGTGGGAATACTGAGCAGGAAGACGATGGGGATGCCGATAAAGAGTAATGTCTCGCTTTTTCGTGTCCAGCGATGGTTTTCTGCGGCTGGATTGCTGGCGTAGAGCAAGCCAAGTACCGCTAGAATGAACCATCCTTCAGAAAAAAGGTCGAGGAAAAGATGGGTGAAAATAGTGGCGATGATGGGGGGGAAGTCACCAAGATTGGCTGAAACGGCAACACCCCATGCGGCAATCGAAGATAAAAGGAGAGCCCAGACAGCTCCGTTCCAGAGACGGACAGCATGACGGCCGTTATGCCCCTTTACCGCTTTTTTATATTGCCACATATATCCGTACCAGACGATGCCGCTCAACCCCGAAATTATTACTGCTAGAGGCAGCCCTTTTCTTCCAATGGGGACACGGCCGTATCCATACCGCATAAAAACGGTATAAGCCATCAACCCAAAGATGATAAGCAGCGTGATGACGACATTGATTTTTTTGCGGTCAGCGGCTTCAATTTCGCGCCCTGTGAATTCGGGCAGACGGGCAAAAATCAAGGCCATCAATGGGGGTGTTACCCAGCTGAAAAACATCAAATGGGAATGGGCGTGACGGATATTTATCCATTGCAGCCCATAGGGGAAGCCGTATATATTGCCAAACCGCATCAACGATCCTGTTGAGGCGGCGGTGATGAAAACGAGAAGGGCGGCGTGCCAAACCCAACGCCATTGTTGTCTACTGTTTGTCATAAATGGTATAGATAGAGAGGGGAAATATAACGTAGAGTGATGCAGACGTTTTAGAAAACAAATTTCCACGAGAGCAGAAATCTATCTCCTATCTCTATCTCTATCTCCTATCTCTATCTCCTATCTCTCTTTTGACAATTTCCCAGCGATGATGGAATATGCGGTGTTGCCTAAAAAGATGAGTAATGTGATAGCATTGAGCATCCCTCCCCATTCACGCAGGGGGGCATTACCGCTTACATCACCAGCGATACGGATGAGAAGGCTGATATGCAGAAAGACGAGCTGGACGTAAAAAATGGAGCGGTAGGTGACGGGCAAGCCAAGTACGGCGGGGAAAATGATGGGAGCGTGGCCGAAAATCATCGCCATCACAAAGCCGAGAAAAACGGTATGCAATTGTGCGTCGTAAAGTATGCCAGCCGATTGACTGCCATAAATGAGGGTTAATACGCCGCTGACACCCATCCATACATAGCTTGAAAGCAAGCAGGCGGCGATATAGCGTACAAGTCCATCCCGTTTGATGGTGCGGCGGGCGATGTCGTAGCGCAGCAGCCAAAGTGAAAGCAAAATGTAAGCGGCTCCGTTGATACGCACACCGAGACTGTATTGGTAAGGGATAGCACTGATGATTAGGCCGATGAACATGAGGGCAACGCCCGCGCCGAATAGTTGAATTTGTCTTTTTGTGGGGCGGGTGATGCGGGTTAGTTCCAGCCGTTCGCCAGTGATGGTGAGGACCAGGAAGCCTGCCCACCACCAAACGGCGATATGCACGGGCTTACCGAATGTCCATAAGAGGTTGCCGATGAACCAACTGACTGCGCCTGAGAACATAACGGCCGTGTGGAATTCTTGATGATGGCGGGCGATGAGGCCGAAAAGGAAGGCCAATCCTAAACTGCCTAATGTCATCAAAATGATGCCCGCTTGACTGTTCCATCCTGTGAGCAGAAGCAGTCCGCCCGCGCCAGAAAGGAGCGGCACGATGTAGAGCAAGCGGTTTTTATAAACGGCCGCTGCGGCTACAGCGCGTTCTAAACCGATCACGGTGCCAAGAAATCCAGAGATCATCAATGCGCCGTGCGCTTGTACCAAATCGGGCTGCCAAGCGGCATAATCCCAACCGATACGGATCAGCCCCGCCCACATTGCGGCGAGCAGGGAGATAATGGCGATGAGTATAAGAGGTAATCTTAGGGGGGAGCGTTCTTGTTCAATCATAGAAGCGGAAAGATAACATGTTATGGGGAAATTGTCAGGGGAAAACGGCCGTTTTTTTAGAAGTTCTGATATGGATTCATATAGGGAACATTATCTTTTTAATAGGACGCAGATTTTCAGGATTTTTATGATGAACGCAGATTTCTTTTGATTTATCCGCGTTTATGTAACATCTGTATCTTCTCAGTATTCTGGGGAGACTTGACAAATTTTCCTAATGGTACTCGTGTAAAATAAAGTGCTGATGAAATTTGTCAAGTCTTGTCCACGATTTATTGAGAAGATGCTAACATCTCAATATTTTGGGGTGAGTACAACAAATTAAGAAAGGAACAAATTGCGCCAGTCGAGTCAATCTGTTCTTTTTCAAATCTTCTGTACGCATGTCCCCAATTTTTTGAGAAGATCCGTGTTGATCCTGTCCTGTAGGAAAATGGACTCCCTAGTACACACTGGCGGAAGTCCTTATATGTTATTTGTTGCGGGAATCGGAATTCCCGCAACTCCCATAAATAGGTATCGGGAATTCCGATTCCCGATACAGGCGGCGTATATCATCTAAGAACTTAGGCCAAGTTATACTAGGGCGATTACATACTCGCCTTAATTCGTGATCGTGATCG
>WFSA01000268.1 GCA_015486215.1 Anaerolineae bacterium | reverse complement strand
CCTCATACTGCCCATCTCGCAAAATAAATCTAAATAAGAATTAGACTTTTATTACTTAGGGAAGGTTCGTAAACAACTTTGGAGTTTCGTCATCGCCCCCCCACCCTAACCCTCCCCCTTTAGGGGGAGGGAACTTGCTCCCTCTCCCTTTGGGAGAGGGCTGGGGTGAGGGTAAAACGCCACAGTTATTTACGAGTGTTCCCTAAGGGAACACTCGTAAATAACTGTGGACAAGGTGACAGGCACTTGGCAAGTGCCTGTCACCTGAAAGTCCAAAGTTAAAAACGAACCTTCCCTAAGAAGATACATTCAGAGAACCATTCCAATTTTGGACATGGTTCATTTTACGCAAGATGATCTTTACACGTTGACCCTTGTGGTCGCCCAATCACGCAACAATTGTAAAGATGCTTCATCCTAATTTGAACCATGTCCAATTTTGTGCTATTTTCCCTTCCATTTGGGTATACTCATTTGAAGAAAGTTCATAAGCAGTTTTTGATTTTCCAGAAGAGGTCTCTCCTTCAATCGCGATCCACTCTTCTTAGGAATGGGGATTCATTGCCTCCTGACTCCTTATCAAGTTAAACGTAACCGTTCCCTTACTCTCTAACAACCTATTCACCGATAGAGGCTTACCTACCAAAGGCTCATATCATTACGCCCGTCGTAACTACGCAATCATTACAAATTCTCGTCTCTGCTCTTGCAAAAGAAATTGAGCCAATCTCCAGAGGGCGTTAGTAGTTACCTTTGTATCAAGGATTTTTTATGTACACATCAATTATTCACGGCGCATCCGTCTTTGCCGAGTTAGCTGACGAGTGGGATGCACTTGTCAAAGAAAGCATTATAGATACGCCATTCCAAACGGCCGCCTACCAGCAAGCGTGGTGGACGCATCTGCAACCGCCAAACAGTAGTTTACATACAATCGTCAGCCGCGAGGAAAACGGCCGTTTACTCGCCATCACCTGTTTATATGTATTCAATAAGGCGGTCTATTTCAACGGTTGCGTCGAAGAGACGGATTATCTGGATATGATTGTGCGGGCAGAGGATGTAGAAGAAGCGTGGACGGCCGTTTTCGACATTCTCCACAATGATCAATTCCCTGAATGGGAACATATCGGCTTATGCAATATACCCGCCCACTCGCCCACTCGCCGTATTGTGGCCAAAACCGCCGATAAACATGGATTAGCTTTTCAAGAAACTTTACAAGAAGTTTGTCCCGTCGTCCCCCTGCCAACCAGTTATGATGCGTATTTAGCCCAATTGGTGAGTAAACAGCGGCGCGAACTAAAGCGTAAACAGCGACGGGCGAAAGGATCGGAGGTGCAATTTGTCACCATCACCGATGAAGCGGAGTTAGAAACGGCCGTCAATGACTTTCTCCATCTGCTGCAAACAAGCATGCACGAAAAGCGGGATTGGCTGACAGACGGCCGTCGGGCTGTGTTCCACGACACCGCCCGCGCCGCCCTAAAGGACGGCATATTGCAACTGATGTTTGCCGAAGTCAACGGCGTGCGCGGCGCAGCTCTATTCAACTTTGATTACAATGATCGCATTTGGGTATACAACTCTGGCATAGATACCTCTCAATTCAAAAGCCTCAGTCTGGGCATCGTGCTGACCAGCCGCGCGATTGAAACAGCGATCGACAACGGCCGTTCCAAATTCGACTTCCTACGCGGCAACGAACCATACAAATACCGCTTCGGAGCCACCGACACCGAAATCTTCCGCCTGCAAGTGAGCAAGTAGGCAAGTAAGGAACGAGAATTTAATAACTTGCGGAACTTCAAATTGTCATTTCCCCATCTTCATGAGGGCAGGCTCTGTGAAGGCAGGAATCCACAGTCTGGAAAATCATGGATTTCCAGTATCTTCTCAGTATTCTGAGGAGACTTGACAAATTTTCCTAATGATACCCGTGTAAAATAAAGTGCTGATGAAATTTATCAACTCTTGTCCACGATTTATTAAGAAGATACGATTCCCGCCTAAAAGAGTTTACCCTCACGAAGTGCCTGTCCTCACGAAAGTGGGGATGGGGGCGGGAATGACAACTTTGTGGCCAAGGTGACAGGCACTTGCCAAGTGCCTGTCACCTGAAAGTCCAAAGTTAAAAACGAACCTTCCCTAAGCATGCTTACAAGTCTGTAAACTTGCCCGATTGCAACTTGCAAACATGCAATCTTGCACCCCACCCCCCAACCTTATGAGTATCCACCGTATCGCCATGCTCTCTGTCCACACCTGCCCGCTCGCCATGCTTGGCGGCAAAAAAACGGGCGGGATGAACGTCTACGTTCGTGATTTCAGCCGCGAATTGGGACGACAAGATGTACAAGTCGATGTATTCACCCGCTCGCAAGATACATCCTCCCTATTTATCAGCCGCGATCTTGGCTTTGGCGGTCGCGTCATCCATATCCATGCCGGCCCCGAAGAGCCGATCCCTGTGATTGATGTCGCCGATCATCTTGACACATTTGCCGATGGCGTGCTTGCCTTTGCCGAAAGCGAAAGCATTCAATACGACATCATCCACAGCCATTATTGGCTGTCTGGATTAGTAGCCGAAAAATTGCAGGAACGATGGGAGAAAGACGGCCGTTACATCCCCATCGTCCACATGTTCCACACACTCGGCCATATGAAGAATCAAATCGCCAATGATGACAGCCAACGCGCCAGCCAACGCCGTCTTGATGGCGAAAATCATGTCATCGCGGCCGTTGACCGCATCATCGGCGCAACTCCCGCTGAAGAGGCGCAGCTCCATTGGCTGTACAAAGGAATCAACATGGGAAAAGTGAGTATCATCCCGCCCGGTGTTGACTTAACCCGTTTTGCACCGATTGACAAAACGGTCGCCAAAGAGCATGTCGGCATCCCTTCCCATCATAAAAATCTAATTTTTGCAGGACGCATCGAGCCGCTCAAAGGGATTGATACGCTGCTCAAGGCGATCTGCCTCATTCGCGGCCGTCATCCCCGCTTAGTAGATGATGTCTGCGTCGCCATCATCGGCGGCGACCCATGGGCGACTTGCCCCGATGCGGAGATGGCACGCCTGCAACAGATGCGACACGATTTGGGCATTGGTGATTTGGTCACCTTCATCGGTGCAAAAGATCAAGAAATTTTGCCCTACTATTACGCCGCCGCGGAAGCGGTCATCATGCCATCCCATTACGAAAGTTTTGGCATGGTTGCGCTGGAAGCGATGGCGATGGGGACTCCTGTCATCGCATCTGAGGTGGGTGGATTGGCGTTTTTGGT
This sequence comes from Anaerolineae bacterium, assembly GCA_015486215.1. Classification (GTDB taxonomy): domain Bacteria; phylum Chloroflexota; class Anaerolineae; order Promineifilales; family Promineifilaceae; genus S016-13. The sequence goes on along the minus strand of WFSA01000268.1, from coordinate 637 downwards.
GAAAGACGGCCGTAATGGTTACCTTGTCCCCTCGCGCAATCCCGAAGCGTTAGCCGAGCGCATTTATGAACTGCTCACCAATCAAACCTGCCATTGGGAATTGAGCCGTTACGCACGCGAAAACGCGCAACAATACAATTGGAAAAACATCGTGGCACAAATGTTACTTGTGTATGAGGAGTTGATAGGAAATTGAGTTGATCTTGTTTTGAAATTGGACAGTGATCACGCTGATTTCGTTGATTTTAGCGATTGCAATCGCCCTAGTATAGCTTGGCGGAAGTTCTTAGATGATATACGCTGCCTGTATCGGGAATCGGAATTCCCGATACCTATCTGGTGGAGTGTTGCGGGAATTCCGATTCCCGCAACAAATAACATACAAGGACTTCCGCCAGCGTGTACTAGTACTGCTTGGCCTAAGTTTTCTTCGGGGTTTTCTGTAGTGCAATTTTATAAAATTGCACGGTCAAATTTGCAAATTTGACCTACGATAGAACTTCCGCCAGTGTGTACTAGGTTAGACACCAGCAATTCCAATTATGGCTTATGCTTCATTTATACTCGAGTGAATAATCATTTTCATGTATGAAAACGAGACTAAAGCCATGTGTTTTGAGCGATTATTTACCAAAAT
>WFSA01000267.1 GCA_015486215.1 Anaerolineae bacterium | reverse complement strand
TTGTGTCGTTTCTCTTTGGATATAAGGGGTAAAGAATTGTATAATGAAATTGGTTTGCATCGCATCATCCTATCTAAATTCGAGTTTGTTTAGGCCAATTGTGATGCAAACTTTTCATTTTTGCAAAATCATACTATGGGAATGCACCCTACCACAAATGTCTATATTATTTTGCAGGCAAAATCTGTACTTTGCGTCGGCTGCCTTCACCAGTGCTGGAGGTGTACACGCCGTCCATCTCGCGTAAGGTGATGTGAATAATGCGCCGATCTTGCGGCGGCATCGGCTCAAGACTGATGGGGTGCTGGCGATCAATCACTTTGCCAGCCATCCGTTCGGCCAAACGGGCTAACGCTTGCTCGCGTCGCTCACGATAGCCGTCAATGTCAATGACAAAGTAGGCGCGTGTTCCCCGTGTATTGGCAACGATGAGACGGGCAAGATATTGAATAGTGGAGAGTGTGTCGCCGCGCTGCCCGATGAACGGGCTTAAATTAGAGCCGCGAACATCAATGACGGGCGTAATTTTACCCGTTTTTTCGTCAACATCGGTGGTACGCAAAGTAACGGTTGTTTCAACACCCATTCTATCAAACATGGCACGGACAACTTCCAAAGCGACCGCTTCTTCGCTGCCATCATCATATTGATAATCGACAGGGACGGCTTCTTCCTCGACTGGTTGAGGGGGTGATGAAGGGGCAACGGCCGTTTCCGCCTCTTCTTCCACCTCATCAGCAACTTCTTCAACAAGTTCTGGCCCTGGCTCTGGCTCGGATTCAGGAGCAGGCTCTTCAACCACCTCAACTTCCTCAACCTCTTCTTCAGCAAATTCAGGTTCGAGAGCCGTCAGCAGTACAACCGCATCACGGCTACCAATTCCTAATAATCCACGACTGCCTTCATCAAGAATTTCAATCGTAACTTCATCTTTTTTTAAGTCTAAAGCAGCCAATCCAGCCCGAATAGCCTCATCTACGCTGGCACTGCGTGCCTCAAATTTTCGTTTTTGTTGTGACATAAAAAATACCTAAGTAATTACCTATTTTGTATCTTCTCAATAAATCGTGGACAAGACTTGACAAATTTCATCAGCACTTTATTTTACACGAGTATCATTAGGAGAATTTATCAAGTCTCCCCAGAATACTGAGAAGATACCCTATTTCTTATTTTTATTCTTTTTCTTTTTCTTCTTTTGATTACCTGATTTTTTTGCTGTTGTGGATGGCAATTTTACAGGCTCAGGGATTGGTTCAACAATTTCACCGTCAATAATTTTAGCACCATTCCTTTTTGCCCGCGCTACCTCATCCTTATGTTCAGCCATCGCACGCTTGACATAAAGCCCTTGTGCGATACCAATCAGGTTACTCATGACGAAATAAACGGATAAACCCGCTTGAAATTGAAGCGAGAAGAACCCAAACATAAGCGGCATGGTATATTTCATAGATTCTGTCATGCCCCCCATTGGATTACCGTCTTTACCACCCTTCTCCTTTTTTTTCTTTTTATCATCTTTCTTGGGAGACATCACCACTTGTTGCAAGAACATCGTGCTGGCAACAAGCACAGGAAGGACGTAAAACGGATCTGTCTGTCCCAAATTTAACCATAAAAAGTGGCTGTTGATTGGCAGCAACGATGCTAAATCAATGCCAGGATAGACACGTTGGGTTAAGCCAAACAGCGATTGGGGGGTTGTTCCCAATACAAAGATAATGGCGCGATACAGACCGATAAGAACTGGCATTTGTATTAACATTGGCAGGCAGCCCATCAAGCTATCCGTAGGGTTATAGCCGATCTCTTTAAACTTCTCCTGCATTTTTTGCGGGTTATCTTTATATTTTTTCTGGATCGCCTGTATTTCTGGCTGTATCTCCTGCGTTTTGAGCATGGAGCGTTGCTGTTTTAGGTTAAGCGGCAATGTCACCAATTTTACCAAAATGGTGAAAACCGCAATTGCTAAAACGAAATTATGTCCCAAAAAGCCATACAGCAGTAGTAAGGCGTTGACCATGGGGTTTATGACAAATTGATCCCACATAGAGTATTTAATCCTTATTAAAGAATGAGGATTACCTTAATCCTCATTCCTAAGTTTACAAATATAATTTAATAACCGTGTGCCTTTCCACTATTCCACAACAAAGGCACACGGTTATCTTATTCAGGCAACAAGAATTGCCATTTTTGTGTACCTGTTTCCATATTGAAAGCGAGGATGGAGTATGAAGTTCCCGCTTGAGAAATAACGACGATGGCGTTATCAGCAATAACAGGAGTGGTATGTAATGGTGCAGTTGTACTTTGCTGCCACATCACTTTGCCGCTGCTCGCATCATATGCGACTAGTTCCCCTTCGCCTTCATCGCTTTCTGGTCCGCTGGCAATGTAAGCAACTCCATCATGGATAAGCGGGGACGACTGCAATGGATGTTCTACATTCTGTTGCCAAAGGCGTTCGCCGTTTTGAGCATCAATGGCGTAGATATTGCCGCTAATGTCGGTGAAGTAGACAGTGCCGTCGGCATAAACGGGTGTTGCCCATGTCGCCGCATCTGCTTGTACCACCCACTCCTCTGCACCTGATGAGAGCAAGAAGGCGTGTACGCTCCCTGAAAAATCGGCTATATAAAATAGCTCATCATTCATGGCGATGCCGCCAGCGATAGCAAACTCAACTTTCTTTTGCCATAGCTTATCCCCATTTTCAATATCGAGTGCAAAGATATTGCCGTCAACGCTGGTGATGTAAATAACTTCACCGCGATGGACGGGCTGCCCCCAGATCGGCTCTTCAACCTCAACTTTCCATAACTCCTTGCCTGTTATACTGTCTAAGGCGATGATGAAGTTGCTGTTTGTGCCGATGATGACGGTATCGTCAACTTGTAATGGGGGGGGGATGACTTTGCCAGAGGTGGCGGTTTTGTTTTCCCACATTGTGGCTGGCGGTGAGCCTGTGCCGTTCTCTACAGCGTAGATTGTGGTGATGGATTTGGGGTTTAACATACCGCCAGACGCGCCGTAATCGCCAAAAATCACACGGCCATCTTCAACAGATGGCGCGGTGTAGATGCGAGCGGTGCTGGCGGTTATGGGAAACTGCCATTCCAGCTTTTGTTCGGCAACATTATAAGCAGCTACGCGCTTGCCATAAGCTGCGTAAACGGTTTGACCATCGGTTGAAAGGCCGGGCCAATTGCTATTTGTGCCGCGTGTGCCGCATCCAGTAAGCAGGATGCCAGAGAAAATGATAAAAAGTAGAACTGACCATCGTAACGGCCGTTTTAAACTAAACAAAGAGCGACCTCCATTAAGGTACGGGATCATACCCCCCTTCATTGAAGGGGTGGCAGCGGCTGACGCGCTTTACTGCCATCCATCCTCCCTTAAAAAAGCCATATTTTTCAATAGCTTCATATCCGTAATGGGAACATGTCGGTGTAAAACGACAAGTAGGAGGAAAAAGTGGAGAAATGATTTTTTGGTAGGCGCGGATAATGAAAAGAAGGATGTATTTCATCGTAAGGAGGAGCGACTATCCATTTGCAAATAGGTGTACACGGTGGAGCAGACAGGAAACGGCCGTTTCCATCTCAGAAAACGGCATATCATCATTCCCCTGTCGTACAATCAATACACAATCGTTACCCCCGCGTAAATTTGGTAAATGAAGCCGTACAGCTTCCCGCATAAGCCGTCGTCTGCGATTGCGGACAACAGCATTGCCTACCCGCTTACTAGCGACAAAAGCAAAACGGCTCACATCCAGATTGTTTTTGCGTATAAGCAAAATAATCAGCGGATGCCGTGCGCTTTTTCCATATTGTTTGACAAGGGCAACATCGGCCGTATGCCGCAAACGATATGGCTTGGGTAACATCCTGATTAACAATTAACAATGAGCAATTAATAATTGTTAATTGCTCACCCGCCGCCATACCGTTTCTTGACGCGGTACGCTGTAGCTGAACTGCCGTTCCAATTGATGCGTTTAACATGATTATTCATTTTGACGCTCAAAGAAGCACGCCCTTTCTTGCGGCGGCTTTTGAGTACACGACGGCCGTTTTTTGTCTTCATCCGTTTGCGAAAACCATGAACGCGCATACGACGACGTTTTTTTGGTTGATATGTCCGTTTCATTTTTTAACTCTCCTAAAAAAAACCAAGAGAAATCTCTTGGTCTGAATATGATTCCTATTTAATAATTATGCTGTCAAGGCACAACTAGCCGCCCCTCATTTATAGACGAGGATACGAACGCAAGATTATACCAAGTGATAGGCGGTGTGCAACTTTAAGAAAAGCGCACAAGAGTGTCATACCTGTAGGTCAAGTTTGCAAACTTGACCTACAATATCTGTATGAAATTAAAGAAACTTGTCGTGCAAGGGTATAAAACCTTTGCTGCCAAAACAGAATTTGTATTTGATGAAGGGATAACGGCCGTTGTCGGTCCAAATGGAAGCGGCAAAAGTAATATCGCTGATGCCGTACGCTGGGTATTGGGCGAACAAAGCTATCGCTCCCTGCGCGGCAAACGCACCACCGACATGATTTTTGCCGGCAGTCAGCACCGCGCCCGCGCCAGCATGGCCTCCGTCATTCTCACCCTCGATAATAGCGACGGCTGGCTGCCGATTGAGTACAGCGAGGTTGAAATCGGTCGCCGTGCCTATCGTTCTGGTGAAAACGAGTACATTCTCAACGGGCAAAAAGTGCGGCTCAAAGACATTAGCGAGCTGCTAGCGACGAGCGGCCTCTCCCAGCGCACCTACACCATCATTGGGCAGGGGCTGGTTGACCAAGCCCTCTCCCTGCGGGCAGAGGAGCGGCGGGCATTGTTTGAAGAAGCGGCGGGCATCAGTCATTACAAAACGCAACGCGCCGAAACTTTACGGCGGCTCAAAGATACACAACATAATTTAGAGCGCGTTTACGACGTGCTGGGCGAAATCAAGCCCCGTCTGCGCTCGCTTAAACGACAATCGGCACGCGCCCGCAATCATGAACAGATACGGCTCGATCTGCATCAACTTTTGCGCTTATGGTACGGGTATCGCTGGCAGCGGGAAAAAGATGGGGTGCGAGACACACGAGAAACGGCCGTTTCCAGCGAAAAAAAGTGGCGGCAAAGCCGTCAACAGCTGCGCCGCCAGCAAGAGCAGAGCGACGAGATCCGTCAACAGATCAACCGTCTGCAAATGCAGGTCGGCAGCCGCCAAGAGCAACAAGACAACTTGCGCCAACAGCTTGAACGCGCCCGCCGTCAAGTCGCCATTTTGCAAGAGCGGCAGCGATCATTCAGCCGCCAATTGAGCGGCATCGCCGACGAACTGCCGTCAGTCGGCGAACAGCAGACAGCGGCACAGACGGCATTATCGGCAGCGATAGACGATTTGGCCGACGCACAAACAGCATTTGCCCGCTCACAAACGGAGTTACGGCGGGTAGATTCCGTCTTCCAGACGCAGCAGGCCGAACTGCGGACACGGCAGGAAAAGGTACGCCTTTCTGAAAAAGCGCAGCAAGGGGTGCGCGGGCGATTGGCACGGGCACAGGGGCAGATCGCCCAATTGCGCGAACGGCTACAAGATCGGCGATCCCCATCACTCCAACAGGATGACGGGGTGGAGAAAGAGGTCAAAAAGGAAACGGCCGTTATCCAAACCGCCCAAAGCAAAAAAGCCGCCTTGCAAGCTAAACAAAAAGAGGCGATTCAGCAGCGTAGCGAACTGATCCGTCAGCTCAAAACGCGGCGGCGGGAGTTGCGGACGCAGGAAAAAACAGTGCAAAAACAGCGCAATCAGTTGGCGCGACTGGAAACTCGTCACGATATGCTCGACAGTATGCGGCAGAAAAAATTGGGGGTGAACGGGAACGGGAATGCGCTTGGCCGCCTCGCCAGCCGACTCACCATCCCGCCCGAATATCAGACTGCCATTGAAGCGGCGTTGGGTGAGCGGCTGGAAACGATCATTTTGCCCGACGAAAAGAGTTTGTGGCGGCTGGTCGGCGGCGGGGATCGGTTTGCGGCCGTTGTCGCCCCGCTTGCTCCCCGACTATCCCCCCGCGCTCTGCCCCGTCACCCAGCCGTGATTGGCTGGGCGGCTGATGAGATCGGCTGCGAGGAGAGCGTCGCCGATATTGCCGCTTATCTGCTGGGTGGCATTCTGCTGGTGGATGATGCGGACGGCGCGTATGCCATCGCGCCAGAGCTGGCGGTGGGGGAGATGGCTGTGGGGCTGGATGGGTTTATGGCGCAGTCGGGCGGATTTGTGCAACAGCACGGCCGTTCAACCGAAGAGAGCATCATCACCCGTGAGCGGGAGTGGCGCGAAGCGAAAATCAAGCTGGAAGAGCAGCAAACGGCCGTGCAAACTATCGCCCAAGCGGCGGCGGCGGCGGCGGAAGCGATTCAAGAGCAGCAGCGCGAGGCAGACGCGTTGCAGCGCGAGGAGCAGCGATTAGGCGGGCTGATTTATGAGCTGAACCAGCGCATCAGCGCGGCCGAACGGCGGCACGATCAGGCGGGACAGCGCATCCGTTTTGCCAAGCGGGAACGGGAAGCGCGGGCGGCTGAGGCGGCTCAATTGGAACGGCGGATCGGGGAGATGGAAACGGCCGTTGCTGCAGATGAAGGGGAGTTGGTGAAAATGGAAACGGCCGTTGCCGTCACCCGCGCCCATCTCGACAATTTTTCTATCGGTAATGCCAAGCAGCAGCGGGAAGCGTTGCGCCAAAGTGCGAACGCGACGCAAACTATCGTCGCTGGACGGCAAGCGGTGGTAGACAGCCGACGGGCGACGCTGGAGCAATTGGACAGGCAGCTTTTGCGCTTGCAATCGCGCCGACAAGAGCTGTTGTCACAACAAAAGCGGCATGGATTGGCGGAGGAAGAGACTGTCGTCCAGCAGGCGGAGACGGAATTGGGGATGATTGAGGAGGCTTTACGGCCGTTGCGCGAGCAGTTAAAGGCGCGGCGGGAAGGGATGATGGTTTTGGAAGAGGAGACGGCCGTTTTGCAACGGCAAGCACACGATCACGAAACCCATCACACCCAAAGCCAAATCAAATTGAGCCAGCAGCAAAACCGACTTGACACGCTACTAGATCGCATCAAAGCGGATTTGGGCATCGTCAATTTGCAATATGATGATGACCAGACAGGGGCGACCCCGCTACCGATGGAAGAAATTGTCGAGCAATTGCCCGATGTGGATGCCCCGCCCGACGGAATTGAAGAGGAAATCCAGATGTACCGCGCCCGTTTGCAGCGCATGGGAGCGATCAACCCTGACGCGCCGACTGAGTACGCGGAAACAGAGAAACGGTACGCTTTTTTGAGCCTGCAAGTTAAAGATTTGACTGAGACGGAAGCCCAATTACGCAAGGTAATCACTGAGTTAGATGAGTTGACTTCGCGTGCCTTTGCCGAAACGGTCACCAAAGTTGACGCTGTATTTGGCGGCATCTTCACCCAGCTTTTTGGCGGCGGATCGGCACGGCTGGCGTTGACCAACCCTGACGATTTGACGATCAGCGGCGTGGACATCATCACCCGTCTGCCCAATCGCAAGGAGCAAGGGCTGGGATTGCTTTCTGGCGGCGAACGGTCGTTGACAGCCGCTGCGCTTATTTTTTCACTTTTACGCATCTCCCCCACCCCGTTTTGCATGATGGACGAAGTGGATGCGGCATTGGATGAGGCCAATGTCAACCGTTTTCGTGAGTTACTGCATGAGTTAAGCATCAAAACGCAGGTTGTCGTCATCACCCACAATCGGGGGACAGTGCAGGCGGCGCATACGATTTACGGCATCAGCATGGGAGCGGATAGTGCTAGTCAGGTGTTATCTATTAAGCCAGAGGAGTATATGAAGCAGGGAGAGTTGGTGTAGGCAATTGTCAATAGTCAATTGGCAATGGGAGTGTAGTGCAATTGTTTTATATTGGCATATCAGTATCTTTTCAGTATTTTGGGGAGACTTGACAAATTTTCCTAATGATACTCGTGTAAAATAAAGTGCTGATGAAATTTGTCAAGTCTTGTCCCCAATTTTTTGAGAAGCTACCTAAAAAACATTAAAACAAGTACATATGCAAAAACCGTTCAAACAAATAGAGTCAAAAATCGCGTGGGCGTGCGATTGGTATAATGTGCGTCAGGATCGTATTTTGCTGCCCGACGGGAGTGTCGGAGAGTATAATGTTGTGCAGATGGGAACGGCCGTTTTCATCCTGCCCCTCACCCGCCAAAACGAAGTTGTGCTGGTGTATCAATACCGATACACCGTTGATGAGTACTGTTGGGAACTGCCTGCGGGCGGGGTCAAGGCGGGACAATCGCTGGAGGAAGCGGCGCGTGATGAATTACGCGAAGAAATTGGCGGCACGATAGATACTCTGGAATATGGCGGTCAATTTTATACAGCCAGCGGTGTTTGTGATGAAGTTGGTCACTATTTTATCGCCCATGATGTGCAATTGGGAAAGACAGCGCATGAGCCGGCAGAGCTGATGCAGGTGCATGTCAAACCAATCGCAGAGGTGCTGCAAATGGCGCGTCATAATGAGATTGCCGATGCACCGTCGGCTTTAATCTTGTTGTTGATGGAGCCGTATTTACGGGAGCTGCGGATCTGAAAGAGAGTAATCATACAATCATAGTTGCATGCTATTTTCACGACAGTATACCTGCATCTTCACAACTCCTTCACCCTGTTTATTTGACAGTTCTACTATAAAATCCTTTAATTGGCGTAGTAGATACACGTGTATCTTCTCAATAAATCGTGGACAAGACTTGACAAATTTCATCAGCTCTTTATTTTACACGAGTATCATTAGGAAAATTTGTCAAGTCTCCCCAGAATACTGAGAAGATACATACACATTGATTATATAGATAAGGTCATTTCTAAATTTAAATCAAAACTTTGATTGTCATTCCCGCCCCTATTCTCACGAAGGTGGGGATGGGGGCGGGAATGACAAACGTATAATTATTTTTCATAAATGGCCTAAGAGACAAATAAAGCCGATCAGTGTACTAATTATCATTAGCCGTAAATTATCAGATTTATCGTATATTTTTTACAGTTATGTCAACAAGATTCTGTAATTAGCGTCAATTCTATGCCTTATTTCGCATTTCTTCGAAAATCACAAAGAGAATGATTAACTCCATTAGCCCATTATGCGTTATACTTGCGTACTGTTAAAGTTACGAGAACAACTATTTTAACAAGCTGTTGTCATTAAATATCATCATTAATGCTGGCAGATGTATTAGCTTATGGGTATTCAATTATCGGGGATAGAGGGTGCGATCGCTATTATTTTGATTGTGATTGCGTTTATTGTTGGCTATTATGTCAGCCAGCGTCGCGCTGTTCCTATTGAGATAAATAATCGCAAATTAGAGGGCGAGATCGTTAAGCTAAAAACGGCCGTTCAAAATAGCGAATCTAGATTCCATCAAGTCGTCTCCTCTATCAGCGATGCCATCTATGTTGCTCGTATATCCAAACAGGGCGAACTCAAATTCATCTATTTGTCCCCCAATATCGAACCCATCACCGGCTACTCTCCCAGCTTCTTTATGCAAAGCCCAGACTTCGGCCGTGTATATGTTCACCCTGAAGACCGTCATGTCATCAACGATCTGCTGGCAGGGTTGAGGCAGGGAGAAGATCGTGAAGTAGAGTATCGTTGGGTACATGGTCGAAACGGGGTGATGTGGCTGCTAAACAACGGCCGTGTTGCTCGTGATGATCGTGGTTTAGGCATCACTATTTATGGTCTTATTAGTGATGTCACTGAGCGAAAACAAATTGAAGAAGCCATTAATTCACAAAAACGTCGATTTGAGAACCTTCTTGTCATAGCTCAGGCAACAACGGGGTACTCAACGATGGAAGAGACCTTACGCAGTATTTTAGACATCGTTATGATGTTGACAGGTGTCCCATCGTCCAGCAAGAGCAGCTTATTTGTCTTTGATGAGAGCGGGGCGATGGCCGCTACATTCTTCGCACGCGGCAAGCATATCTATCAACGGAAACGTCAATTCATTAGTGAGATTGTTGATAAAGGATTAGTGAATTGGGTAGCCAAAACACAACAAAGAGCGTTAATTTTTGACACCTCCGTAGATGACCGCTGGCTGGCCGATATAGATAAAATCGGGCAATCCGCTTTATCCGTCCCTATTATGAGCGGAGCGTCTTTATTAGCTGTCTTGACGATGACCCATCCCCATATCGGATACTTTACGATGGAGCATGTGAATCTATTAGAATCGGCCTCTAATCAGATTGCTCTGTCCGTGCGTAATGCCCAAATGCACAATGTTGAAGTGATGCAGGCGGCTCGACAACGAACATTATACGATACGTTACGAGCAGTTAGCGTTCATTTTGATTTAACAGAGATTGCTGAAATTGCGGCAAAAATCATCACAGAACGCACTGGCTGGCCGGCTGTACAGATATTATTGCCCGATGAAGACGGAAAGAATTTTACAGTAACTGCAGCGACTGGTCTTAGTATACCCAATAAAGGGATTGTCATTACAATTGATGATGGCATTGTTGGCCGCTCTTTGCGTTTAGGAAAAGCACAATGCGTCCCCAATGTCAAAGAAGACCCCGACTATATAGAAACAACTGTAAAAACAATCACAGAGTTAGCCGTCCCCCTCTCTCGTTCTGGGCATCTTCTTGGAGCCTTAAACATATCAAGTAATAAATTAAACACCTTTGATCGTGATGATTTATTATTAGCCGAATCCTTAGCCGAAGCGATGGCGTTAGCCTTAGACAATGCTAGATTGCATAAAGATTTACTTTCCGCTAAAGAGACCGCAGAAGCGGCCAATCTAGCTAAAAGTGAATTTGTTTCTACCGTCTCCCATGAGTTAAAAAATCCGATGACCTCTATTCGCGGCTATGCAGATTTATTATCATCTGGCGTAGCTGGGGCGATGAGTACACATCAAGAGAACTTTATCCACACGATTAGTTCTAATGTAGCTCGTATGCAAACGCTGGTTTCTGATTTGACTGATATTTCTCGCATTGAATCGGGGCATGTGTATATGGAGTTTACGGCGATACCATTTGTTGATATTGTCAGCGATGTGGTACGCACGATGAAGGCGCAAATAGAAGAGAAGGGGCAAAATCTCGTCATCAATATAGAGGATGATTTGCCGTTGATTTGGGGAGATCGCAACCGTCTAATACAAATTATGGTGAATTTATTGAGCAATGCGTATAAATATACACCAAAAGACGGCCGTATCGAGATCAATGTCGTCAACCAGTTGCATAACGGTGAAGGAGACCACAAAGCGGTCGCCCTCGTCTCCATCGCCGACGACGGGATTGGCATCTCTGAAGAAGACCAAAAACAGATATTTACCCAGTTCTATCGCGCACCAGACCGTGAAGCACGGAACGAACCCGGCACAGGGTTAGGCTTAAATATCACCAAGAAATTTGTGGAACTGCATAACGGCCGTATTTGGTTTGAATCTGAATTCCGCAAAGGGACGACGTTCTATTTCACCATTCCCGTCGTGACCAAGTAGCCCATCTCTCCGCCTACAACAACTGCCCGATACCAAAAGTGATGACAAAGAGCAGTGTTGATAACGAAAGTTGTTTAAGCAGGGGATTGAGTTCTAGCGGATCCTCGGTGTGAGCAACGGCCGTTCCATTTTTCCATAATAGCGGCAGCGAAAGCGCGTACAAAAATTGCCATCCCGTACGAAAATCCAAACTAACATAGAGCGTGGCGGCGAGTACGGCCGTTACCAATAAAAACCAATGATATTGCCGCGCTCGTTTGCCGCCAACGCGCACAGGAATGGACTGTTTGCCCGCCAGCGCATCTGATTTGATGTCACGGATATTATTGACGTTTAATACGCCGGCTGAGAGAAGGCCGACCGCCGTTGCTGGCAAAAAAACCATCCCGTTCAACGTCTGTGTCTGCAAATAATACGCCCCCATCGTCCCCACCCAGCCGAAGAAGATCAACACAAACAGATCACCCAACCCGACATAGCCGTACGGATTGCTTCCCGCCGTGTACAGCACGGCGGCGGCCATCGCCCCGCCGCCCAAAATGATGAACAGGAAAACAAGCGGCAATTGTGCTTGTTCAAAAGAGACGAAGATAAGCAGCAGCCCAGAGAGCGCGGCAATGACGGCGAACAGCCCCATCGCCCGTTTCATCTGCACGGCTGAAATGAGGCCGCTCTGCACTGCTCGCTGCGGCCCTTCGCGCGGAACAAGGTCGGCTCCATGCACGGAATCGCCGTAATCGTTGGCTAAGTTGGAAAGAATTTGGAGGAAAACGGCCGTCAGCACACAAAGTAACGAAATCGGCCAGCTAAACTGCTCGTGCGACGCAGCCAAAAACGATCCCAATATAATGGAAGCGACCGCCAATGGCAATGTACGAAAGCGCATGGCGTGAATCCACGCCTGTTTTGTCGAAAGTTGAGTCATCAATTTGGCTCCACCTCTTTCAATAAATCAGCGATGATGTTATCGGGGCGAACGGCTTGCGCTTGCCCTTCAAAATTGAGCAGTAGGCGATGGCGCAGGGCGGCAGGGGCGACGGCCGTTATATCATCAAAGCTCACATTGTACCGTCCAGCCAGCAGAGCCGTGATTTTTGCCCCCAAAATTAACGCCTGCCCGCCGCGCGGACTGGAGCCGTAGCGCACATACGCATTCACTTTGGCGGATGGGCTGCTGCCCGGATGCGTCGCCACGATAAGGCGGCTGACATACGCGCCCACATGGGTCGGAATGGGAACTTGGCGGGCTAATTGCTGCATGGCAATGAGTTGAGAACCGTCGGCAACGGCCGTTGGGTTCTCCATCTCCTTCCCCGTCGTCCGCTCCAGAATCTCCGTCAACTCCGCCTCTGTGGGAAAGCCGACATTAATTTTGAAGAGAAAACGATCTAATTGCGCCTCTGGCAAGGGGTATGTCCCCTCTTGCTCGATGGGGTTTTGGGTTGCCATCACGAAAAACGGGGCGGGCAAGCTGTACGTCTCATTGGCGACGGTGACTGTTTTCTCCTGCATCGCTTCCAGCATGGCCGATTGGGTTTTAGGGGTGGCGCGGTTGATCTCATCAGCCAAAATCAGATTGGCGAAGATGGGGCCGCGTTGAAAACGGAAGAAACGACGGCCGTTTTCATCCTCTTCCATAATATCCGTCCCCGTAATATCGGCAGGCATCATATCAGGCGTAAACTGGACGCGGCTGAACTGCAAATCTAACGCTTGGCTCAAGGTGCGGATGAGCATCGTCTTGCCCAAGCCGGGTACACCTTCCAACAACACATGCCCGCCGCTTAAAATACCGATCAGCGCGTGCCGCACCACATCCCTTTGCCCGACAATGACCTTGCCAACCTCAGCCTCAATCGCTGCTGCGATTTTCCTAAATTTATCTACGCTTAACTCTGTCATAATATCGTTCCATTCACACTTATCTTCAAAAATCGGACACGGTTCAAATTAGGGTGAATCGTATCTTCTCAGTATTCTGAGGAGATACGAAATATCACCAGTAAAAGAGTAAGTATAGAGGAATAGCGAGAGATTGCGAAGGAGTTCATTTTGCCGTAACTTCTCAAAAAGTTGAGAGCATGAGTACAACTAATTAGAAAAGGAACGAATTTACTCGACTGACATAATTTGTTCCTTTCTTAATTAGTTGTAATCACCCCGAAACAGTGAGAAGATACATTTTGCCGTTCTTTGAGGTATGATACGGTACATCTTAGCCCCATCAATTGAACATTAACGAAGGAGAGACATAAAATGCAGCCAAAATTAGAGATGCTTGTAGAAAAACCCGCTTCTGAAAAACAGAAAAAAACACCCCTGCTATTTGTGCATGGCATGTGGCATGGAGCGTGGTGTTGGCAAGAAAATTTTCTCCCCTACTTTACTGAGAAAGGGTACGATTCCTACGCGCTGAGTTTGCGCGGGCATGGCAATAGTGAGGGACGCGAACGGTTGCGTTGGGCATCATTGGCTCAATATGTGGATGATGTCGCTTCGGTGGTGGAGCAGATCGGAACGCCGCCAATCCTCATCGGGCATTCGATGGGAGGGATGGTTGTCCAAAAGTATCTCGAAAAGCATCAAGCACCGGCCGCTGTTTTATTAGCATCAGCCCCTCCTCGCGGGCTGTTGGCGGCGACCGTTCGTGTTGCCACGCAACAGCCCTTAACCTTTTTGAAGGTAAATCTTACCATGAGTCTATACCCCATCGTTGGAACGGCGGAGCGTTGCAAAGCGTTTTTCTTTTCTGATGATATAGAGGATGAACGGCTAATGCGCTATTATAAACAGTTGCAAGATGAGGCGTATCGTGCCTATATTGACATGATTATGCTAAATTTGCCGCGACCGAAAAAGGTCAATACTGAGCTGCTCGTGTTGGGCGCAAAAAATGATAGGGCGATCTCTGTCAAAGAAGTTCAGGCAACGGCCGTTGCTTACAAAACAAAAGCGGAGATATTCCCCGATATGGCACACGATATGATGTTAGATTCAGGCTGGGAAGATGTGGCAGATCGCATATCAAACTGGCTGGAGGAAAAAGAGCTATGAGCAGAACAGCACCTGAACAAGCGAAAACATTTTTTAACAATGGATTTTATTGAGCAGAAAGTGTTTTGTTGGCAGTTGCCGACGCTCAAGGCGTAGAATCTGATTTACTGCCCCAAATTGCGACTGGGTTTTGCAGCGGCTTGGCTCGCATGGGCGGCTTATGCGGCGCGATAAGCGGGGGAATGATGGGGATCGGATTGGCAAACGGCCGTTCCCAACCCAACGCCTCCGTAGACGAAAATTACGCCCAAACACAAGCTCTTATCACCCAATTTGAAGAAGAATTTGGAGCCGCCACTTGCCGCGAATTGACAGGATGCGATCTGAGAACAGAGGAAGGAAAAGCACAATTCCAGAAAAATAATCAGCACGAAACATGCTTGCGATATGTCGAACGGGCAACAGAATTAGTTTTGAGATAAGAGGAGAACGGGACACTCCCCCTCACCCCAGCCCTCTCCGAAAGGGAGAGGGAGCAAGTTCCCTCCCCTTTCGGGGGAGGGTTAGGGTGGGGGATTCTGAACCAACCCTCTTTTATCAGTGAAATCAGCGCAATCCATGTCCCATTTTCTTTTTTCGGCATGGTTCAAAATGGTGAAAATCATCTTTACAGTTGTTGCGTGATTGGGCGACCACAAGGGTCGCCCCTACAGGAGTAACTTGTAGGGGCGCGGCCTTGTGCCCGCCCACAACCTGTAAAGATCATTTCGCATAAAATGAACCATGCCCTTTTTTCCAACAAACGGCCGTCTCATGGTAAAATCCCTCATTATGGAAACTATGGAAAGCATCAACGCCATCGTACATGGCACGCACGGCGACCCGTTCGCCATCCTCGGACAACATCAACTGGCCGACGGCCGTACTGCCATCCGCGCCTTTTTTCCTGAAGCGACCGCCGTCACCCTCCTGCGCCCCAACCTTCCCGCCAAACGGATGACAAAAATACACCCTGACGGCTTTTACACCATCACCCTTCCCCAGCCGCCCGACGGATACAGCTTTGACCTCACCTATCACGACGGACACAATGCCGAACGACAAGACCCATACCGTTTCCCCTCAACCCTCACCAATTACGACGAACATCTCCTGAGCGAAGGCTCTCATCGCCGCAGTTACGAAAAATTGGGAGCACATCCCATTCGCCTGCAAGAAATTGAGGGCACACTTTTCACCGTCTGGGCACCGAACGCACAGCGCGTCAGCGTCGTCGGGCTGTTCAACGCGTGGGACGGCCGTCGTCACCCCATGCGCCATCACCACAGCAGCGGCTTATGGGAACTGTTTATTCCCGGCTTAGGCGTGGGCGACCTCTATAAATACGAAATTAAATCACGGGCAAACGGCCGTCTCTTCATCAAAAGCGACCCCCTCGCCTTCGCCGCCGAACTGCGCCCCAAAACAGCCTCCGTCATCTGGAAACTTGATCGGCATGTCTGGAACGATGACCAATGGATGGGCAAACGGCCGTATCACAACGCCCTCAACGCCCCGATCAATATCTACGAACTGCATCTCGGCTCATGGAAACGAAAAAAAAGGGGGGACGAATGGCTCACCTACCTTGACCTCATCCACGAGTTAATACCTTATGTCAAGCAGATGGGATACACCCACATTGAACTGATGCCCATCGCCGAATACCCATTTGACGGCTCATGGGGATATCAAGTGACGGGCTATTTTGCCCCCACTAGCCGCTACGGCACGCCCGATGAATGTATGGCCTTTGTCGATGCGTGCCACCAAGCGGATATTGGCGTGATTTTAGATTGGGTTCCCGCCCACTTCCCCAAAGATGAGCACGGGCTGGCTCGCTTCGACGGCACACATCTATACGAACACGCCGACCCGCGACGGGGAACGCAGCCCGATTGGGGAACATTGGTTTTCGATTACGGCCGTCCCCAAGTTTCCCAATTTCTCATCAGCAACGCCCTCTTTTGGCTCGACAAATATCACATAGACGGCTTACGGGTGGATGCCGTTGCCTCCATGATTTATCTCGATTTTTCGCGCAAAGAAGGAGAGTGGCTACCCAATCAGTTCGGCGGACGGGAAAATTTGGACGCACTTGCCTTCCTGCGCCGCCTAAACAGCAGCATCCATGAGCAATTTCCCGGCACGCTCACCATCGCCGAAGAGTCCACCACCTTCCCCGACATAACCAAAACAGCAGCCAACGGCGGTCTCGGTTTCGATCTCAAATGGAATATGGGCTGGATGCACGACAGTTTGAATTACATACAAAACGAACCCGTCCACCGCTCTTTCCACCAAAACACGCTCACTTTCTCCCTCTCCTATGCGTTCAGCGAAGCGTTCGTCCTGCCCTTCTCGCATGATGAAGTCGTGCATCTAAAAAAGAGTATGCTCTCCAAAATGCCGGGCGATAGATGGCAGCAATTCGCCAATCTGCGCCTGCTTTATGGCTATCAATGGGGACATCCGGGCAAAAAGTTGAGTTTTATGGGCGGCGAGTTCGGGCAATGGCGCGAATGGACAGAAGAACGCGCTCTCGACTGGTATCTGTTTGACGAGGATGAAAAACACGGACAACTGCACGCATTTATCCGTGATTTAAATTGGATTTATCGGGAAAAACGGCCGTTATACGAAGAAGACAACGCATGGGACGGATTCCAATGGCTCGACTTCCGCGATCCAGATCGCAGCATCCTCACCTTCGCCCGTCACGCCCCCAGCACAGGGGAAAGCGTTCTCATCGTCTGCAATTTCACCCCCATCGTGCGCCATCATTACCGCATGGGCGTGCCGCATGCGGGCAACTATACAGAAATTCTCAATAGTGATGACAAAAAATACGGCGGCAGCGGCATAACCAACCCGTATCCGCTCCACAGCACCCCCATCCCCACACACGGGCAGGAACATTCAATCGAACTCACCCTACCGCCATTAGCCGTACTCTATTTAGCGTAGGGAAATCTGCATCCTATTTCTACAAAACAGATATGACAATACACGGCTGGAACAAACTTATCGGGCATGATTGGGCGACGGCAACATTGGCCGCCGCCATCACACATGATCGCATCGGTCATGCGTATCTCATCACTGGCACAGAGCATATCGGCAAGGAGACGCTGGCACGCCTTTTTGCCCAAGCGTTGAATTGCGAGAATGAAGATGTGCCGTGCGGTCATTGCCGCTCTTGTAAATTAATAGAAAACGGCCGTCATCCCGACATCCGCATTGTTGAACCAGCAGTGAGCGAACGGGGCAAAAAGACGCTCAAAATCGACGAAATTCGCCAATTACAGCGTGATTTAACTTTAACCGCCTATGAAGCGGCGTACAAAGTCGCCATCCTGCCCGATTTTGACGGCGCGACTATCGGCGCATCGAACGCTTTTCTCAAAACATTAGAAGAGCCGCCGCCCAATGTCATCCTTCTGCTCACGGCCAGCGACGCAGACACGCTGCTATCTACGATTACCTCGCGCTGCCGCGTCATCAACCTGCGCCCCGTCCCAACGGAGTTGATAGAGGAGAGCCTCGTCACCCGATGGCACACTCCAGTCGAAAAAGCGCAACTATTGGCACATTTAGCCGACGGCCGTTTGGGATGGGCGGTTAATGCGGCGATGGATACGGCCGTTCTCACCACTCGACAAGAGCATCTCGCCCTTCTGCACGATGCGCTTGATGGCAGCCGCGTCACCCGCTTCGCCATCGCCGACAAACTCGCCAAAAAAGCGGAACAATTACCCGCCCTATTGCAAACATG
The DNA here is from genome assembly GCA_015486215.1 of Anaerolineae bacterium. Lineage (GTDB taxonomy): Bacteria > Chloroflexota > Anaerolineae > Promineifilales > Promineifilaceae > S016-13. Next base: position 3,191 of record WFSA01000267.1, on the reverse strand, counting down.
GTTAAGCTGGTGGCGCGACGCGACCATCTTGGCACAAAAAGAGCCATCCCCCACCCTCAGCAACATCGACGAGCAGGAACAAATGATCGCCCGTCTGCCCCATTGGCAAAAAAATGCTGCTTTTGACAATCTAAAGGAGACAGATCGTGCGCTATGGGCGTTGAGAAGAAATGCAAACGGCCGTTTGCTCATAGAAAATCTACTGCTCTCATACCCGAAACAATCCGTAGGGGCGATTCGCTGAATCGCCCATTCGCTGAATCGCCCATTCGCTGAATCGCCCAACTCATCTGCGTAATCCGCCCCATCCGCACTCCATTCATAACAGCACCCCGCAAAAACATTTTCTCCTTATCTCGCCACTCATCCATAATATGATAAACTCCATACCACTATGACAATAATCGCAGTAGACGCAATGGGCAGCGATAACCGCCCTGCTCCCGACGTTGCAGGCTCATTGCTTGCCGCGCGTGATCTAAAAGGGATCACCATTATTCTTATCGGCAACGAGCCGAGAATTGCTGCCGAATTAAATAAATATGACGCTTCCGGCCTCGATATTCACATTCATCATGCGAATGAAGAGATCAGCATGATAGATAAACCGTCAGCTGTGATCAAAAGCAAACCAAATTCATCCATCCATGTTGGGATAAGAATGGTGCGCGATGGTGAAGCGGACGCATTTGTGACAGCTGGAAATACAGGAGCAGCGATGGGTGTAGCCATGTTGCGCCGCGTGGGATTAGGCCGCATTCCGGGCGTAAAACGGCCGGCATTAGGAGCTGTATTTCCTATCAAGACACGGCCGTTTCTCATCGATGGCGGCGCAAACGCTGATTGCCGTCCTGAGCAGCTGCTTCAATTTGGCATCATGGGTAGCCTCTACATTGAGCGCGTCACCGGCATAAAAAGACCGCGCGTCGGGCTCATGTCCAACGGCTCCGAAGAGGGCAAAGGAAACACACTCATCCGCGAAGCACATGCGTTGCTGCAAGCGAGCGACCTCAATTTTGTCGGCAATATCGAACCGAAAGATTTTGCCAACGGCCGAGTTGAAATCGCCGTCACCGATGGCTTTACGGGCAACCTCATCATCAAAGCGTCAGAGGCGATTGCCATTTATATCAAAGAGCGGCTGCGCGAAGAGATTCAAGCGTCTAAAATCGCCACAGTCGGCGCGTTGCTCTCTCGCAACGCCTTCAAAACGGTCGCCAATGATGCCAACGCCGACGAAGTGGGCGGCGTGCCTCTGTTAGGTGTGAATGGAGTCGTCGTCATTGCTCATGGAAGCTCATCTGAACGCGCCATCCATCAAGCGATCATCAAAGCAAAAATTGCTGTTGAACATAAAATCGTCGATGCCATCCGCGAAGGATTGGCTTAGACCGATAAAAAAGCAAAATGAGACACTGATTGCACAGATGAACACAGATAAAATCAAGGCGACCAGCACTTGGCAAGTGCCTGTCACCTGAAAATCCAAAGTTAAAAACAAACCTTCCCTAATCTGCGAAATCTGCGGACAATTTCTTGTACATGGTACAAAAATGTCACTGACAAGGTACTACAAAACCCATGTATAAACTAACCAGTAACAGACTTTTTCGACAAGCTGCTACCTGCAAATTATGAAAGAACTTTTAGACCATCGCGGACGGCCGCGTGTTGTTGTTACTGGCATTGGTATGATAGGCCCCTTGGGGCATACCGCTGACGAGAGTTGGGATGCGCTGATTAACGGCCGTTCCGGCATCGGCACCATCACCCAATTTGATACCCATCGCATCCCCGTCACCATCGCGGGCGAAGTGAAAGCGTTCAATCCAAAAGAGTATATGGATTTCAAAGATGCACGCCGCATGTCGCGTGCGTCTCAGCTTGCCGTCGCCGCCGCCAGCATGGCGTTGAGCGACGCAGGATTGGCGCACGGTTTGCCCAATCCTGAACGGACAGGCACATTAATCGGCACCGGCGTAGGCGGTTTTGAATGGGCTGATAACAATATGGTCAAATTACGCAGCCAAGGGTATAAGCGCGTCAGCCCCTTCGCCATGCCCGCCTTTTTAGCCAATATGTCCTCCCATCAGGTCAGTTTGATGGCTGGCTCGACAGGGCCGATCAGCACCGTCGTCGCCGCTTGCGCCACAGGCACGCAATCCATCGGCGAAGCGGCCGAATTTATACGGCGCGGCATCGCTGACATCGTAATCGCCGGCGGGACAGAAGGATTGATACACGAAGCCTCATTTGCTGGATTTGGACGCATGGGCGGGTTGACGGCTAATTACAACGACGACCCCGCCCGCGCCAGCCGCCCCTTCGACAAAAAGCGGGAAGGATTCGTCGTCAGCGAAGGGTCAGGCGTGCTGATTTTAGAACGGTTGGATCACGCCGTCACCCGCAATGTCCCTATTTATGCGGAGTTTGGCGGCCACGCCTCCTCCTCCGATGCGTACCATATGGCGGCACAAGACCCCAACGCGGCCGGCGCGATCCGTGCCATGCGCTGGGCATTAGAGGATGCGAATGTGACGCTTGATCAGGTCGATTATATCAACGCGCACGGCACATCTACGCAAATGAACGATTTGACGGAAACGATGGCGATCAAAACCTTATTTGGCAAACGCGCCTACAAAATACCCATCAGCAGCAATAAATCTCTCATGGGGCATATGATGGGAGCGACGGGTACAGTTGAGGCAATTTTCTCAATTTATGCCATAAATAACAGCATCATTCCAGCAACATATAATTATGAAAATCCCGATCCTGCATGTGATTTGGATTATGTGCCAAACGCCCCCCGCACCGCCAACGTGGATACAGTTTTATCCAATTCATTCGGCTTGGGCGGGCAAAATGCGTGTTTGGTGATGAAGAAGTTGCAGGGCGAGTTTGAAAAATAATGATCCACAGATTTCTAACCTTTTTAATCTGCGCTAATCTACGAAATCTGCGGAAGAATTTCTTGCACACTATACAAGAGTGTCACTGATACAGTACTAAGGGAAGGTTCGTAAACAACTTTGGAGTTTCGTCATCGCCCCCCCACCCTAACCCTCCCCCTTTAGGGGGAGGGAACTTGCTCCCTCTCCCTTTGGGAGAGGGCTGGGGTGAGGGTAAAACGCCAAAGTTAAGAACGAACCTCCCCTAAGGAACGAGAATTTAATAACTTGCAGAAC
>WFSA01000266.1 GCA_015486215.1 Anaerolineae bacterium | reverse complement strand
GTGGGCGCGGGGGTGGGCAACTTCAAAACCGGCCGTTCTGTTGTGATATGCAATACGGCCGTTTCGCTTTCCGCCTCCATATCCACTGCGTCGATCATCGTCGCCCGAAGCTCGACTGTGCGGTCATCCCAATACGCGATGTTCAGCACGACGGGGATCTTCTCGGCGGGGGGCAGATCGGTGAAGGTGGCGATGGGGCTGTTGTCGGCGTATAAAGTGGCGGCGGCAACGGTGCGCGAGATGCCGTCCCCCCAACTGATGGCGATCGTTACTGTCGTCGTCGGCGGCTGCAAATAGGGCAGGAGGGTGTTGTATGCCGCGCCGACGCGATGCACGCTGTCTGCGCTCTCGATGGTGATGGTCGCCGGCTGGAGGGCGAGATCGTACTCCGTCGCGTCGTTGGCTGTGCCGAGATTGAGATTGATCCGATAACGGCCGTTTTTCCTCTGCACCGACTCGTACACAAATTGCGGCCTATTCCCCTGCGCCTCCCATATCCCATACAACGCCTCCATCTCGCCGCCCGACGGCAGCGGGGTGACGATGGCTTCCGTCGGTTCGGCCAAGCCATCGGCGTTTGCTTGCTCGGTGTCGTCCACCGCTTCGCCCAAAATGGAGACGTTTAGCGGCAAATGATGGGCGGCGGCTTGGGTGGTGAGAGCATCATAATCAAGAGAGACACCCATTTGGCGGGCATCGGTGAAGAGGAGGAGAGCTTGGTAGCGGGGTTCGCCCACTAAGTTGACCGTCTGCGTGATCGCTTCGGACAGCATCCTGTTTAACGGCACATGGACTTGTCCGTCGGGATAATAGCTCTTCATGGCGGCGATGAGTTCGGCGGGATCGGTGCTGTTTTGGACTAGAAAGCGACTGCCTTCGCCGTCAGGAACGATCACTGACACCCGATCTAATCCGTCGGGGTTCATAAACTGTTCGGCGTAGCGGATGATGCTGTCGCGCACTTTTTGCCGTCGAGTGCGGCCGTTTGTGTCCACGCTGTTCTCGCCATAATCGGCATTCGCATCAATCACAAAAACAACATCAACCCCCACAGGCACGTTTACCAGCTCATACGGCAGCGGGATGCTGTTTTCGCGCAGGGAAAGGCGGGATAGATCATTGATGGGGGCGTGTGTATCGTCATTGACGAAGGCGGAGACGCGCACGGTGGGGAAGTTGGAAATGTCAACGGCAGTTATCTGCAATTGCACCCCATCCTCCTCCTCTTGTGCATGGGTGGCGACGGCCGTTATGGTGAATAAGATCAAGATACTGAATAATAGAAATCGTTTCATTGAGGTTGAAATTGAAAGGCCATTTCTAAATTTAAATCATCCAAAACGTATCTTCTCAGTATTCTGGGGAGACTTGACAAATTTTCCTAATGGTACCCGTGTAAAATAAAGTGCTGATGAAATTTGTCAAGTCTTGTCCACGATTTATTGAAAAGATACTCCAAAACTTTGATTGTCATTCCCGCCCCCATCCTCACGAAGGTGGGGATGGGGGCAGGAATGACAAACGTATAAATATTTTTCTTGAATGGCCTTATCTGTGTTCATCTGTGTAATTAGTGTCCAATTTTCGTATCCGATTCTACGTCGGGTTTGTTCGTTATGTTTACTTTATCATCACGGTTTGATATTATAGCACGGTAACAATGGCATTGGGAGAATGATATGAATAAACGGAAACAAGCGATAAGAACATCTATTTTACTGGCTGCGCTTCTGCTATTGACGGCCGTTGTCCAGACTGTCACCCTGCACGCGCAAGGAGATGACGAAAAGGGCAAGAGGTTGATCATCACCGGCATTACCGTGGACAGTTTGCCAGCCATCACATTGCAAACCATCGCCATTGATGAAAATGGGGATGCGATTTCCCTTACGCCAGCATTATTGCAAGCATATCACAACGGATTGCCAGTCACGATTGACTCCGTTCTCCCGCAAGAGGTTGGTACGCTGACCCTGTTTCTCGTTGATGTGCCGCCTGGCGTATCCGATCAAATCCCCGCCATTCAAAACGCCATCCTGCAATATGCCAGTTCTACCCATATGAAAGAGCAAGTGGATTACGTCGCCATCTATCAGGTAGGTGAAAAAGAGGCGATTGAACTCTTGCCGCCCGATATGTTCCATAATAGCGTCCGAAATTTATTCGCCGCTCCCTTAGAGCCAGCCGATGGGATCACCGCCTTAAATGACAGTAGTATAGATTTGCTCAATCAAGTCGCCTCCATAAAACCACAGGAAGATATGATCGCCTCGTTGGTCATCATCAGCGATGGCACAGATGCGACTAGCAGGGCAGAGGTGACTGATGTGGCCGAGTTGGCAGCCGAGCTGTCTATCCCTTTGTACGCATTATGGGTAGACAATGCTGATTTAGGCGACGCGGGCAAACGATTGGGGCAGGAGACGCTGCATGATTGGGCATCGGCATCGCGCGGGTATTCGTTTGATCTAAATGATATGACGGGGTTGTCTACTATTTGGGGACGGATTGGCGATTTTCGTAATCAGTCGCAGGTCACCTATATTGCTGATATGTTGACGGGCGGCGAGGCGACTATAGAGTTGGCGTTGGCAGAGGATGAGGAACTGTTTGATGAAACGGCCGTTTTCATCCCTGATACCGCCCCGATTTTAGCCATCACCCTGCCTCCTGAGGATCGTGTATTGATGCTACCGTCGGTCGAGAAACCGATCAAGCTCCATTTCAACAGTGAATTGTCATGGGTTGATGGGGAAGCACGTACCGTTGAAGCGGCGCATCTTGTGGTCAACAATGTCGCTCATCCCATCCCTGTGGACAGCGTATCGGAGTTCACTATCGAGGTGGAGAATTTGGTTTTTGGGCAAAATCGCATAGCCGTCGCCATTTTGGATGCGAATGGGATGAATAGCAGTAGCTCTGAGATTATTTTGACGGTTGATGAGGGGAATAAGCAGATTCCTGAGACATTACAACCACCGAGCGGGTTTAGGGCGATAGGGAAATGGGTGTTGTTCCTGATTGTGGCGGCAACGGCCGTCTATTTTGCATGGAAAAAAGAGGTGTGGAAAAAGATGCCGTTTCCCAAAAGAAGACCCCGTCGTCGCCCCAACTCCGTTCCGCTTGAGCCAGTGGAGACGGTATTAGAGCAGAGCGCGCCCGAAGAGGAGCAATCGGAGAACACTTTGCCGCTCTACGTTCAAGAAAAAACGCCGAACTATCCGCCGCCGCACGCTGTCGCCTATATCGAAATTCTTGCCAGCGAGACAGAAAATCTGCCCGACGAGTACGCACTGCACGGGACGGAGATCAAGATCGGCCGTTCGTCCGATCAGGCTGACATTATCTTTGAAAACGATCCGACGGTTTCGCGTCTGCATCTGTTGCTACTGTTGGAAAACGGCCGTTATCACCTCTACGATCAAAATAGCTCTGGCGGCACATGGGTCAACGACCAACGCGCCCCCGCTTACGGCGTGCCGCTAAACAACGGGGACGAACTCCATCTTGGCGCGGTTCATCTGCGCTATCGACAGGAGGAGTGATCAGTGTTTTTTATCCGCAGATGACGCAGATTTTCGTAGATTATGTGATAAGAAATTTGCGAAAATCTGTGTAATCTGCTGATCATTATAGCCGCTCAACCTGTGCCCGTTTGTATCTTCTCAATAAATCGTGGACAAGAGTTGACAAATTTTATCAGCACTTTATTTTACACGAGTATCATTAGGAAAATTTGTCAAGTCTCCCCAGAATACTGAGAAGATACGTCCGTTCGACGATTTGCCCCTGAGAGCGGATGGTGAGGGTGATGGTGCGGTTGTCGGCGGTGAAGGTGACGGCCGTTTCTATCAAACTCTCCCCAATTGCCAATGGCGGGATCACGATCTCCCGCTCATTCCCCTCATCAAGCATAAAAAAGCGATTTTCAGCAAAAATGCGGTGCGAGCCGACGATTAAATCACGATAGGGCGATCCCCATAGTTGCGTTTGATGGCGGTAAGCGGTGGCGAGCGCATCTTCGATATATATTCCATCCCGCACCTCTCCGCGCATGATCCAATTGCCAGCGATGCGGTAGAGATGATGGGGCGTGGAAGTGAAAACGGCCGTTCCCCGAAACAGTCCCGTACTCAACGCCGTCACCTTCGTCACCGTTGCACCATCAACCGCCAGCAAAAGTAGCTGTCCCCCCCCTTGCGGCGGGTTGACCGCGATATACTTCCCAAATTGAGCGAAGCGGCATCCCGCTTGCCCCGCGAATAGCGTTACCTCATCTAATACGCCGCCAACGCCCAGCCGCACGCGCCTATATTGCCCTTTTTTCCAAATGATGGCATGCAGGCGGTCGGTAGAGCGCAATCGGTCTGTTTGCAGATGCGCGTCCATCATCACCCCGTCCAACCGCTCCGCCTGTTCCCAAACGGTGCTGCGCGGCGCGGTGGTGACGGGTACGGCGATGCGGCAAGCGGGGCAATGGCGGCGTGTTTGCGGATAATGGAGATCGCATTGGGGGCATATCACCACGCTGCCGGCGTATTTTTGCAGGAGAGCGGGGGGGAACGGCCGTCTTTCCCCTTTTTCAAACACGCCGTACAGATGATGCAGCAATTCGTCAGAGAGACTTTCTAACGGGCGGGCGTTTCTGGGAAGAGTGACGGCCGTGTTCAAGACGCTCACCCGTGCTTCCGCCCGCGCCCGCATCGTTTTTAACTGTTTTTGCGCCGAGCAGACTCCGCCATACGGATGCAATTGCAAAAGCGTTTTCATCAATAAAACGGTGTACGCATACCAATCACTCATCTCGCTAAAGTATTGGCGGCTGCTGAAATCGCTCACATGATAGAGCGCGGGGTCTAAAAAAGGGATCATGGCGACAGGGCAGGGGTAGCCGCCAAGTTGGTAAGAGTCCACATCAACCCATGCGGGTTCAAAAGCGGTCGTGAACAGCAAATTTTGGTCGTTCAAATCGCCGACGATGATCTTTTCTTTATGCAGTTGGGCGAGTTCTTGCTGGACAGTTTGTAAGAGGGGGAGAACGGCCGTTATGCTTATATTTTGCTTTTTCCAAAAGAGTAGACTGCCTAATTTCTTCATCGGCTTTGTGCCGGGAGGCAGGAGGCGCATCTGAAAGCCGATGACCGCTCCTTTTTTGTTATGAGCAAGAGCGGCGGGGGCGTAAACGGCCGTTGGCAATCGTTTTGTCAAACCACCGTTCAAAAAATAGTGCAGCTTTTCTATCTGTGCCGGCTGGGGGTGATGGTACAACTTGACCGCCGTGTCCCTCCCAGAGCGAAACAGTATCCCTTCTCCGCCAGCCTGAATAAGCTGGTCGGAGGCGAGCGTTACGCCTTGATTATTGATATAGACAGATCGTTTCATCATTCCTCGTTTTATTCGTGTGTTTGATACACTATCTATAATAGTGTGTCAAACACACAATGTCAAGGAAGAAGGGGGAAGGATGGGTGATCTCTCATGTTGTGTTGGGCAAGTTTGCAAACTTGCCCAACGGTGATTTATGCCGTGTGGTATTGGTTTTGCGATGGGTGCTGTTATTGACAACGGCCGTTTACCCGTAACCACCGCCGCAAATGATCCAGCCCCAGCGTGAAGGCCCAATCGTTGATGCTCTTTGGCTGGCCGCCAAAAGAGCGTTCGGTGATGGAAACGCCTTCCGGGGCGGCCAGCACGATCATAATTTGTGTGCCGCCGCCGATCACGCGCTTGTGGACGAGCATTCCTATATCAACATCAAAATGCTCGCGTAATTTTTCGGCGATCAGGCGTTGCCATGATGCCCATTCGGGATCGGATGCGGTGGCGGGGAGGCCGAGTTCGGCGTTGATTTGCCGCCAATCGGCGACGATGCTACTGATGGATAGGGCGGAAACGGCCGTTGTCAATAGTTCTGCCAGATTGCTTGTCATGCCGCATTCGGCAATGGCAAGACGGCAGCCGTTTTGGCGCAATATCTGCGCCACATACGTTTCTAGCCGCGCGTCTCCTTCGCCAAAAAGATAGCCGCCGAGTTCGGCCGTCACCATTTGGCGCACGCGGGCGAGCGCAATTTCGGCTTGCTCTTCCAGACGCGAATCGGAGCGGAGGGTGACGGCCGTCTGCCCCGCGTATGAATCGTAAGAGATGCGGTCTAACTCATACGGCATCAAATTATTCAATCGCTCTTTGATGCTGCTCTCGGCAATTCCCGCTACCCGTAATGTTACTGAGCGGCAATGTAATTTGGGCGAAAAATGCCCTTGCAAATAGGGGAGCAGTTTAGTGGTCAGCACATACGCCATCTCACGCCGTTCATCTGGTAGAGAAGCGATGATTAAGCGCGGCCAAACCATCAATGGGTATACGCCCATCGTCATATGATGCGGCTCTCCGGGAACGTGAACTTGCCCGTTAAGGTGAGAGATGGCACGCTGTATCAATCCATCAGGCCGCTCAGCCTGCCCGCCAATGATGATGATAATTTCAGATCGTCGTATAGCCGCTTGTAAGACATCCAGCAGTATCGTAATGTCTTCGCCTACTGTTGTTTTGCATACGATGGGTAATGCGGCATCGTGGAGCTGGCGAGCTAAATAAGCGACATTTATATCTAAAATATCACTCAATAGAAGGCGGTTGCCGATGCTGATGAGTTCAATATTCATTATGCAAACTGCATCCCTGCAATTTTACGCCTTGCAGATCCTTAAGGCCATTTCTAAATTTAAATCACCCAAAATTTTGATTGTCATTCCCGCCCCCACCTTCGTGAGGGTAAACTCTTTTAGGTGGGAATCCACTCCTCGAAAACATATGGATTCCGGTCTTCACGAAGGTGGGGATGGGGGCGGGAATGACAAACGTGTAATTATTTTTCATGAATGGCCTAACTTCGTAATCTCGCTACGCTTCCACTAACATGGTTTTGTATTGACGCACGGTTAAATCGGTATTACGCATTTTGAAGGCAAGATCGGCTGCTAAATTCTTCATGATTTTGTAGCCTAATTCGGGATAGGTGTCACAAAGATTGAGCATTTTTTCGCGCGAGATGCGTAAAAGCTGGCTTTCATCTTTGCCGATGCGAGCGGTGGCGGTACGAATACCTTGATCGACTAGGGCGATCTCGCCGACGACTTGGCCTGCGCGTAATTCAGCTAAACAGAGCATTTCGTCGTCATCATCGCTGCTTTTGGTGACGAAGCCTGGATTGACTAATATCTCAACAAGGCCTTGCACGATGATAAACATGCTGTCGGTACGGCCGTGTTCTTGAATGATCACTTCACCTGTTTGATAGGTTACAGGCTGGCTGATCGCGGCCACTAACTCTAATTGGGTGCGCGTTAATGTATCGAAAATATCTGTCACAGATAAAGCTGAAATAATGCTGCTCATTTTATGCTCTCCTGATGGAGATGGCGATCAGTTGATGTACTCTTCATCTGATTCATTGCCATAACCATACTAGATTATTGTATACTGCTTTCTATGGGATGGAGACTTCTCTTGTATCTTGTCTATTCTTTCTGCCTAAACTGCACAATAATCTTAGCAAATAATTGACAATTAACAATGAACAATGAACAATGGGCAAAGTGACAGTCATGGGGTGAACGGACTTGGCTTACTCGAAGGTATGCGCCCCGTGATTGTCACTTCTACTGAGATGAAACATACCCATAAATAATGAGCGGTAAGGTACGCATGAAATATCCTATTCCAGCTAAAGAAGTACGAACGGAGATTGAGAGGAAACGCTCTCGTTTTGTCGCTATTGCTGCGCCAGTTCACACTGTTGATGAGGCGAAGTTGTTTATTGGCCGTATCAAAAAAGAGTTTGCCGGCGCGACGCATCATGTTCCTGCGTATCAAATTGGGCATGGGGTATCTATTATCGCCCATAGCAGTGATGATGGGGAGCCGTCGGGAACGGCTGGACGGCCGTTGTTGGCGGTATTACAGGGCAGCGGCTTGGGCGATATCGTTATTATTGTGGTGCGCTTTTATGGCGGCGTAAAGTTGGGGACGGGCGGATTGGTACGCGCGTACGGGGATGCGGGCAAGGCGGTGCTGGCTCTGCTGCCCCGTGCGAGACGGGCATCTATTGATACGGTTCAACTGGATGTGCCATATCCTTTATTTGAACAGATGGAATTGTTGATTGAAAGGTATAACGGCCGTTTGCAAGCGAAAACCTTCGCCGCCGCCGTCACCATCACCGCTAATTTTTTGGTAGAAGAGACCCCCTCTTTTGCCGATGGGGTGAGAGAATTGTCTAACGGCCGTTTGCAAGTGAATATAATAGGTACGAAGATTGGCAGGTGGTAGAGCTACATGTTGGCATGCTTGCAAGTTTGCCTTGTACCTTCTCAATATTTCGGGGAGAGTACAACAGATTAAGGAAGGAACAAATTACGTCAGTCGAGTAAATGCGTTCTTTCCCCAATCTGTTGTACTCATGCCCTCAACTTTTTGAGAAGATACTACTTTGCCTTCTCAAAATTATGGAGAAAAATTGAAAGAACAAATTGGATTTATTGGATTAGGCATTATGGGGCGCGGCATGTCCCTGAATTTATTGAAAGCGGGCTTTGGTGTGCGTGTCTGGAATCGCACGCGCTCGCGGATGGATGAGTTGGTCGCGGCGGGGGCGATAGCAGCCGACAGTCCCGCCGATCTTGCCGCTCACACCGACATCATGATCACCTGCGTCAGCGATACGGCCGATGTAGAAGCGGTCGTGCTGGGGGATGAGGGCATCATTTATGGAGCCAAAGCGGGCGCATTGCTCATTGATCACAGCACCATCAGCCCGCAAACGACGAAGGAGATTGCGGCGCAATTGGCAGAAAACGGGGTGCATATGCTGGACGCGCCTATCAGCGGCGGCAGCGAGGGTGCGGCAAACGGCACGCTTTCTATCATGGTCGGCGGTGATGCGGAACAGTTTGAGCGTGCCATGCCCGCCTTCCAAGCGATGGGGCGCACCATCACTCATGTCGGCGACAGCGGCGCAGGGCAGATGGTGAAGTTGGTCAATCAGATTTTGGTGGTCACGACGATGCTGGGGGTGAGTGAGGCGTTGCTGTTCGCGCAAGCGGGCGGGGTGGATTTGGAAAAGGCGTTAACGGCCGTTTCTGGTGGTGCGGCCAGCAGTTGGTCGCTGCTCAACCGCGCTCCACAAATCATCAAGCGGGATTGGCGACCTGGATTTACCGTCGATCTACAGCAGAAAGATGTGCGATTGGTGCTGGAAGCGGCCGATCAGCTTGGCGTTCCCATGCTCGGCACAGGGCAGGTTTTTCAACTATACCGCACATTGCAACAGCAAGGATTGGGGGGCGAAGGGAATCACGCATTGGCTAAAGCGTTGGAGCATTTGGCTGGTTTTAAGATTGGGAAATAAGAACTGATCTATCAATCATATATCAAAGTGGGCGACCCGGCGTTGGACGACCCAGCGGGTCGCCCCTGCTTTGTATTGATCATCTCTTTTGCCTGTGTGATCCATGAATCCGTTTGGGCAACTTCTAGCACGCCTATCTTTGTTTCCAATACGGCCGATGTCAATGCCGCTAAATCGGGGATAGTGTGGATGTCTGCTTTATGCAGCCGCTCGGCGTAGACGGGGCCGATGCCGTTGATTTGGCGTAATGGATCAGAGTTTCTGTAGAGGGTGGCGAGTTCTCTCTCGGCTTCGTTCAGCTTTTCTTCTGTTTGTTGCAATTGGTGGCGGATGTCGGCCGATTCGATAAGATGTTGGTGAATATCAGTGACTTGCGTTTTTAACGCTTGCAACTGTTCTTGATTATTTTGCAGATGATACGCCAATCCGCGTGTGTGCAGGATGACGGCAACTTCTTGTCGGCCTACTCTTCGCTCTTCCATCCGCTCATGCTCAATTTTGGTCAGGGTTAGCTGTTTGTTTATATTTTGCTTTTCGTTTTTTAGCAGTACAGTTTCTTGATATGCGGTTTTGAGGCTTTCTTGTAACTGTTTATTGCGATTAGAAACAGCGGCCATCTGTTGATGCAAGGTGTCATTTTCTGTTTCTAATCGATCTGTGTGATTGCTTTCTCGTTTTAACTGGTTTTGCAGTTGGCTAATCTCAATTTCAGCGGCGGCGAGACTGCTTTGGTCGCGCTGGTGTTCGCTATTTAGAGAGGCAACTTTATTGGTGAGCGAGTCTGCTTTTTTGTATAGAGTAGATTTGGTGGAAACGGCCGTTTTTAAGCGTGTTTCTAATGGGCGGATATAAAACAGCCATAATATCCCCCCGCCAATTAACACCCCAAGAATAGTTGCTATTGTGATTTCCATCTCATCCACCTCGCCTCACCCCATTATTCATACAGTATCCAAAAATGGAGGTACTCCATCATTCTCTGGCAATATAATGCCCCGATCCACCTCTTCTGTCAATTCGCCCCGTAATTGACGTACGGTATCATCGGCCGCTTTGAGCCGATCAAGCAGGGCAATAGCTCCATCATCGGCGGCTGTGCTTTTTTGCCAATACCAAATGGCTGATCCAATCGTTAATCCAACCAGTAAACCAGATAAAAAGGATGAGTCTTGTTTCTTCTTCATACACTGCTCCTGTAACGATTCATTATTCATTATTCACTGTTCACTGCTCCTAACCATCTCTTGTCCGCGCACTAACTCAAAGCCAACATAGAGCGGTAAAATTTGGAATAGTGCCAGCCAGACCATGCTAAATAGGATCAAGTGGTTCAGCATCTCTAATTGTGTATTTAAAGTGGCGCGTGATTGGCGGATATGATCGCTGATTTCTAGGGTAACACGGCCGTATTCATCAATCATCGGCAGGAATGCGTCAACATCTGCCTGCATTTGTTCCAAATCTGTTGCCAGCAGTTCCAAATCGCCCTGCACAACAGCCATATTATCGACCGCATTATTTATACCCCCTTCCATACTGCGTAAAGAGTCAGGCAGCCCTTCCAAGCTGTCTCCAATTTGTTCAATGGCAGCATCAAATGGTTGATCGGGAGCGTAATCAATGCCTAAACTGTAATTGATATTAACGCCGATCAGGGGAAGGGTTTCGTCAATACGGAAATTATTTAGTGTGGTTAAGGTATCATCAATGGAAGTGGCGACGGCGGCGAGCGTCGGAATGGTGTCCTGTACTCCTTCAAGGCTGGCTGGAACTTCATCTGTCAACATATCATTTGTATGAATGAGCAATGGTTCTGTATCTTCAACCGTTTGTGCCAAATTATTGAGCATCGTTTGCACTGTATCTAATGTTTCCGAGCTGGATACGATGGTGGAGCGGGTGGCAGCGATCATCTCATTGGTGTTTTCCATCGTGTCTAGCAGTAATGTTAATGTTTCATCGAATCCATTACCGATTTGATCGACAACTTGCCCGCCAATGCGTACACCGATGACGCTGACGGCCAGCCCCATCAAGCCAACTAATATCAAAATTGCGCCCATAAGTCGTTTTAACATATCTTTCTCCTTATCTTCTCAATAAATTGTGGACAAGAGTTGACAAATTTCATCAGCACTTTATTTTACACGGGTATCATTAGGAAAATTTGTCAAGCCTCCCCAGAATACTGAGAAGATACCTTTCTCCTTATATTTAATCGTCTACTGTTTGCATCTGCATGAATCATAGCAATTTTTTCTTGTTATGGTAGGGGATGAATGGTTAATGGTCAATTGTCAATTGTTAATTGACAATATCCCCCAGATGTTGAACCTGTGGTATCTTCTCAATAAACCGTGGACAAGAGTTGACAAATTTCATCAGCACTTTATTTTATACGAGTACCATTAGGAAAATTTGTCAAGTTTCCCCAGAATACTGAGAAGATACAACCTGTGGTATAAATATTGACTTTGTAAAGGTGGGCATTGCCCAGAGTATGTGGAGAATATATGAAATATCGCAAATTAGGACGCACAGGATTATCCGTTTCCACCATTTGCTTGGGAACGATGCAATTCGGCTGGACGGCCGTTGAACAAGAAGCACACGCCATCCTTAACCGCGCTGTCGAGAACGGCTGCAACTTCATAGACACCGCCGACATTTACTCCAGTTGGGTAGAAGGCAATCGCGGCGGCGAGAGCGAAATCGTTATCGGCAATTGGTTGGCGGGCGGCAGTGTGCGCCGTCAGGATGTCATCATCGCCAGCAAAGTGCGCGGAAAAATGGGGGATGGGGCGAACGATGAAGGATTGTCGCGCCAACATATTTTTAACGCCATAGATGATAGTTTGCGCCGCTTGCAGACTGAGTATATTGATTTATATCAACTCCACTGGCCTGATTTAGAAACGCCGTTAGAAGAGACTTTGACTGCGCTCAACGATCTTGTCCGTATGGGCAAAATTCGTTATATCGGCTGTTCCAACTACCCCGCTTGGCTGATGATGAAAGCGTTATCCATCAGCGACCAAAATGGGCTGGCACGATTCGATAGCGCACAACCCCATTATAACCTCGTCCATCGGGAGGAATTTGAGCGTGAATTGCAGCCACTTTGTCTCGATCAAGGAGTAGGCGTGATTCCCTACAGCCCCTTAGCGGGCGGCTTTCTGACAGGTAAATACCGTCGTGACGGCAATGTGCCCAATACCCCGCGTGCGAAAGGGATCAGTGGTAAATATATGAACGACGCTGGCTTTGCCGCCATCGACCGTTTGAAAATGGCCGCCGAAGAGCGTGGGGCGACGGTCGCTCAAATGGCGTTGGCGTGGGTGCTGGGCAACACGGCCGTTTCCTCCGTCATCATCGGTGCAAACAGCATCATTCAGCTAGACGAAACGATGCAGGCGGCCTCTATTGAATTGAGTGACGCTGAGATGGGGATGCTGGTATGATGCAAGTTTGCAAGTGACTAGTATTGCTTGGCCTAAGTTCTTAGATGATATACGCCGCCTGTATCGGGAATCGGAATTCCCGATACCTATCTGATGGGAGTTGCGGGAATTCTGATTCCCGCAACAAATAAGATACAAAGACTTCCGCCAGCGTGTACTAGGTGAAAATTATCAATTATCAATTACCAACTATCAATTCATCCCCCATTTTCCATTCTTCTAATCGTGCCGAGTGGCCGACGGATTGGGATACTGTTTTTGGGCGCAAGTCTCCGTTTGTGATCGAAATTGGGTTTGGAAACGGCCGTTTTATCACTGAATTAGCGCGGAAACGGCCGTCAGCCAACATACTCGGCATAGAGATCGCCAATCCATCCCTCGTGCGCGGCGCACGCAAATTGCGAGCCGCCCAGGTGAACAATGTCCGTCTTACCCAAGCGGATGCAAAATATATTTTATGGGCCTTATGCCGCCCGCAAACGATCAGCGAGCTATACATCAACTTCCCCGATCCATGGCGCAGAGAGAAACATTATCACCGCCGCCTGATCAGCGATCAATTTTTAGAGTTAGCCGCCTCGCGCATGATCGCTGGCGGCCAGCTCAATATCGCTACCGACCACGCGGATTATGCCCAATGGATCAACGAACGGCTGGAGCGCACTCCTTACTTTCACAGCCGCCGCTCCACCACCTTTGTCACTGGTGATGCGTATCGTATCAACACAAAATATGAGCAGCAAGCGGTCGATGTCGGCCGCATTTGCCATTATTATCATTGGGAGAGAGGGGAACGAGAGACGACTTCCTCCTTCGCTTCTCCGCAGGAGTTTCACATGCCCCACGCCATCATACAAACCCCGCTTTCCCCGCCGCAGATTGGAGAGCGATTCACAGAAAAAATCGAAACGGCCGTTGCCGATCAAGACATTCGCGCCACCTTTTTAGATGCGTACCACTCCTATCGGTATGACTCGCTGCTGGTCGAAACCTTTGTCCATGATCCGCTCGTGCAACAGCATATCGCCTTTGCCGTGCGCCAGCGGGACGATGGCAGCTGCGTCGTCAAACTGCACGACATCGGTTTTCCCCGCCCGACGCTCGGTGTCAAATTCGCCGTCGGCCAATTGACAAAATGGATTCTCAGTCTGCATCCAGACGGCAAACTCATTCATAGCAATCTCGGATAGGACGCAGATTTGCAGGATTATCAGGATAAACGCAGATAAAATGAAAAGAGAATCCGCGTTCATCCGCCCAATCCGCGAGCAAAGCATCCGCGCCCTATTTTTACAGTAAAGTACACGACTTAATGTTTAACCCGTGCCGATAAAATATAAAAACATGCGCTTATCCTAAAAATCCTGTAAATCTGCGGCTCATTCCAACAAAAATCATGGTTACTTCCCCATTATCAACTCTCCATTCTCAATTATCAGCGTGCCAGCGTTGTTTATATGAAGGGCATCCCATCATTCCAGGTGCTGTCTTCTCTGGAAATGCGGCGGCAGATGTGCTTTTGATCGGGCAAGCTCCGGGCGTGACGGAGGTGGAGACAAAACGGCCGTTTAACGCCGGCAGTGGAAAACGGTTATTCAAATGGTTGGAGGCGGCTGGCTGGGATGAGACGGATTTTCGGGCGCGGCAATATATGACGGCCGTTACCAAATGCTATCCGGGCAAAAACAAGAGCGGCAAAGGGGATCGCGTCCCCAGCAAAGCGGAGCAAGCGTTATGCCGCCCCTTTCTGGAGCGAGAATTGGCATATGTGAATCCCCATCTCATCATTTTGGTCGGCGGCTTGGCGATCAAACGGCTCTATCCGCCTAAGTGGAAGTTGACGGAGGTAATCGGTACGGCCGTTTACCATCCGACCATCCCCGAAAACCCATTCGATTGGGAACGGGGGCAGCTGCTCCATAAAATAGACAAGGTGCAGGCAGACGGCCGTTACACCATCCCCTTACCCCATCCATCAGGAGCCAGCCTCTGGCCGAACCTCCCCGCCAATAAAGCCCTCATCACCCAAGCGATAGAAATATTAAGCATCCTGAGAACCTCATTATCTTAGGACGACAGTTCATAATAGGACGCAGATTTTCAGGATTATCAGGATGAACGCAGATTTTCTTTGATTTATGAACCATGTCCTGATTTTGATCCTTATATCCGTGTTCATCTGTGCAATCAGTGCCCAATTCTGGAATATGTAATTGCCCTATCCGCATTTATCCGTGCAATCCGCCCCCATTCGCGTTATATTTGTGGTGCTGAATAGCAAAGAGAGGCTACTTTATAGTGAGATGTCTCCAAAATAGAGTGTAAAAAAATTATGAATATCAAACAATATATGAAGAGACAAGTTGTCTCTATACCCGCGTCGGCAACGCTTAGAGATGCGGCTGAACTGTACTCCCGCTATCACGTTGGCACGCTACCCGTCGTCGATGAACAGCGCAAACTGGTCGGCATCCTGTATATACGCGATCTGCTTGATCTCATCATGCCCTCTTTCGTACATTTAGGAAATTTCGATTTTATACGAGGCGACTTCGGTAATTTTGAAGAATTACGGCCGTCTGCCGAACTTTTCACCCATCCCATCAAAGAGTTTATGAGCGAGTCAACCTATGTACACATCACCGCTGGGCTACTCCGCGTCTTCGCTATGCTCGATGCCCATGATATGGCTGATATGCCTGTGATTGATGACGAGCATTACTTAGTCGGTATCGCCTCACGGGTAGATATTGGTACAGCATTGTTGGCTGGCTGGTGTGCAGACGAACAGGAGGCATAACAATGGAACCTGGCTTTTATGCTGCCCTGCTGATTTTTATCGGCACACTTACTTTTATATTCCTTGAACGTGTCCACCGCGCCGTTGCCGCCCTTGCCGGTGGCGGAGCGATGATCGCCGCTGGTGTTTTCTATGAATTCTATAATGAAGAAGAGGCGTACGCTTCCATAGATTTTGAAACACTCGGCCTTCTGTTTGGGATGATGGTATTGGTCGCCCTTCTGCGTCCAACTGGATTTTTTGAATATCTAGCTATTCAGACAGGGCGTATTTCCAAAGGGAAACCGGTTGTGATGCTCATTATGCTGGGTATCGTCACCACTGTTTTATCTATGTTCTTGGATAATGTCACCACTGTCATTCTCATCGCCCCTATCACGATCCTGATTTGTGAAGTGTTAGGCTTAAATCCCGCCCCCTTCCTCATTTCAGAGGCAATTTTGTCCAATGCTGGTGGTGTGGGGACTTTGATTGGCGATCCGCCGAATGTATTAATCAGCTCAGCCGCCCCCTTCACTTTTGGCGACTTTTTGGTACATACGCTGCCCGTCGTCTTCTTCGTATGGCTGGCTGTATTAGCTGTATTACTTTATCTTTTTCGTGATGAGCTAATAGGAACATCAGAAATGATCAAGCGAGTGAATCAGCTTGACTCGTCACGGGCATTAAAAGATAAGGTGACCGCGCGTAAGGTATTGATCATTTTGGGCATCGCGGTCATCTTCTTTTTTATCCATCATCGTTTCCATGTAAGCCCCTCTTTTGTGGCGATGGGGGCGGCAGTGACAGCATTACTTTGGGTGAATTCTGAAGATGTGCCGAGCTTACTTGAGCATATCGAGTGGTCGGCACTCATCTTTTTTGCTGCGCTATTTGTGATGGTCGGCGGTTTGGAAGCGGCTGGAGTGCTGGAGCGGACAGCCGAATTTATCTTGAAGTTCAGCGCAAATATCGAGCCAGTATGGTTTGGCGTGATCTTGATCTGGGTCATCGCCATCCTGTCGGCGATCATAGATAATATCCCCGTTACCATCGCCCTGATCCCTGTTATCCATCAATTGGGCGCGGCAGGAATGAACGCCGAACCGTTATGGTGGGCGTTGGCATTGGGTGCCGGCTTTGGCGGCAACGGAACCATTATCGGCTCAACGGCCAATATTATTGTGGTGTCGCTGTCGGAGAAGACACGCTCTCCCATCACAGCAAAATCATGGAGCAAGGTGGGGATACCTGTTGTCTTGGTGGCTTGCACCGTTGCCACTATCTTATATGCGTCGTTCTACTCTTGGTTTGGCGGGTGATATATTCAAGGTGACAGGCACTTACCAAGTGCCTGTCACCTGAAAACCCAATACGTGTATCTTCTCAATAAATCGTGGATAAGGATTGTAAACAATGAATAGAAAAAATGATAAAGCGGAAAAAGGGAAGTCGGGGCGGAAAACGGCCGTTACTGCGACTGATGTGAGAAAACAGCTTGGATTATGCGGCCGATGCGGCCCTTTTTTGGCAAGTTATGAGCGGCTTGAGAGTGATATTGATTTGGAAACGGCCGTTGCCAATTTAGATGGTAAATGGCTCACGCTCGACTGGAATCCCAATATCCGCGAACTGGTTTATCGATCATACGGGAATCGTGTAGATATTGGGTTTTACCATATGGACAGCTTATGCCCTGCGTGCCGTCGTCGTTTCGTTTTTCATGCAGACGATCACGAGCGCACATTGCGTATTCGATTAAGTTCAGAAGGCGGGTATGGGTAACTTCTCAATATTTCGGGGTAACTACAACGGATGAAAGAAATAAACGGATAGAGCAGTCGAGAAAACATCCGTTCATTTTCATGATCCGCTGTAGTCATACTAAAAACAAAATAATGTCCCCGCTTTTTTGAGAAGATACGGGTATGGTTTGTAAAAACAGGACGCAGATTTTTACTACTTTATCGTAAGCGGTCACTCCCCCACTTGTTGCGGGAACCGGAATTCCCGCAACGGTCTGGCAGGTTCGGGAATTCCGATTCCCGAACCAAACACTGGACGGGGGGAGTGACCGATTACACTTTATCAGTGATATTCTTGTACCATGTACAAGAAATTGTCCACAGATTTCGCAGATTAGCGCAGATTGAATGTTTTTATCTGCGTTCATCCCGATAATCCTGAAAATCTGCGTCCCATCTCCAACGCATTACCTATCTCCCGCTTCCATCTGCCAAATTGGGTAACTGACATCCGTTTTCTTAAACCCAAATTTAGCATACAGCCCTAGCGAAGCGAAATTATCCAATTGTGTGTTCAGCGTCACCCAATATAGCCCTATCTGTTGAAAATGGCGTATCGCATGAGCCATCAATGCTGAGCCGATGCTGCGTCCATGCCAATCATCCGCAATGGCTATTCTGGCAATATGTGCCCCCATCCCTGACCGATTGCTCATCTGATACCCAATCGGCCGTTCGCCAGCCCATGCCACATCAAAGCTAAGCGTGTGTGACAGAGCCACTTCCATTGCCTTTGCGCTGTTGCGCCATAATGGGTCAAAAACGGCCGTGTCTATCTCCGCCAAATCCGCCAAATCCCCCCTTTTTGCCGGCAAAATGCGGATGGATGGGGTGGGACGGAGCGCGGGCATCTTCATATTCTCTTTGCGATATGTCTCGATATTGTAAGCGGGCGAAAAGCCCCATTGCGGCAAAAAAGGAAGCGGCCATGCGTCACTGAGCAGCCATCCTATCTCGGAAACGGCCGTGTGGCAGCGCACCGCCTTCCACAATTTCCCCCCGATTTCGCCCATATCCCCCTCGCCGCGCATCGCCATCACCCGCACCCAAGCGGCTGGCAGCGGGTCAGCCGCCACGACTAAACACGCTTGCAGAGGGGGCGGTGTGTCGAAGAGCAATCCCCCGCGCCGTTTCATCAACGATTCTGGTAGCAAGACAAAGCCTTGCTCGCCAATCCAATCTGCCGGCTCATACCAATCGGGATGTGCGTGCAGATAACGGCCGTTGCGTAACAACCGCGCAATTTCCCACGCATCACCCGTTGTCGCCAAACGGACACCCCGATTTTCCTGATAGGGTGCGTTGTCATCTGCCTTGTTTGCTAATTCCATGCCGCTATTGTACACTACACAATCAATTTTCAGGATTAAAATCAAGTGACATTTTGTCACTAATGAGCAACTTATGAGCGATAAGAAAAGAGAGCGTGCATTAGAAAACACCCTTGCCAGCCTTACAAAACGATTTGGCGAAGGCGTTATCATGCGCTTGGGCGATGCAACACATATGCAAGTCGAGACTATCCCAACTGGATGTCTGCCTTTAGATATTGCATTAGGTGTCGGCGGTTTGCCGCGCGGGCGCGTCATCGAAATCTACGGCCCAGAATCATCTGGTAAGACAACATTATGTCAGCACGTCGTCGCCGAAGCTCAAAAAAGAGGCGGCATTTGTGCGTTCATCGACATGGAACATGCGCTTGACCCTTCCTACGCCGCCAAAATTGGCGTAAACATAGACGAACTTTACATTTCACAACCAGATACAGGCGAACAAGCATTAGAAATTGCCGAAGCTCTCATCCGTTCTGGCACGATGGATGTCGTTGTTATTGACTCCGTCGCTGCCCTTGTGCCTCGTGCCGAAATCGAAGGGGAGATGGGCGACAGTCATATGGGATTGCAAGCGCGTCTCATGTCACAAGCATTACGCAAAATGTCGGGCATCATCAAGCAGTCTGACACGATGGTTATTTTTACCAATCAACTCCGTCACAAAATCGGGGTTATGTTTGGCAATCCTGAAACAACAACAGGGGGCAATGCCCTCAAGTTTTACGCTTCTGTGCGGCTTGATATTCGCCGCATCAAGGCACTCAAACAGCGCGGTGACATCATTGGCAACCGCACACGCATCAAAGTGAAGAAAAATAAAGTCGCCCCTCCCTTTACTGAATGTGAATTCGACATCATGTATAACGAAGGCATCTCCCGCTCAGGTTCTGTGCTGGATTTGGCTGTTGAACGTGAGCTGGTTCAAAAACGGGGCGCGTATTTCCGCTACAACGATGCACTGCTGGGGCAAGGACGTGAAAATGCTAAACAGTTCCTTGTTGAAAACCCAGCAACATTGGACGAGTTGGAACTGCTCATCCGACAGGATGCAGATTTACCTGAACAGCCTGCCTTGGATGAGTGACAAATTAAAAGTGTGTACATTTGCTTGCGCGAAATAAGTACCTATGCGGGCAAGATGCAGGTTTGCAAGCGGCAAGTTTGTATGGTGGTTGCACATCTTTTGTTTATCACGACTAAATAGCAAGAGGTTACTCGTTGGAGAGTAACCTTTTGAGTTAAATTTTTACTGCGAATTCAATACCTGCTTTGTGTAACGGCCGTAGGCGGCCTGCACACAACTTACATTATCTTAATAGACGGTTCTTGATTACCAAGTACGAAGAATTTATGTCAACCTGAAATGAATTGTGTCCGTAATATACGGACATTTACCCCAAGATAACACCCTTCTTTAGATGGGAAGCAGGGATAATAGTGAATAATTGACCTCAGTGCCGCCTATAGCGGTATCTATTGGTTTGCATTTTTTATTTTCGCATATAGATTTGATAAAACGGCCGTGATGGATGACATTACGGCCGTTTTTTGTTGCCTGTTTATAAGCAGAGGAAAGGTGACGACAGTCACAAAAAAAGTGCAAACGATAACCGCCTTAACGATTCAAAAACGGGATTCCAATCGGGTCTCTGTCTTCCTAGATGATGCGTTCGCCTTTGGCCTGCCATACAGCACGGCACAAGCGTTACGCAAAGGGCAGCAGCTTTCACCAGCGGAGATTGAAAGATTAAAACGGGAAAATCTAAAAGATAGGGCGAAGAATAACGCTTTACATCTCATCAGCTTGCGCCCGCACAGCATCGTCGAAGTGGAGCGCAGGCTACGGCAAAAGAAGTATGATGATGAGAGCGTCGCGCAAGTGATCGCTGAGTTAAAAGCGGTTAATCTGCTTGATGACAACGCCTTTGCCCAATTTTGGGTTGAACAGCGGGTGACGTTTAAACCGCGCAGCCGCCTTGCATTGCAGCATGAGCTGCGGCAAAAAGGGGTGGGGCGGGATGTGATTGAATCTGCTTTAGCAGAGTTGGATGAGGACGAATCGGCTGAAATAGTCGCCCGCAAAAAAATGCGCCAATTGGCGCATTTGCCGCAAGATAAATTTCGGTTGAAAATCGGCCGTTTTTTGCAGCAGCGCGGCTTTCATTATGGCACTATCAAGCCTGTAATTGATGAATTGTGGGATGAAATTGAAAATAAAAAGTAGCTGCTCATGCTGTTCCGCAATGGATACCCGTGCAAGCGGGTACGACATCGGGAGGCTTGGTAGCTGCAAGAAAAAAATAAAAACAAGGGCATCTAATAAAAATGCCTGTGGAGGAACTTTCTTATGGATATGATCTCTTTATTGGTTGGATTTATCATTGGCGGCGGTATAACCGCCATTATTATGTGGTTTTATCTAAAACCAAAGCAAGATAAGGCGCAGGCGGATATACAACAACAATATTTGCAATTGCAAAAAGATATTGAAACGCGAAGCGAAAAGGCGCAAAAAGATATTGAAGCACGCAGCGAGCGAGCGCATCATGATATCGAAGGACGCTTAGAAAAGGTGCAGCATGATGTTGACATACGCTTAGAAAAAGCGTTGGCAGATGCAGATGCGATACGCAAATCGGCCGAGCAAGATGCACGCAAAATGCGTACCGAAGCGGAGCGGACGGCTGAACGGCGTTACGCTGATTTGGCAAAAGAGGCAGACCGCATTGAAAATCGAAGTGAAAAGCTCGATCAGCAGCAGCAACGCTTAGAAAATCGGGAAAAATCAATCAGCACGCAACAGAGCCGCTTGGATCGTCGTCGCAACGAGTTAGAGAAAAGTTCAGAGATACATTTGCAAAAGCTGGAACAGGTTGCAAAAATGACGAGTTCAGAGGCAAAAGAGGCGTTGTTATTGGAAGTTGAGGAAGATTCGCGTCAAGATATGGCGCGATTGATGCGCGAAATTGAAGAGCGGGCGCGGGAAACGGCCGAAGTGAAAGCGCGTAAATTGGTCACGATGGCTATCCAGCGTGTTGCCAGCGATCAGGTGACGGAAAATACGACATCCAGAGTGGAACTGCCTAAAGAGGAGCTGAAAGGGCGGATTATTGGTCGAAACGGCCGTAATATCCGCGCATTTGAACAAGCGGCTGGTGTCGATGTCATCGTGGACGACACCCCCGAAACGGTCATCATCTCCAGCTTTGATTCTGTGCGGCGCGAGATTGCGCGGCGGGCATTGACAAAATTGATTGCAGACGGCCGTATTCACCCCGCCCGTATCGAAAAATTGCTCAAAGATTCCAGAAAAGAGGTAGATCGGGTGATGCAGAAAGCGGGCGAAGAAGCGGCGTATGAAGCGAATGTACACGCCCTTCATCCCCAAATTATCAAAATGTTGGGGCGGCTCAAATATCGCACCTCTTACGGACAAAACCAGTTGGCGCATTCTGTTGAAGCGGCAAAAATTGCCGGCATTTTGGCCGCTGAATTGGGCGCAAATATCGAGATGGCAAAGATGGGCGGCTTGCTCCATGATTTGGGCAAGGCGATGGATCACGATCAAGAGGGGACACACGCTCAACTTGGTGCCGATTATGCCAAACGGTACAAAGTGCCGCCGATTGTCGTCAACGCCATCGCAGCCCACCATCATGAAGTTGACCCCACCTCCGTCGAGGCGATTTTGACAGAAGCGGCCGACGCTATTTCTGGCGCACGGCCGGGCGCACGGCGTGAAAGTTTGGAGAATTATCTCAAGCGGGTGCGGGCGTTGGAAGATATTGCCACAGCCCATAAAGGGGTAGAAATCGCCTACGCCCTGCAAGCTGGCCGCGAGGTGCGTGTGTTGGTCAAACCAGAACAGATCGACGATTTAGCCGCGCAGCGCATGTCCAAAGACATCTCCCGCAAAATCGAAGAGACGATGCAATATCCCGGCCAAATTCAAGTCACCGTCATCCGCGAAATGCGAGCTATCAATCACGCAAAATAAAAACCGTCACACAAAAACAAAAATCGTAGAGCCGCCCCGCTGGGGCGGCTTTTTTACATCCACATTGCAACAAATCATAAACGGGCGACCCAGCGGGTCGCCCCTACGGGGAAAATGTCGGCAGCCCCAAATCAACCATCTCTTCCCCTTTTAAGAACAAATCAAGTGCGGTGATGGTCGCTGTGCGGTCGTCCCATTCATATTCAGTCGTGCCAAAACAGATAGATTGCTCATGCCCCTTGCCGCAGATGAGGAGTAAATCGTCAGGTTGGGCAAGGGTGAGGGCGTGGTAGATAGCGCGGCCACGATCTGGAATGCGCCAGAAAGTTTCTCCTTCAACACCACCTTCGGCACGGGATGCTGTTGCCATCGTTTCCAAGATGTTGTCCAATGAATCGGTACGCGGGTCTTCGGCGGTGAGGATGACGAGATCGGCATCACGCACGGCCGTTTCGGCCATCATTCTCCGTTTTTCCACATCCCGTTTGCCTGCGCTGCCAAAGAGAACGATCAAGCGGCCTTTCACCATCGCCTGCCCCGCCGCGAGCAATTTTTGCAAAGAGAAGGGGGTGTGGGCAAAATCGACAATTGTTAAGAACGGCTGTCCGCGATCAATGCGCTGCATACGGCCGTCAACGGCCGTCACGCGCTCCAATCCATTCCCAATATCAGCTAACTCAACCCCGATTCCATAGGCTGCTGCTGCCGCCGCCAGCATATCATACACATTAAACTCGCCGACCAATGCCGAGCGAATGTGGAGCATATCGCTTTGCAAATGGAGGTCAAATTCAGTCGCTTGGGCGGTATAGCTGATGTTTTTTGCCGTCACATGCGCTTTTTGATGGATGCTGTAAGTGAGGGGGATGGCGGGGGTGACCACTTTCAGCTTTTCGTATGAAGAGTCGTCGGCGTTGTAAACGGCCGTTCCCCATCGTTCCAATCCGGTAAAGAGCCGCGCTTTGGCGGCAAAATATGCCTCATAACTGCCATGATAATCGAGATGTTCGTGGGTGATATTGGTTATGACGGCCGTTTCAAAATTGATCCCGCCGACACGATGCTGTGCCAGCCCATGCGAAGTCACTTCCAAAATGCAATGTGTTACCCCTGCATCTGCCATACGCCGCAAATACTGTTGCACGACGGGAGCTTCGGGGGTGGTGACGTGCAATTGCAATAACTCATCTTGGTCATCAATCACGGCGCGGACGGTTGAGAGGAGGCCTGCTTTTATCCCAGCCGCACGCAAGATTTCGTATAGCAAGTTAGCTGTTGTCGTTTTCCCATCGCTGCCGGTGATGCCGATAATCTGCATTTCGCGGGCGGGAAACTCTTCCCATGCGGCCGCAAGCCATGCCAATGTCAAGGCGGTATCCTCAACCTGCCAATAGATCACATCGGACGGCACGACAACGCCGACCTCATCCGCAGAGCGTTCTGCCAGAATCATGCTGGCGCCCAGTTCAATCGCTTTACCGATCCATGGATGCCCATCGCTGTCCGTCCGTGTGCGGGCGACGAAGCAGGTGCCAGGGGCGACTTCGCTTGTTTTTTCGCTGAATTGTTTCAGCAATATATCTTTCCCGTCGTAGCGGGGGGGAAGGGGGTTGGTGGTGTGGGTGACGGCCGTTTGCCAATCATATATTAATTTTTTCAAGCTCTTTTTCATAAAAATACCGTATCTTCTCAATAAACCGTGGACAAGACTTGACAAATTTCATCAGCACTTTATTTTACACGAGTATCATTAGGAAAATTTGTCAAGTCTCCCCAGAATACTGAGAAGATATAAAATACCATTGAATTCATCTAATAGTTTGGCTATGGGGTTGACAAATGAAGGGAAAATGTCATACTAAAGTTATTAATTATCCGTATTGAAAATAATAGGTAACTACTCAGCTATTGTCCACATTAACCACAAAGACACGAAGAACACGAAGTTTTTTAAGATTTTCTTTGTGATCTTTGCTTCTTTGTGATGAAATAATTGATAGGCTGAATAGTTACAATAATAGGAGAGTAATATGTCTGAATCAGTTGTACAAGAAATTATTTCAAAAGCAGTTATGGATGGATCGTTCCGTAAACAATTATTGAGCGACCCGAAGAGTGCCCTCGCTGGATACGAACTCACTGATGCAGATCATGAGATGTTGAAGAAGCTCACCACAGAAAAATTTGCGGGCGGCTTAGGTGACCGTCTGACAAAAGGATGGTTGCCCGGAGGCACATAGACTTAAATACTTTTTTGAAAAGTAAAAGAGTCCACTGAAAAAAGTTGACGTGGTTCAAATTAGGGTGAATCATTTTTATAGTTGTTGCGTGATTGGGCGACCACAAGGGTCACCCCTACAGGAGTAAATTGCAGGGGTGCGGCCTTGTGCCCGTCCTCAAAGTGTAAAGATCATCTTGCGTAAAATGAGTCATGTCAAAAAATCAAACTTTCGCCTCAAACACACTTTTTTCAGCAGAGTCGGCAAAAGAGGCTCAAGAGTATTCTTGAGCCTTTATTTTTTCTTGCATCTTTTGAGATGTCGTAAGGTATGTTTGCCCTAAAGTTTGCAGTTTTGGATCATTGAATTTACTGTAGATGTTGCCTGCTTGCTGCAAACATTTCATTTTATCACTATATCTGGCGCGTTTCTCTGCATGTTCAATACAATACGTTAAGTATACCAGCTTTGTTTTGTCATTCGATTCTAGGCAAGCTAATTGCAAATAAATTAATGGTAAGTAGTCGGGACATCCATTATTATTAGTTGCGTCAATAGCTATAAGTAAGGCTTCCTCTGCCTGCACAGGTGAATTTTGTTTTAACTGAATCACTGCATCATAATACATGTGGATAGGTTCCCACCATGTTAATTTTTTGCTTTTAATAATACTTTTTGCTTTAGAAAAGAATGAAGTTGCTATAGGAATTTGGTCGTTTTCAAGGGCAATAATCCCTTTTCCTATTAAGATTTTTGTTTCCAATCTGGGGAAAGTGCCCGGATATTCTTCTATAAATGTGTCCGTTTTTTTCAAATACTCTTGTGCTTGTGCCCATTCACCATTAAAGATATAGAAATCATACCCGAGACGCGCGTACGCTTCGGCTAAACCGTGTGAATCTTCTAATTTAGAGAAAATGGCAATAACAATGTTGAATGTTTTGAATGCAGCGTTTAGTTTTCCAGCGTACGTTAAGGTTTCAGCGTGATTGCTTAGAATTGTTGCAAAGAAACTGTCGTTATAATCTTGAACCAATGTTGCAGCTTCCTTAAATGTATGCAGGGATTCTTCTGTGTG
Organism: Anaerolineae bacterium; assembly: GCA_015486215.1. Taxonomy (GTDB): domain Bacteria; phylum Chloroflexota; class Anaerolineae; order Promineifilales; family Promineifilaceae; genus S016-13. Next base: position 4,179 of record WFSA01000266.1, on the reverse strand, counting down.
CCCTAATTCAAATTGTACTAAAGCTATATTGTTTAATGCTGATGCGATATTAGCAGGAATGCTGAAATTACGTGATAAATTTACGCTTTCCTGCATTGATAGTAAGGCTGAGTCCAGTTGTTTTTGTGAGTATTGAATATAGGCAATTCCTTCTAAAATACGGGCAAGCAGGTTTTTGTCATGGGCTGTGATGCACAGATGTTTTGCTTGTTGCAAATTTTTCAGGGCATCAGCATAATTGCCTAATGCGGCTGTGGACATGCCAAGCCAATGTGCAGCTTTTGCTTTTTCTACAACAGGAACGCCTTTCCCTAAATCAACCATAACTTTTTGCGCTAACTCTTGAACATCCTCAAATTGTGCTTGACGATATCTTAAATCTGCCTTTAAGTTATAAGCTGATGCTGTATAGGGTTCGTGATGGTGCATTAAGGAAAAGTTGAGCATGTTCTCAGCATCAATAATTCCTCGTGATAATTCTCCTAAATAACGTAATATATTTCCACGAGAAAGATAAATTTCAACGGCCGTTTCCCATCTTTCCTCAACCCCCAGCACAGTCAAATGCCGTTCTGCCTGTGTGTAAAATTCGACCGCTTCTTTGTTGGCAAAGATGTCACGAGCGGCGTTGGCGGCGGACAGGGCGTATGTAAGCCCTTTTTCATGCTGATCGGTATGGCCGTAATGGTACGACAAGGCTGTGTAGAACGGCTTTAGATTGTCTGCATATTCAGCTTCTAACCAATCAGCAACGGCCGTGTGTAAAATTTGTCGTCGTGCAAACGGCAGACTTTCGTAAGCGACCTCATGCGTCAGCGCGTGCAGAAAGAGGTAAACCCATTCAGGATCGTGAGCGATCTGCTGCGTCATCTGCGCCGATGCAAGCCCTGTCAATAGTTCGATCAGCGTGTCATGATCTTGATCATGGGTGATGCTGTCTAACGCTTTGAGGGCGAATTCGCGGCCAATGACGGAGGCGACTTGTAAAAGTTCCCGTCGGGCTGGCTGTAATCGATCCAGCCGCGCTAAGAGCAAGCTGTAGATGCTGTCGGGCAGGGGCATTTTTTCTAATGCTTTTTCATCCACTTGCACACGGCCGTTCAACTTTAGCACCCCCGTCCCTGTCAACATATTTAACGCTTCTTCCAAAAAGAGGGGATTGACGGGGCTGTTACGGCCGTCACGGTCGCGTAGGCCGAGATGCCGCTCAACTAAGGGCGGCAATGATTCCTCGCCCGTTAATCGCTGCATCAATTTGCGCCCCTCTTGCGGGGTAAGGTCGCTGATTTGGATCGTCGTCGCTTTTGTTAATATCTCTAAGGGCAGATCATCTATCGGACGGAAAAGCAAGGTGATGAGCAGGGGTGAATCGGTCAAGCGGGCGGCCAATTCATCGATCAATTTGAGGCTTGCTTCGTCTGCCCAATGGATGTCCTCAAGGACGATGAGCAGCGGCTGGGTGGTGGCGGCGACATGCAGACAGCGACGGGCGAGGGCGAAGAAGCGCAGTTGATGTGTTTCGGCGTTCATCGCTTTCAAAACGGCCGTTTGTTCAATGGGCAGCCCCAGCAACTCTCCCCATAAGCCGATGTCATCATCACTTACATCGGGCAGTAACGCTCGTGTGCGCTCGATGACTGTTTTTGCCTGTTCGTCCGCGCTCATGGCGGGGTGCAAGCCGAAGAAATCTTGCCAAATAGTGTGCCATACGGCAAACGGAGTGTCGCTTAAATGTTGTTGACAAAGGCCGACAAGCCCTTCGCCCCCCTTTTGCAGCCATTGTTGCACCCCTGCGGCCAGCAGGCGCGTTTTGCCCGATCCGATATCTCCAGAAATAGCCAATACACGGCCGTTCGCCGATGGAGTCTGCGCTTGCCACGCCTCATCCATCACCGCCAGCATGACGGCAGTTTCCTTCTCTCGTCCCACTGGCGGCTCTTGCCAGCGGCCAAAATATGCTTGGATTTGGGTCGCCATCGCCACATCACCTTCGGCATAATGGGGGATCATCGTGCCTTGTTTTCCCTTCAAATGGACGGGGGGAATGCGGCTGAATTGGATCGATTTTTGCGCTCGACGGGCGGTCGCTTCGTCGGTGAGTATGCCGCCATCTTTGCAAATCGCCGTCAACCGTGCCGACAGGTTGACCACATCACCGACGACGGTGTACTCGCTACGACTGGACGCGCCGACGGGGGCGGCAAACGCCTTGCCTGCCGCCAAGCCGATCTGCTGCTTGCTGATGTATGATGGCCGTTCTCGTTGCAAGGCCAAGGCGCAGCGAATCGCTTGCTCAGGCGCGTCGGGGGCGATGGGTGCGCCGAACATGATATGCAGTTGGTTCCCTTTGTCGCCTGTCAGGACGCGGTTCAGCCGCCCGTTTTTGGCTCCAAAGCGATTGATGATCGCTCGAACGTGTTGATAATACGCTTGTAAACGGCCGTTTTCATACTCAAATTGCACAAAAATAGAGGTGACGGGGCGATGCTCGGCTAAATGTATTGCGCTCATACCACGCAGCTTTTCGTGTAGCGAAGATGGTATAAAAGCGAGAAGAACGCGCTCTAACTGTTCCAGTGACGCTTTATCATACGCTTCCCAGTCGAGTAATGGAGAGGTGTCCTCATATACCGCTTGAATTGATGGGCACTGCTCTCTTACATTGGTGAAATCGGCTGGATCGTTATCCCGTTCGTCTAAGTGTTGACAAAGGGAGTGGCTGGCGATGATTTGACTCGCGCTGGCATGTTTTTCAGCTTCGGCGGCTTGTTCAACGGCCGCTCCGCGCAAGACAAACTCATATCCATCCGTTTCATCACCAAGAATGAGTTCCTGACAACGGCCGTATCCCGCGCCGATTTTGATGGTTAAAGGAAAATTGGGGTCTTTATCAGGCGGGCGATGGGTTTTGACCGTTTGGAAGCGTGTCAGCATCAACTCCTGCATCTGTTGAGCGCAAGAGACAGCGCGTGCCGCCGCTGTACCATCCTCATCTGGGAAATAGATCGCCATCGCATCCCCATAAAAATGAGCGACTGCGCCGCCCATCTTGTGAATCACGTCAATCATCGCCGTAAAAGTCAACATCAACACCCGATTGACCTCTTCGGCTCCGCGTGCGCCGTCAGAGGCCAAATTTTCTGACATCGCCGTGAAGCCGGAAATATCAGAAAAGAGCGTGGCCGCATATAAATCATTCGGTACGCCAGCCTCCATCACCCCATGCCGCAAAATATGGCGTGACAAGGTGACGGGAATGAAAGCGGCTAATCGGCGGAGTGGGTTCATACGTTACTTAGGGAAGGTTCGTTTTTAACTTTGGACTTTCAGGTGACAGGCACTTGGCAAGTGCCTGTCACCTTGGCCACAGTTATTTACGAGTTTTCCCTTAATGGGACGCAGATTTGTAGGATTGAATGTTTTTATCTGCGCTAACCTGCGAAATCTGCAGATCATTCTTTTCTGGTTTATCCGTTTCTATGTATCTTCTCAATAAATCGTGGACAAGACTTGACAAATTTCATCGGCACTTTATTTTACATGAGTATCATTAGGAAAATTTGTCAAGTCTCCCCAGAATACTGAGAAGATACGTTTCTATCCTGACAATCTGTGTCATCTGCGTTCTATTCCTCGTTCTATTCCTTTCCTATTCATCATCAAATTCCATATCCCAATCGGGGAAATAGAGGCTGTTGAGTTTCTGTACGAGTTGTTCGGCCTCGTTAGAGGGCAGGGTGTGGGCGAAGGGGATGAGATGCGAGCCGTAGGTGAAGGTGATGGCGCGGCGAGCGTTGTCATAGATGAACGGCTCCATCAAATTGTGGTCATATGCGTCGGTGGAGCCAAAAATGGAGACGGGGCGGCGTAAAATGAGTGTGTCATCGGTTAAATAAAGAATCTCACGGGGGGAAACGTATCGCTGCCACTGTTTCCACAATGCTTTGCCGATGAGTCCCCAGAAGGCGAGCCAGATCAGAACTATACAGTTGAGAACGGCAGTTCTCCCTTCATCAAACATGGATAGCGCAATCACGATCAGCCCGGCCAGCCAGATGAGCAGGGTGATGCTGAACAGCCCCACCAGCCAGCCGTGCCGTCGCACGGGCAGGGTGATCTTTACTTTATCATCTACTTCTTCGATCTGCACAGTATCCATACAGGAATTATAGCTAGGGC